>JAGDYV010000110.1:0-31289 GCA_049116495.1 Hyphomicrobiaceae bacterium | reverse complement strand
ACACGGTCTGGCAAAATCATGCGACGCATCCTGCGCAAGATCGCTGAAGATGACTTCTCCAATCTCGGCGACACATCGACATTGGCCGAACCGGCAGTTGTCGAAGATCTGATTGACAACCGGCAAAACCGGGCGGGCTGATTGCTCGGGTCTTCATTGCATGAGACGACGAGACCGGCCACTCGCCGGTTTCTTTTGCCTACCCAGTGAACACGCTGCCGCATAGTTGGACTTGCTATTGTGCGCGCACGATTTATGCAGGCAACATCTGGCCAAAAACAACCGTACGGACGTTATGGACGACGCAGCCAATTCCGGGTTTGCAATCGCATACGCCAAAGACAAGGGCACCGCTCGTGTCTACGTCGCGTTTGCGATGGGTGCGTTACTCGCCGGTTTCTGGATCTACAATGGCAGCGAGGTGGCATTGCTGTTGGCGGTACTGGCATTCGGGGTCAGCTTCTACTTCTATCCCCTCATCGAAGCTGAGCGAACCCGCGCCGGAGCGGGCGAACATGGCATCTTCATCGAGGGCTTCGGGCTTATCCCTTGGCGATCCGTGGATGACATCAGGCTATCGACTTACGCGATTAGGTCGATCCAGGTCAGCGAACTGCATGTCAAACTCTCGAAATCCCTGCCGCAGGCACTGGCCGCCGACTGGCGCTCGTTGCCGTGGCATCGCCTCCTCATGATGCTGCCGTGGAAAATGGGAGCGGACAATATCGTGCGGATCAACCTGGAACCATTTCCTGGAAACCCGGAAGACATCACGCGCGCGTTTCAGCGCCAGTGGCAGTATTTTGGGCAGTGACCCATTAGACGATCAGGACTTCACTCGCTCGTTCATACCGCGGCGGCGCGGAACGAATTTTATATCCGCCGTCTCGGCGATCTCGGGCTCGGCCGGATTGGCAACCCAGGCAGCCACGGCATCAAATGTGGCTTCACGAATCGGCGGGGGTTCCTGGCTGGGTTCGTGCTTGGCCTTCGGCAGGATCAGCTTGTCGGCGCCAATATACGTCGCAAAACGGCGGACATAATGCGCAATAACGATGGTATCGCGCTGCGATGAAATCACCAGTGTGGGCACCCGGCTCGCGTTCTCGCGCGGCAGCTCGCGATTGCGCAATTCACTCCACAAGAAGACGAACGGGTTCCAGGTTTCTCCCTTGGCAATGATCGCCCACATTTTTGTCAGAGAACGATTAGCCTCGTGGAACCAACCGTACGTCATCCCCCACATGCCGAGATGCTCGTTGTCCTTATAGAAGCGGCACATCCAGGCATGGCGCTCGGCATCACTGCCAATGCTGCTTTTCTCAAGTGGCCGGTCGGCGGGGTGATGACGGCCATGCCCCGGGACGAAGTCATCCGACTTACCCGCCTCCTTGACGGAAAAGCGGGCGAACAGCTGTTGCCCAATGCGCATCATCATCGTGCCGGCGGAATTCATGGCGACGACAGGATTGACGTAGACAATGCGCGTGAAGCGCTTCGAAAATGCCGGCGCCTCCTGCATCAGGCGGGCGAACATGTGACCGCCAAGCGAGTAAGCCAGCGCAACAACGTCGATTTGGTGATCGTAACCGCGTTGGCGGGCCGCCCGAAACAGATCGCTGCGCAGAAATTCCTTGAGGCTGTCGGTCCACATGTCAAAGCCATCCGGCATCGCGTGGACCTTGCGCGCATCGGCAAGAAAACGACCGCTCGCTCCCTGGCCGGCAAACTCGAAGACCATCAGATCATTGCCAAGAGCACGCACATCAGCGATTGCCGGCCCGTGCTTCTCAATGGCTTCGGCGGTGCCAACGAACAGCACGTAGAGGGTCTTGGGCGGTTGCCCGGTCGTGGTTGGAAACCAGCCGACACGCGAAAACAGGCCGCGACCAAGATTGGCATCATCCGCATAGCGGATTTGCGGATAAGCAGCTGCAGTTCGGGCCAAGGGCAGTTCTGCAATGAATTCGCGGCTGAAATCGTAGCCCGTCACACGCTCAACTCCTACAACAGCCCAAAGCATCGACCACAAAACGATTACCGGACCATTTGAGGTGCAGCTTACATCGCTGAGGTGAAAATGGGGTTTCAGCGCCTCGTTTCAAAACGATCAACGTGGTCACCGGTTGTTAACTCGCTGAAATACAGAAATTAAACACAAGTGTCTTATGATTGGAGATTGACTCGCAAACAGGTGTCCAAGCTATGGCGTTGAGGTCGCGGCGGCAATTTCTGCCGATCAATCGCTGATGGCCGGACATCAAAATCTGTAGACTCAGTGGGACGTCGCCATGACCAAGATCATTCCATTCGGCACCGTCGGCAGCGCCGCGTTGAAAACCGAGCCGGAAGAGCCCCGCCTGACCGCGCGCCGGCGAATCCTCAAAGGCGGCATGGTTTGTTTCAATGATCGGCACTCCACGCTGCCGTGTGCCGTCCGTGACTTATCCGAGCAGGGTGCACGGCTGCGCCTTTCAGGGTCGGTCGACGCGCCCGATACGTTCGAACTGTTCATCGAACTGGATGGCGTCTGGGTCGACTGCGATGTCATTTGGCGCAGCAATGATGAAATCGGTGTCGCGTTCAGTTCGCCAAAACGGCAGGAAGCGCCAACGCGCAAGCAGGTCCTTCAGCAACAGCAGGTCGCCGTCAACAAACCGTCCTTGCGGCGCAAGCCGGTCCGCAAATAGCACTCATCGGCACGTCCACAGGGCGCCCCGGTCAAAGTGAAAATGATCCTTGTGGGCGGCGTTGAATTCCGGACTGAGAGAGACACGGAAATAACCGCAGGCGCCACTGTGAACAGCGCGCAAAAACGCCGCTTTCTTGCTACTCCCACGCCAATGCTTGAGGACTGAGATCCGGTCCCCGCCGGCAAGACGGAAACCGGCAACATCAATCGCGTTGGCGGTTGCATGCTCGCTGCGCCGATCCTGCCAGAAACTGTTGCCGACAATGTTGCGGCAGGAATACGTGCCCAAACTCGATATACCGACAACGCGTTTGCCAAAGTAGCGCTGCGCCTCAGGCTGCACGACGTACTGGACCCAGAGCGCAAAGGCAGCCGCCGTCTGGCACGTGACCCGGCCAACGCCAATCGAAGCACCACCGGCCGAGCTCATTTTGACAGCGTTGATCCAGCCGCATCCTTTCTTCAAGGGACGATCTGTGATCTGCCGCGCCTTGATAATGCCAGGCGTGGCGATTGCTTCGCGACAAAGACGCCGGTCGTAACGCAGCTCGGCGAGTTGCCAATCAACCACAAGCGGCATCGGATGCGCGAGATCAAGCCGCGGCAGCGGCGTCAGGTGCGCGGGCAGCAGCCCTTGCCGGAAAACCAGAGAAATGGCGCCGACGATCAAGCCGGCAAGCAGAATTCGGATGATCCAACGGCGCATGTCGTCCCCCGCTGGCAGCCCTCCACCGTCCCGCGCGGCGCCCCACCAGCCGCAACCGCAACGACAAGTTAACCGCGTCACGTGCACGGCTGCAAGGGCAGCGACGGTTGCGCCGGTTCAGGTGATGCAGGACACGCACGGTATTATCGGAGAACGCAGCGTAAAAAAAAGCGGGAGGCCGAAGCCTCCCGCAGGACCGAGAGCACGTGTGGCGCAGCGCGCTACTCGGAAATCCGCAAAGTCGCAATGTCCTGGGCAATTGCCTGGAAGGCGAGGCGCAATGCATCAGCATCGTCGGCTGAATAGAACTTGTTGGCATCGGAAGCACACGCCTGGAGTGTCGCCGTCGCATTAGCCTGATTTAGCTTGAAGCCGACAGTGTAGACGCGAATGCCCTGGGCCTTCATGGCGGAGCAGGTGGCCGTTGCAAAGTCCTGCGACGGTGTCACGTTGGACCCGCTGTAGTTGCCGCCGACCGTGTTGTATTCGCCGTCGGTCATCAGGATCGCAACCTTTGAGGTGGTGCCGGAATTGTACGCAACCGGTTGGCTTGCGGCCGGCCAGATCGATGCCCACTGAGGTGACAGCAGATACCAGGTAAACGCAGTGCCAAGGTGACCGGCGGTCGAACCATTGGTCCAATAACTGTCGACGGTGTTCTTGAGAAGGACCTTGTCAGCCGTCATGGGCAGGACTTGTGCGCTCGAGCAGTTGTTGCCAGATGGCAAATCCAACTTGGTCTTCAGAACCGAAGCACCGACAGGGAAGTTATCTGTATTCTGGTAGCTGGTGTTGGCACGCTCATAGACGCAGTTGTTCGGAGCTGAAACGCCACCGTTCATGGCGTTTGCATACGAGCCTGCATTGACCCCGGCAGCGTATGGCGCATAGCCGATACGTACACTCTGGCCGTTGAGCAACGTCGCATCATCCGGGATCAAGATATCAACCAGGTCCTTGGTAGCCTGCTTGAGTGCCACCATCTTGCTGCCTCGCATTGAACCGGTAACGTCCAGCTGAAGGGCAACCTCGATGTCTTTTTTCTCGTAGATCGCAACGCTGCGGCGCGGCAGGCTCAATTTCTGGATGCCCGCCAACTGGCCAAGAGTGGTTGGAATTTCGGCGTCAACGTCCAGCTCAACACTGCTATTGGTGCGGTTGATCGTGACGTTAAAGGCGTTGATGACAGGCAGATCCATGCTCGATGATGCCAGGTTTTCATCAAAAATCCTGCGGACCACGTTGTTGACCTGCGCGTCTGTCATGTTCTGCAGGCGAAGACCTTTTGCCCCTGCCAGTACGGCTGCATCAACCGCTGCACCGACCGATCCGCCGGCGCGAATGCCGCGGCTGACGTCGATGGCCATGCCAACCACTGTCGCGACGACAACGAGGGTCAGCGAAAACAGAATCGCGATCGCGCCACGGGTGTCATTGTGAAATTCTCGGACAGTATCGGGAAGGGACTTGAACATCGTGCTTTTCCTTGTGCGCCAACAGGTATGGCGATGAGGAAAGCAACTAGGATGCCGAAATCGATGCGCCGGCGGATCAACCCACTGCGCAATAGAATTTCTGGTTAAGTCTTAATGAATGCGCGTCCAAATGTCAGACACAGGGGAAACAACAAAGGCAGAAATATTTAGGCAACACATTGATTTGAATGAGTTTTCATCGAAATTAGAAGTCAGAGATGATACCGCCCTTTTCCCAATCGCCATAACGGACAGGGTCGGGACCTGCCGCCCCACCGATCTCCTTTGCGCCATCTGCCGCGGCTTCGGCCTGAGCGGCTCGTCGTGCTTCAGCCTCTGCTAGCGCACGTTTGGCAGCTTCCGGTAAGGCACGCGGCGGCGCATCCGTATCGTTATCCGCCACCTGTGTCGTTCCAGCGCTATCGTGTGTTTCAGCATCAGACATTGCGTGTCGATCTCCAAGGGGCACACCGCAAAGGGCCGCGACACCGGCAATTTTGCCTGCCATATCGATATGTTGACCTGGACGTTGGCATGCTCCGACATGATATAGTGAGGATAGTGGCAGATGCCAACCAACCACCGGACCTACATCATTGGCTTATCCTGCAGGTGTATGCCCAATACCCGGCCAGCGTTTCAGCCAACACGTCACAGCGGATCAAAACATGTCGTTTAGCATGCTGAAGACCGGCGCCTTGCTCGCCTTCCTGACGGTCATCATGGTCGCCATGGGCGCGTTCATTGGCGGCCAGACCGGAATGGTGATTGCCTTTGTTATCGCTCTCGCAACCAATGCTTTCAGCTATTGGAATGCGCACACCATCGTGTTGCGCATGCATGGTGCCCAGAAGGTCGATGAACAAACGGCCCCCGATCTCTATCGAATGGTCGGCCAACTTGCCGCACGCGCTGAACTGCCCATGCCCGACGTCTACATAATGCATTCGAGCCAACCAAACGCGTTTGCCACAGGTCGCAATCCAGAAAACGCCGCCGTGTGTGCGTCTACCGGCCTTTTGGAAGCGCTGTCGCAAAACGAGGTGGCAGCCGTGATGGCGCACGAGCTGGCGCACATCAAAAACCGCGATACGCTGATCATGACCGTTTCGGCGACGATCGCCGGTGCAATTTCGATGATGGCGACGATGCTGCAATACTCGATGATGTTCGGGCGCAGTCGCAATGGGCCTGGCGGACTGCTGGGCACGTTGGCGGCGGCGTTGCTGGCACCGATTGCCGCGATGCTGATTCAAATGGCGATCTCACGGTCGCGCGAATATCATGCGGATCGGATCGGCGCGGAAATCTGCGGCAATCCAGCGTGGTTGGCGTCAGCCTTGCAACGTATCCAGGCGGCCGCCCGCGGTGTGCAGATGGAGTCTGCCGAACGTGCACCGGCAACGGCCCACATGTTCATCATCAATCCATTGTTCGGCGGCACGTTTGACAACCTGTTCTCGACACACCCGAACACCGAGAACCGCATTGCCGCACTGCGCGAATTGGCCGAAGAAATGGGCACCGGTGGCTTCGAAGTCGCCTATGAAAGATCACCCGCCGATGATCGAGATGACGCGGATCAACAACCTTCACGCGGTGGCTTTCTCAGCCGCGGCAGCCGCATTCCACCACGCAGACAACAACGGCGCGGGCCGTGGGGCTGACCTTTGACAGATAAACAACCACCACGTCACGGACGTAGCAGTGAGCCGACACTCGGCGCGCGACGCCCGAACCGCGACAAGCCAGGTGCAAAAGCCGGCCCCAAGCCGGGAGCCAGGTCGGGCCCGAAATCGAGCGGCAAACATGGCCCGGCCCGTAACAAGCAACACAGAACGCAACCGCGCGACGATCAGCGGAGCAGGGCGGGACAACGTACGCGTCACGCCAGCCAAACCGCAGGCAACAAGACTGGCAAAGCGACCGCCGGACTGACGTCACGTTATCTCGCGTTGACCATCATCGAACGGGTGTTGCGCGATCATGCCAGCCTCGACGTCGCAATCCCTGAGGCACTTGCCGATGAACGTTTTGTTGCGCTCGAACCGCGCGACAAAGCCTTCGCGCGTCTCCTGGCGATGACGGTCCTGCGGCAGCACGCAAGCCTACAGGCGGTGGTTGACACCTTTCTGCAAAAGCCACTTTCGGCCAACGCCCAGCGCATGAACATCATTCTGCTGGCCGGCGCAGCCGAGCTGATCCTGCTTGGCATTGCGCCGCACGCAACGATCTCGACAGCCGTTGAGTTGACACGGTTGAGCCAGAGGACACAGCATTTCGACAAGCTCGCCAATGCCGTTCTGCGCCGCGTTTCCGAAACTGGCGGCAAAATATTTGCCGAAAAGGATGCCGCCGACAGTAACGTTCCCGAGTGGATGATGGACGGATGGCGCGCGACTTATGGCAACGACGTCGCCGCGCGCATCGCTGCGGCCTCACTTCAGGAGGCAGCGCTTGACCTGACCGTGAAGGACAGCCCGCTCGAGTGGGCATCGCGGCTTGAAGCGATCGTCTTGCCGACCGGCTCGCTGCGCCGCGCCGCCGGCGGCCGGATTGAAGATTTGGACGGATACAGCGAGGGCGGCTGGTGGGTACAGGATTCCGCCGCGGCCCTGCCGGCCAATTTGCTCGGCGCCAAGCCCGGCATGCGCATTCTCGATCTATGTGCTGCTCCCGGTGGCAAGACGGCACAGCTCTGCGCCGCCGGTGCAGACGTGACTGCCGTTGACGTTTCGCTGACGCGGATCGCTCGACTAAAGGAAAATCTGGATCGGATCGGCTTCGATGCAGCAACCGTTGCAGCGGATGCCACAACCTGGCGGAATGTCGAGCCGTTCGACGCCGTGCTGATCGATGCGCCTTGCACTGCAACCGGCACCATACGGCGCCATCCTGACATACTGCACCTGAAGCGTCAGGAAGATGTCGGACGCCTTGCCGAGATGCAGCTGCGCCTGTTGAAGAATGCTGCCAGTCTGGTCGCGGTTGGCGGCACGCTGGTCTATTGCACGTGCTCGCTTGAGCCAGCCGAAGGTGAGGAGCAGATCGCGCACTTTCTGGAAAACCCCGGCGCCGCTCGGCTAAAGTTCCAACGTCGCCCGATAACAGCGCAGGAAGTTGGTGGGCAAACCGATTGGATCACCGCGACGGGTGATCTACGCACTCTTCCGTTCCAGCTTCCGGCCGAAAACCCGGCGCTGGCCGGCATTGATGGCTTCTACGCGGCACGACTTGAGCGCCTGGCCTGAGCACGTGGCCTGAACTCGAGCGGTTCCATTGCTCGCGTCTGAATGCGGCGATCGGCTACCCTAATAGTCATCGATTGGCCGCATTCAAGCCATCCGCCCACGTTTCAATGATTTGTTTGTCGAATAATTTGCCTGTACGAATCACAGTAAGCTGATGCGCGCAGCCCTGGATATTACCGATGCCACCATCGTTGACGCTGACAGAACACTCCCGCCTCGCCCGCATCGCGGTCAATCGCACGCGGCGCTCACTTGTGGCACGCGCGTTGCGATCTCCGGTAATCAAATGGCGCTACGGCGCACCAACGGCCGAAGAACTCCTGATCGTGCCGCAGGAACTGCGTACGGCTGACCCGAGTTTTGCGGAGGAGTTAATCCAGGGCCAGCTGGGGCTTGGCGGCGCCGTTGCATCGATCGGCGATGGTTCGATGTTCGATGTCGTCGCGCCGAGCGAAGTTTGGTCACGCTCGTTGCACGGCTTCGGCTGGTTGCGCAATCTCAGCGCCGCCGGCGGTGAAGATGATCGCGAGATGGCACTTGATGCGATATTGAGCTGGATCGATCGCTACCCACCGAGAAGTGGCGGCATCCCGTGGCAGCCCGACGTGGTTGGTCGGCGCATCCAATCGTGGCTCGCGAACGTTCCATTCATTTTCGAAGGAATAGACAGCCAAACTTACGACCGCATTGCCGACAGTCTTGGCTTGCAACTGGTGCAACTGGCCACCCGTTGGCGCGATGCACCCGACGGCTATCCGCGGCTTGAGGCATTGATCGGCCTGCTGGTTGGATCGACATGCATCGCCGGCCGCGAGAGCAATGTCTTCGAGTTCGAACATGCGCTCGCCAACGAGGTGCAGACCCAGGTTTTGGAAGACGGTGGCCACATCAGCCGTAACGCGGAAATCGTTATCGAGCTTCTGCTGGATCTGCTGCCGCTGCAAACGTGCTTTGTTGCACGCGAACGAAAATTCCACCCCGCGCTGACAGCAGCCACAGCTCGCATGCTCCGCTTCCTGCGCTACTTGCGCCTCGGCGATGGCAGTCTGTCACGCTTTAACGGCATGGGTGCAACGCCGTTTGACAGCCTTGCGACACTGCTTGCCTATGATCCGGCACCTGAATCCAACCTCGCTGGGGCACCGAAGTCGGCTTACGCACGCCTCGAAGCGGGCGACACGATATTGATTGCTGATGTTGGTACGCCACCCGCGCTTGAATATGCCGGCACTGCTTGCGCCGGTGCTTTGTCATTTGAGTTGAGTATTGGCGATCAGGCAGTGTTCGTGAACGCCGGCTCCCCGGGGCCGGCCGATCAGGATTGGCTGGCAACCTCGCGCTCGACGGCAAGCCACAACACGCTCTGTCTCAACACCTCGTCGTCTTCGAAACTGCTGCGCAACAAGCTGCTCAACCGGCTGGTGCGAGCGTCGCCGATTCGTTATCCAAGCAAAGTCACGTCTGAACTCAACAAGCAGCGCGACGGCAGTATCTTGAAATGCAGCCATGACGGCTACGTGCGGAAGTTTTCACTGACCCACAAGCGCGAGTTGTTCCTCTCCCGCGATGGCACGCGGCTGACCGGCGAGGATATCATCGGTGCCGGCTCGGGAAGCGTTCGGTTTGCGCGCGATCTGCCCTACGCGATCCACTTCCATCTCGACAATGATGTGATGTGCCAACACGATGATGATCCTGCCATTGCCGTGCTGGAGCTGCGCGACGGTACAGTTTGGCACTTCACGGTGAGCGGCACGACGATGTCGATTGAAGACAGCATCAATTTTGCTGATCTTGCCGGGCCGACACGTTCTTTGCAGATTGTGCTGCGCGGCGCATCGTTCGGTGAAACCCGCGTCAATTGGACACTCAAGCGAGCATAGCCCACCGCACGCAAAGTAATCCAAAGGTCCGGTTCAATCTTTTCGCGAATTCCTCTAAATCAGTCGTCTAACAGATGATTCTGGGATCGCATGTGCATGCGCGCAGCGGATCGAGCCAGCAAAGCAAAGCGGAACACGCGCCATGACGGAAACGACCAAAATCGAACGCGCTCTGATTTCGGTGTCCAACAAGGCCGGACTGACCGACTTCGCGGCGCATCTGCACGAACGCGGCGTTGAAATTCTATCAACCGGGGGCACTGCAAAGACGCTGCAAGATGCCGGCATTCCCGTCATCGACGTGAGCGAACACACCGGTTTTCCGGAAATGATGGGCGGCCGCCTCAAGACATTGCACCCAAAGGTACACGGCGGCCTGCTCGCGGTGCGCGACAATGTTGAGCATCAGGCGGCCGCAGAAACCCACAACATCCCGCCGATCGACCTGTTGGTTGTCAACCTGTACCCGTTTGAGCAAACCGTAGCGCGCGGTGGCAGCTTCGATGAGTGTATCGAAAATATCGACATCGGCGGCCCTGCCATGATCCGTGCAGCGGCCAAGAACCACGCGGCTGTCACGGTCGTTGTCGAAACCGATGACTACGAGGCAGTGCTTGCCGACATGCAGCAGTACGCAGGCGCCATCTCGGCGGACCTGCGCCGCAGCCTCGCAGCCAAAGCCTATGCCCGCACATCGCACTACGACGCGGCAATCTCCAACTGGTTCGCCGGTCAGCTGAATGACGAAGCACCGGCCTACCGCGCCTTCGCCGGCAAGATCGGTCAGGCATTGCGCTATGGCGAAAATCCACACCAGACGGCTGCGTTCTACCGGACAGGCGACGGCCGCCCGGGCGTTGCCGGTGCCTCGCAATTGCAAGGCAAGGAACTATCGTACAACAATCTCAACGACACCGATGCTGCGCTTGAATTGATTGCTGAATTCGATCCGGGCGCAGGACCTGCCGTTGCCATCATCAAGCATGCCAATCCATGCGGCGTTGCCCGCGGCGCGACACTTACCGACGCCTATCAACTGGCGCTGCGTTGCGACCCGGTCAGTGCGTTCGGTGGCATAATCGCGCTCAACGCGCGGATCGACGCGGACGCGGCGGAAGAGATCACGAAGATTTTCACCGAAGTCGTTGTCGCCCCGGGGGTGACAGACGATGCCGCGCGCATTTTTGCTGCGAAAAAGAACTTGCGCCTGCTCGTCACATCAGAACTCGCCGATCCGAGACAACCGGGCACGATCGTCAAATCGGTGGCCGGCGGCCTTCTCGTTCAATCGCGCGACAATGCCGTCATCGATGATCTCGACTTGAAGGTCGTCACCGAGCGCACGCCGACCGACGAGGAACTCGCAGATCTCAAGTTTGCCTTCATGGTTGCAAAACACGTTAAGTCAAATGCAATTGTCTACGCCCGAGCCGGCGCCACGGTCGGCATCGGCGCCGGCCAGATGAGCCGGCTGGATTCATCGCGTATCGCGGCTCGCAAGGCACTTGATGCCGCCGAGGCGGCAGGCCTCGATACATCACTGGCGACAGGCTCGGTCGTCGCATCCGATGCGTTCTTCCCATTTGCCGACGGCCTGCTTGCCGCCGCTGAAGCTGGCGCCACCGCGGTGATCCAGCCCGGTGGCTCGGTACGCGATGATGAGGTCATTGCGGCAGCCAACGAGAAAGGCCTCGCGATGGTGCTGACCGGGACACGCCATTTTCGGCATTAGACGCGTACTGCCACAAGTTCGGACGAATCATCGTCCAGTGCTGACGTTGATGCAAAGGCTTCGCAAGGTCCGGTTTTGAGTACCACCCACGACAACATTCTCTCGGGCGATTGCCAACTGCGCCCGGCAACGGACAACGACTGGGGCATGGTGCGCAAGTGGCTTCGACTGCCGGCAGTGGAGAAATGGTGGGGGCCGGCATCGACGACCGAAGCGGAAGTCATTCGCGCCCTGGGAGCGGCACATTCGATCGCACGGATCATCGAGTGGCGCGGCAGACCGGTTGGCTATGCGCACGCTGTCGACGCGATGACCTGGGGCGACGAACTTCCAGAAAACCTGATGGCCGGCACCTGGGACATGGACATCTTCATCGCCGAGCCGGACGCTCGCGGCTGCGGCCTTGGCCCAACGGCACTGAGTAAATTGCGCCAAGAAGTGTTTTCAACCACGCTCGCGACCGCGGTTTGTGTGTTCGCATCGATCGAAAATGAGCAGGCCGTGCGCGCTTACGAGAAGGCCGGATTCCATTGGAGCCGCATCTGGCAGGACCCAATAAACGGCCCGATGTGGCTGTTGATCTCCGATCGCCCGCAGGTTTGATCAGCTGTCTTGCAATCCGGTCACAGCTCCCCAAGCGCCGTCATGCGTACGTGTCGAGTGTATCCGCAAACGGATTAAGTGATTATTTGGGCAACAAATTCTTTGTCAATCAGCATAAACACATAGTGATCCGCGCAATGTAAGGCCTTGATTTCGGCTCGTTTAATTTATATGTGCTCTGATTATTGTTAAGCGGATTGGGTTTTATGAGACCGACGATCGACTGTCAGATCGGCGAACGCATTGAAAGATTTCGAAAGGCGGCCTGTCTCAGCCGCCAAGAAGTCGCTGACGCGTGCAAGCTGTCAGTCGACGACTACGCGGCAGGGGAAGCGGGAGAACGCACGTTTTCGGCAGAAGAACTGTTGTGGATCGGGCAAAAGGTCGGATTTGGTCTCGCGGAAATACTCACCAATCTGCGGCTGTGATCGGGTCACCCCTTCGTCTGAGTAGGATTGTCCCCGGTGAGTTGATCAAAATCTTGGGCAAGGTCGTTGATCGTTTTCAATAAATCCGCCGCCGCGGCTTCGTCGCCGTTCCTGATAGCTTGGTCGAACCTGAGCCTCGTTTGATCGATCGCATCGAGCGCCGCCCGGAGCTTTTTGTCTATTTTGGGCTGTTGCGATGACACCGTTCGTTCCCTTCGAACAACTTGAAAAATGCTGCCGGAAATCATGGTATGTCACTGCGCCAAAAATCCTCAATTGTCTAGTGGGATACCATGGGAAGAGCATTGAATTGTTGATGCCGGAGGCTTGGCCCAGAGCAAGCGCCACCGAGCGGCCAGCGCCGGCGGTCAGAAGGCCGGCGAAGTGATCGAACAATCGTAGGTGATCACGCACAACAAGGCGCTGCGCGATCAAGCTCCGCTCCTCGACGCGTGCCGTCGTCAAACGATTGACGGCACGAACTCCATAAAGCAAACGACATCACTGATAGTATCGGCGAGATTGGTTCGGCTTTGAAGCAAGGACCAACTGACGGGCTTTTTTCGGGCGCCATAAGGATCGGGCGCTTTTTTCTTACGCGGCGTGGTGGTTTTCGGTGCTGAACGGCCGCGCATATCAACGGTGATCGCGTTGGGATACTCGTTCATGGCGCCGGATGCCGCATCAACACCGGCACCAATCACACCACCAACGAGGATGTTGCCGGCCACCATCGGCGTCAGCGTCGTTTTCAGTACCGCATGGCCTTTGCGCCCATCGGGCAAACGGCAGGCAACGTTGACGTCATGAACACTGCGCGGCACGGTGACCGCTTGTGGTGTTTGAACTTCGGTCAGCAGTTGGCTCTCGCGCGTCAGACGGCAGTTGGCACCTTGCGGTGTGGAATTCACTTGAACAAGTTGTGTCGTACCCTGGGTGATTGTCGCACAGCCACCGAACAGTACACACGAAAATGCTGTGACCGCCGGGATCAAAAAATGCTTCAGCATGACGATAAAACACCTCGCGACTCGAATCTTCGGCAACGATCGAATGTGAGCAGTAAATTATTCTTGATCTTCAGATGAACGCTTCCTGATGGTGTCAATCGGCATCACAAATCGGTGTGGCAGCGACTGAGGTTGAGATCGTTGATTTCGCGGCGTTCCAGCCGCCTTGCTGATCCCCTGCGCCCCCTGATCTTCAACGCTGCCGCAATGCCAATTCAACGGAACGCGGCAGGCGTGTGGTCATCCTGTCTTATTCCAGTCGCGAATGGGGCGCCTCTGGGGCGGGTGGCGAGCGGTCAAATCGAAACCAGGAGATCATTGATGCCGGACACCCTTGCTATGAAGGCAATGCCTCAGGCCGCACAACGCGATGAAGATCGCAAGGCGACCTCGCTGCCGGATCTTCATGACATCCTGTTGGTTGAGGATGAAGACTTCGATGCGCGACGGTTATCAGCCACGCTGCGTGTCACCCTTGGCCGCACCATCGACGTCAGAAGGATCAGCGCGGTCCGTGAGATTTCCGCGGCCATCGAACGTTCAATGCCGGATATCGTTTTTATCGACGACTATCTGGGTCCAACAGACACCGCATTGCAGACCATCCCGGAATTGCGCAGCGCGGGATATACCGGCTCGATTATCGTGATGTCAGGCGAGATGGACCGCGCGCGTACGATCAAATTGGGCGCGCTCGGTGCCAGTGAGGCCCTGCACAAGGATGACATTACCAGTGCCACTCTCACCACCGCCCTCAGCCGCGCATTGACCAGTTGAGCCGATACATCCCATTGCGCCAGGGTCGGTCTCCAACGAGCAACTCAAGGCGTGACGCTGTGATCATGTTCTGCCCGTTCGACAAAATGGAACAGGATTCCGCCGGTACTTGATGGATGTACGAAGCCGATCCGCGCGCGGCGTGATCCTGGACGGCCAACGACGTCTATCATCTGATGGCCACGCCCGGCGAGCCGCGCAAGGATTGCATCGACATCGCCAACCTTGAACGCAATGTGGTGCAGCCCGCCACCACGGTTCTGGACAAAGCGGCCGATAGCGCTCTGGTCTTGCTTGGTCGTGCCCGCACTGCCCTGCTTCATCTCAAATCCTTGTGCTGGATCGAAATTTTGCAGGAACTCCAATTCCAGATCGCCGACCGTGAGAAACGAGACGCGCAACCCGCCGACGATTTGGGGTGCGCGTGTATGATAGATCGCGCCGTATTTGTCAGACGTAAAACTCTCCATCGCGGTCGCAACTTCCATATCGGTCTGCCGGCTTTCGTAGACGGCGCCGAAGGTGTCGCAGAAAACCGTTTCCGCAGCGCCATTGTCAGCAGAAGCAATGCCAATATGGTCGATCCGCTCGACCATCGCACTGACCGAAGAAGGTAGATTGAGGGCAGAGGCAAAACGCACATTGACGCCGCAGGTTCCCGCCCGGTCAACGGCTGCCTGGTGCGTGCCATTGAGGCCCGCAGCATCGATCGCAAGCAGCTCCAGTCCGGACGCCGCACACGCTGCAATCGGATCACCCGCCGCCAACGCAATATGGTCGACGCCAGGTTTAGGATTAGTCAGGAAGCGATCACCCTCGGCCAATACAATGAGCGCTGTCTCGCCGACCCGAAAGGCTGCCGCACGGCCTCCGTCCGGCAGTTCGACATCAAAACTGGACAACTCAAGATCGTCACCAAGAAAGGCAATGACGCGATCCGAGTCGCGGCTGGCAAGTGCAATGTAGGCAAGGTCTGGTTTGGCGGCCGCGGCTTGCATGGCTTGGCATCCTTCGTTCAAGCATAAAGGCAATTCACAACTGGCCGCCACCTTGGCATGGCAGAGTGATCGCGTGTCCATCAACAGTGCGATATCCAGCGCGCGATGTCATTGGCGGCGTGATAGGTTGTGCCGGAAGACCAAAAAACGAGGATCGGTATGACGACAAAAGTTGCGTTGGTGATCGGGGCAGGCGATGCCACAGGCGGTGCCGTTGCAAAGCGCTTCGCGCGGGAAGGATTTGTGAGTTGCGTCGTGCGTCGCAATGCTGAAAAACTGCAACCGCTCGTCGATAAGATTTCAGCTGCCGGCGGTATCGCCCATGCATTCGGTGTGGATGCCAGGCGCGAAGAACAGATGGTCGATTTGTTTGATCGCATTGAGCGTGACATCGGCCCGATCGAGGTTTGCGTGCACAACGTCGGCGGCAACGTGCGATTTTCCATTCTCGACGAGGAACTGACCGGCAAGAAATTCTTCAAGATTTGGGAGATGGCTTGCTTCTCAGGTTTTCTCTCGGGCCGCGAAGCCGCACGCCGTATGGCGCCGCGCGGTCGCGGCACGATCCTTTTTACCGGCGCCACGGCATCGGTGCGAGGGGGGGCTGGCTATTCCGGATTTGCAGCCGGCAAGGCCGGTTTGCGCATGTTGGCACAGAGCCTTGCCCGCGAACTCGGCCCCAAGAACATTCACGTCGCGCACGTTATCGTCGACGGAGCCATCGATACGCCGGCGCTCCCCCAGCGCTCACCGGATAAATATGCATTGAAGGACGACGATGGTGTCCTCGATCCAGACCATATCGCCGAAAACTACTGGTATCTGCATGCTCAACCACGCGACTCGTGGACGTTCGAAATTGACCTCAGACCGTGGATGGAGAAGTGGTGAACGGTAGCGCTGACTCGAAAAAATTCGGGCCTCCGGCATAGAAAATCATCCGAACGACTTGTCGCGCAACCGTGCCGGAAGGATGCTAGAAGACTGGGTCGTTAATGGGAGGTGATTGAATGTTTGTGGTACCAGCTCGACGCGGGCGCGCCGTGCGTCTCAACCGTGGGCAATCGCTTAAGATTATCAACACGCATGGCCATCAGGTCGTCGACTTCTGGGCGTTTTCGAGCGATGACCTGTCCGAGTTTCTATCGATGGAGCATCTACGTGCCACGCTCACATCGATCTTTCCGAAGGCCGGAGACGATCTCGTCACGAACCGGCGTCGACCGATCCTGCATTTCTCCGAAGACACCTCTCCAGGCATCCACGACACGATAATGGCTGCCTGCGACGACTACCGCTACGGGCTGCTTGGATGCACCGAGTATCACGACAACTGCACAGACAATCTGCACGCATCGATGCGTCGACTTGGCGTGATGTCACAAGAGACGCCAAGCCCGTTCAATCTTTGGATGAACATTCCGGTCGCAGCGGACGGATCCACAAGTTGGGGAGAACCTGCTTCGAAACCTGGCGACTATGTCGTGTTTCGAGCCGAAATGGATTGCATTGCCGTGATGTCCTGCTGCCCTCAAGACATCTTGCCGATCAACGCCGGTCAACCGGTCGACGCTCACTATGAAGTTATCGACGAGAACGTCGAGCCTTAAGTTGGAGCCATGCTGCCGCGGCGGATACGGGGTCCAACCGCGCGCAGGGCCAGCGAAACGCCGAAGAATTCCGAGCGGCAAGGAGCGCTCCGCCGACTGAACTGTTGTACGCAATCGACCCGTTGGATGCTGGCGGTTGCCAAACTGGCAAGCGATCCCGACTAATCAATCATCCGACCCCAACATATTCGTTAACAAAATATGAATGTTAAACAAGACGGCGATGTCGCCTCACCCTATCCAGGTGGACATGGATATTCTCGTGAAAGCACTCATTGGTATCCCGGCCGCATTGGTCGTTGGCACCTACGCCGCTGATACAGTCACGTCGCTCTGGGTGGACACGGTCCACGCCACGCTCCGCGCATCCGGCTTGTGATTGGTGAGATCGATAAAGACATGACTTTGAACTTGTCAGATCGCAATGCAGAAATGCGGTTGCTGATCGCATTGCAGAACTCGGCAGGACTGAAGGCGATGGGGTGCCGGTTCCATCGCGGTTTGGTCGGCGGCATTGGTGTGACAGTGTCGGAGCACGTCCTGGGGACGTGGCGGTTTGACGATAAGCGATTTCATTTTTCGCCCGCAACAGGCGCAAGAAGCTCGCGGACTGTCGCGACGCCTGATCAGGCCATCGCGCAGACAATTGCGCTCGCAAGTTCACAGTTCATCGACAAGCGATCGGGCTAGAGCACCAGACGCGGCTACTGACGCTCCCCACCATAGAATGAAATCGCGATCCGATGGATCGAGCCCAGGCCAAAACCGATGCGGCGATCAACTTGTCAGCTGCGCGCGCGGTGTCGCAATCGCCTGGTTCACGCCGTCTTCAACTGCCCAGGGGTGATGTTCTGGGCAATGAATTCGATCAGCTGATGTTGCTCCATGGGCCTGGCCAGCCCAAAGCCTTGCACCTCGTCGCAGTCAAATTCCCGCACCAGGTCAAGCTGACCTTGGGTTTCAATGCCTTCTGCCACCAGGCTATAGCCGAGCTTCTTGAGAAGGCCGGAGATCGAGCCAAACACGACGCGGCTCTTCATATTGGTCTCGACATCGCAAATCAGTCGCCGGTCGATCTTCACGCAATCAACGCCGATATCAGCCAATGCCGACAGCGACGCATGACCGGCACCGAAGTCGTCGAGTTCGACCCTCACACCAAGTTCTCGAATTTCCGCAATGCGTGACTTCACACGTTCCGGCAAACCATCGAACCAGGTTGTTTCGATAAGCTCAAGACAGAGGAACGGGTCTCTCAAATCCAGGCGTTCGAGTTCCTCATAAAATTCATCCTCTGCAATTCTCGAGGCCGATACATTCACCGACAGCCGCAGCCGGCCAATCTCGGTCTGCGGCCAACTCACACGATCCTGGAGCGCGCGACGCATGATTTGCTTGTCGATCTCCGCCGTCATGCCGATTTTCTTGGCGATTGGCAAAAACTGGCCGGGATTGAGTATCTTTCCGCTCGGGTGCCGCCAGCGAGCCAGCGCTTCGGCGCCCGTCACCCTCAAGCTGCTTGTCTCGAAGCGAGGCTGATAGACCGGGAAAAACTCATTCCGCTGTAGCCCCAATCGCAGATCGCGAACCAGTACACGCTCCTCTCTGAGGTCCTCGCTCATCTCATGAGAATAGACTTCTACTCTTGATCCGCCATGCCTCTTGGCCTGGTACAACGCCTTGTCGGCATCGATGAGACATTGCTCGGCCGTCGTTTCTTCCAAATTGACAGCGGCGATCCCGACAGAAACGTTGACACCAATCGAGACGCCTTCGAAGGGGTACTCGCCGGTCAGACAAGATCGCAGGGACTTGGCAATTTTTGAGTCGAAGCCTTTCTGCCTACATGAAAGCAAGACGACAAACTCATCCCCACCCGTACGCGCTGCGAAGCAGTCGTCATCAATGCACTCAAGAATTTTCTTCGCGGTTTCACGTAGAACATGATCGCCTGCGGCATGGCCATAGGTGTCATTGATCTGTTTGAACTCATCGATATCTATATAAAGCGCCGCGATCTGCTGTTGGTCATCACTGGCCGAGGCAGCCAATTGATTGATGTGCTTTGCGAGATATCTGCGATTGGGAAGTTGGGTTAAGTGATCATGCAATGACCCAAACTCAAGCTCCTTGTTTGCCTTCTCCAAACGTTCCTGAGCGAGTTTAAGGTCTGTTATATCCACCCGAAAACCGACGACGTCTCCGCTCGCAATCCGCTTCTCGTAAATGCGCAGGTGACGTCCGTCTGCTGTTTTCTGTTCAACGCAACTGTTGATCGCCCCGTGCTGCTTCAGACGATCTTTTATCCATTGCTTCTCATTTCCCTGCGCGCTCGGCAATTCACCGCGCACAATGCTACCGCGTAAGATGTCCTCGAAACGAACGCCAGGTACGATGAGATCGCGAATCCGCCAGTAAATCTCTTTGTATTGTTCATTGCACATGACCAATCGATCATCGGCATCAAAAATTACGAAGCCGTTCGGGATTGCTTCTATCGCATCCCAGAGGCGCTGTTGTGCAATTTCGGTCTGCCGTCTTGATTCAATCAGTTCGCGATTCTGATTCACCTGATCTGTGATGCACTTGGACGACCCGAGATATCCTACGAACTCGCCGTCCGTGTCCCAGTATGGCTGGCCCGAAATCTCCACAGAGTGCTGATGGTGGTCCTGACCAGTCCAAGCAAGCACAACCCGGTGAAATGGTTGTCGCGCGTCAATCAGTTTGAGGAGATCAAGCAGTTCGCGGCTCGGCTGACCGTTTACGCATTCTTCCCGTCTTCGACCGAGGAAGTGTTCTGGCGGCAGATGGATATTATCCTTCACCCGGTCTGAGATGTAGACAAAACGATTCTCGGTATCCGTAACCCAAACCCACTCGGAAACAAGCTCCGCAATCGCGAAGACATCGCGGTGCTCGCTCGGCTGTCTCAATGCAGCAACCAATCGCGCATGAGATACCGACGATGGGTCGTCGCCACTTTTGATAATCACAGACATCCGCCGCCCCTGAGAGCATTCACGCCGAAAAGCAACTTATAGTTGAATACTGGTAAGAACAGTTTAACTGACCGCACAGAATGCATGTCTCATTGCGGGACATTCGTTCGTAATCTTGCAACAGGCGACACGCGTGTTCTGACTTCGACGCTTGGTGCCCAAGCGTTTCCACAGGAACACTTGTCACCTTTTTGATTGTGTCCCGCATTCACGAACACGATCCGACGTTCACCCGGAATCAAGTGATCGAGCCAGAAATGGTGCTCGCAAAAATCCACATACAATCGACCAGGCAGCGACATGGTCGTGGAGCAATATCACCGCAAAGTTGGTCGCGTGCGGCCCGAATGAAGTTAACCAATCGTGCGACAGATGGGGTGCGGCAGATGGATTTTCGGGTTTGATGTCCTTCGCGCCCAGGCATCAGCACCTCCTTTGCGTAGAAGGATGCTGACATCATGCGCAATCAAATATTTCATATTACGAAATTCAATTCGATAATTGTAAAAAATTGCTGACAAGCTTTTGTGTTCTGCTAGTCTGCTGGCGCGTACAGGATGATCAATTGTTTTTGATGGCTGGATCGCGAACTGGGAGACTTGTGCTTGGTTGCGTCGCGACATATCCCGATTGCAGATATCAACGCGCCAAGCGGCGTAGCAACCAAGCCGGTGCAACGCCCCGCGCGCGCCGTGCAATCGGTTGATCGAGCGATCGATATTCTTGAGGCCTTGTCGGCGTCCGGCCGTGAGATGCAGCTCAGTGAGATTGCTGAAGCCGTTGGCTTAAACGTGTCGACCTGCCATCACTTGATCAATACCTTTGTTGCCCGTGGATTCGTCGGCCGGAACCCGTATAACCGTTCGTATTTTCTCGGCCATCGCATAATGGAACTCTCCAATGCGCGGGTGCAGCAATTCAATCTGGTTGAACGTTCAGCGCCGGAACTGCGCCGGCTCAACAGCGCGACACGCGAAACCGTTCACCTTGCAGCAATGCAGGGCATCGAACTCGTTACTCTTACCAAGATCGATTCGCCACACGCCGTGCGTGTCGGTTCCGATACGACCGGCAAAGCGAATGCGATGCACGCGACGGCGACGGGTAAGGCCGTACTGGCGTGGTTGCCGGAGCAGGAGATTGAGCGCGTCGTAGAAATGAGCGGCTTGGCTGAGTTTACGCCCCGCACCTGCACGTCGCTTTCTGAACTCAAGGAAGAACTCCGCCACGTTCGACGTCGCGGTTTCGCGATTGACGATGAGGAGTTTCAGCCAGGTGTTTTTTGCATTGGTTCCGCCGTTCGCGCGGCAGCCGGCGCCGTGATCGCGTCAGTGAGCTGCTCGATGCCGAAGTCACGGGCCACCAAAGCACAGCAAATCAGTATCAGAAATGACGTCATAGAATGTTGCCGGAACCTCGCCGCAGTCTTGGACAGCCAAGCGGCTTCGAGCAACATCAACAACGCTTAACAGACGAAATCGGAGTAGATGATCATGGCTATGCCAGACGGGATTAAGACGAGTGCAGATTTCCCAATTCCAGAGCAAATGAACGCCTGGGTTCTCGACGCTCCCGATGAGTTGCGCCTCACGCAAAAGCCGGTTCCCGTGCCCGGCAAAGCAGAGGTTCTGGTCCGCATTGACGCGGTCGCCATCTGCGCGACCGATTTGGATGTCATTTCACACGGGCCACCGGCACTGATCGAAGGCGGCCAACCATACGGCAAGAACTGGACGCCGGGGCATGAATATATGGGCACAATCGTGGCGCAGGGGCCCGGCGTCGATGAGTTTGATATCGGTCAGCGCGTCACAGTCGAGATCCACGCCGGTTGCGGGCAGTGTCCGCGCTGCCGCGAGGGAATGTACACCTCGTGCCACAACTACGGCCTCAACTATGGAGACCAGAACAAGGGTCACCGCGCCAACGGCTTCACGACAGACGGCGGCTTTTGTGAATACGCCATTAACAACATCAATACGGTGGCGTGCGTTCCTGACGATATGTCGGATGAGGAAGCCACGCTGGTCGTAACAGCCGGTACAGCAATGTACGGCCTAACCGAGCTTGGCGGATTGGTTGCAGGTGAAGGCATCGTCGTCACCGGGCCCGGACCCATCGGTCTGCTTGGCGTCGCAGTCGCCAAGGCACTTGGAGCTCAACCGGTCATTCTGACCGGCACGCGCGACAACCGTCTGGAAATCGGCAAGAAGCTTGGTGCCGATCACGTCGTCAACGTTCGAAACGAAGATCCGGTGGAAGCCGTCAAACGCATCACCAACGGCCGCGGCGTTGAGTACGTGTTGGAATGCGCCGGCGCCACCAACGGGCTGAATGAAGCTGCGCAAATGGTCAATCGCGGCGGCAAAATATGCCTTGCCGCATTCCCGCACGAACCTGTGCCGGTGGATGTCGCCTATCTCGTGCGCAACAACATCTACCTTTACGGCATCCGAGGCGAAGGCAAGAGCGCAACTCATCGCGCAGCGGCCTTCATGCAGCAGAAGCGCTTCGATGCGACGATCATTCATACGCATACGTTCCCGATGAGCGATCTTCTGACAGGGCTCAAGTACGCGCGTGAACGTATCGACGATGCCATCAAAGTTGTCGTCACGAATGATCATGCCGCTTCAAAAAGTGCTGAAGCCGCGGAATAGGTAAGCGCATGCTGTTCTCCGACAAATATCTCATGCCAACTACTCTGGCCGATGCGCTTTCCGTTTGGCGGGATGTGCCGGAGAACAGCCGGTTGATCGCCGGCGCGACCGACCTTCTGCCTTGGGCACGTGAGGGCCGGGCCGGCGACGTACACGTTGCGGAACTCGTCGACGTCTCGCGTGTCGAAGAGCTCAATGGCTATTCGATCAATGGTGGGCGTGTTCGGCTCGGCGCGAACGTCGTCTATCAAGACTTCCTCGAAGACGCCGCGTTGAAAGCGCATCTGCCATGCATGCCGTACTGTTCGATATGGTTTGCTGACGATCAGATCCGGCGACAGGCAACGCTCGCGGGCAACCTCATCAATGCATCCCCGGCGGCCGACGGCACACCACCGATGGCAGCACTGAATGCCGAAGTTGAAATCGCCCGTTTGGCCGCAACTGGGATGTCCACGCGAACGGTGCCGCTTGCCGAGTTTATTTCAGGCCCCGGTAAAACGACATTGCAGCCCGGCGAAATTGTAACCGCAGTGATATGTGATTCCTGCCAGGGTTACGGCGGCGCGTTCGAAAAGGTTGGTCAGCGCCGTTCGCTGGTGATTTCGACCGTTTGCGCGGCTGCTTTGGTCAAAACCAGCGACGACGGCAAGCACTTCCAAGATGTGCGATTGGCACTCGGTGGGATCGGCCCTGTGCCTGTTCGCCTGAACGATATTGAACAGAAGTTGATTGGCGAGCCAATTACCGAACAGCTTATCGCCGACGTCAGCACCGCGACCGACGGTCTGATCAAGTCACGCACGCGTCAAGTTTATCGAGGCGAAGTCGTGCAGGGCTTCATTCGGCGCGCACTAACCAATGCGACTCTGGAATGCTTGAAAAAATCTTCAATGGTCGACACCAAACAACAGCAGGTGGCGCATGTCTGATCTCGTAATCAAGGCAACGATCAACGGGCGCGATATCAAGCGCCTTGCGTCGACGGAACAACGTCTGTTGGATTTTCTGCGCGATGACATGGAGTTGACCGGCACCAAGGAAGGGTGCGGTGCTGGCGAATGCGGTACGTGCTCAGTGTTCGTCGATGGCGTTCTGATGAAGTCGTGCCTCTTGCCTGTCGCGAAAGCCAACGGCGCTGAAATCGAAACCGTCGAAGCATTGGCGAACAACGGGGTGCTTTCGAACTTACAACAGGCCTTTCATAAGACGGGCGCCAGCCAGTGTGGATATTGTATTCCCGGCATGGTGATGGCTGCGACGTCAACGCTGAATGAAAACCCGCATGCCGATACGGAAGAAATCAAAGAACGTGTCGGTGGCAATATCTGCCGCTGTACCGGCTACCAGAAAATCATCGAAGCCATCGAACTGGCACGTGATGTTAGCAACGGAACAGCCCCGGCGTCAGCGCTTGAGCCTGAGTTGGTCGAGGGCTCTTACATCGGCCACAACACCCGGCGTACGGATGCTCCGGGCAAAGTGAGCGGGCAGCTCAAGTATGCAGGCGATATGGTGATGCCGCGCATGCTGCATATGCAGGTGCTTCGCTCTCCACACCCGCACGCGCTGATCAAGTCCATCGACACACGTGCAGCAGAAGCATTGCCAGGCGTCGAAGGCGTTATTACGAGCGCAGACGTGCCGGGCGTCGACGGCTTCGGTGTGTTCAAACATGACCAGCCGGTGATGGCGCGCGACAAGGTGCGTTACGTTGGCGAAGCGATTGCAGCGGTCGCAGCCGAAGATCTTGTGACGGCGAAGAAGGCCCTGAAACTCATCAAGGTTGAATACGACGCGTTGCCCGCGGTCTTCGATCCGGCCGTTGCGCGCGATCCTGATACGCCGACCTTGCATGATGACGCACCGGACAATGTCGTCAAACACATCCCGATCCGTAAAGGCGATGTCGACAAAGGCTTCGCCGAAGCCGATCTGATCGTCGAGCACACGTATCAGACGCAGGCGGTTGAACATGCTTATCTGGAACCGGAAGCTGGCCTCGCATATGTTGATCACGACGGTGTCGTGACGATCCACTCGCCAAGCCAAAACATCACGCATCATCGCCATATGCTGGCGCCAATTCTCGATCTTCCGATCTCGAAAGTTCGCTTCATCATGAGCCCCGTTGGCGGCGGCTTTGGCGGCAAGGAAGATATGATCTACCAGGGCATGCTCGCCCTGCTCGCGATGAAAACCGGACGCCCCGTTCGACTTGTCTTTACGCGCGAAGAATCGATCATCTCGACGGCGAAACGCCACCCATCCCAGATCAACCTCAAGATGGGTTTGCGCAATGATGGTCGGATTACGGCTGTGCAGTTTGAAGGCCTGTGCGACGGCGGTGCCTATGGCATGTCCACCGAAGGCGTCATGCGCAAGATGGCGATCCTTGGTTGCGGACCGTACGACATCGAGAACGCCAAGATCGACACCTATGGCGTCTACACCAATAATACGCCAAGCGGCGCGTTCCGCACGTTCGGCGCCATGCAAGGCCACTTTGCAACCGAATCTCATATCGACCGCTGCGCTGAAGCGCTTGGCATGGACCCGTTCGAGTTGCGCAAGATCAACAGGATGCGGGATGGCACCGTCACCTACACCAAGCAGAAGCTTGGCTCGGTCAGCATGCTACGCAACCTTGACGCCGCAAAAGAGGCGTCCAACTGGCAGGAGGGCCCGCCGCACGTACGCGGGCCGCAACGAAGCGATCTGAACGGTCCCGGCACACGAACCCCGTGCACGCTGGGCGCCCGGTTGGACAGCGGCGTCGATGGCAATGTTGTTGCGTTGCCGGGAGGCCTCGCGAGCCCCGACTATGGCAAGGTCCGCGGACGCGGCGTCGCTGCAGCCTGGTACGGCATTGCGCGAACCGCGACCATCGATAGAGCGGGGGCCTGGGTTGAAATCGACGACGGCGGCACGGCAAAGGTTGTCACCGGCGTAACGGAAATCGGCGAAGGCATCTTGACGGTTCTGCAGCAGATTGCGGCCGATGAGATCGGCATCAAACCGGAAGATGTCGTCATCGGTGACAACGACACCGCACGCGCACCGGAGGCAGCACACGCCGGTGCGACTCGCCAGACATATATGATCGGCAATTCCGTCGCCCTCGCGGCACGTGATGCCCGGGCGAAATTCGACGAAGTTGTCGCCGAGCACTTCGATGTCGAGATCGATACGATCAAGGCTTTTGATGGCGAAGTCTTTGCCGCAGGCACCAACAAGCGCATGTCGATGAGCGAAGCCGTCGCGATCTGCAAGGCGCGTGGTGTCGTGCCAGTTGGCAGCGCGAGTTTCTCAACCGATGCGACCGGGCTCGCAGACGGCGATGGCGCAGGCCGGCCGTGGCAGGCCTATGTGTTTGGATGCCAGGTCGCCGAGGTTGAAGTGGATACCGTCACCGGTGAAGTGCAAGTCCTCGGTGTTTGGGCCGCGCATGATGTCGGCCGTGCCGTTAACCCGCGTGGCGTTGAAGGCCAGATCGAAGGCGGCGTTGTGCAGGGCGTCGGCCAGGCTTTGATGGAAGATTATCGCCTCGACCAGGGGCATACCACGACGCACGGGTTTGCCAAGTACATTCTGCCCACGTCACTCGACGTACCGCACGTTACTTCAATCATCGTCGAAGACCCTGATCCACTAGGACCTCTCGGCGTCAAGGGAATCGGCGAACCGGCACTTGTGCCGACGTGTCCCGCCATCACCAACGCTATCTACGACGCGATCGGCGTTCGCATCGACTCGTTGCCAGCGACACCGGAAAAGATCTTGGACGGCCTTCGCAAAAAACGAATGCAACAAGGAATTCAGCCCGAAGCGGCTGAGTGAAAAATGGCACAAAGGCTATAACGCCAGGCCAGCAAACTGGGAGGAATTAAAATGACAACTTGGACGCAATCTATGCTTCGTGGCCTTGCCGTAGCAGCCACAGGTGGACTTGCCCTGTCCGTCGGTTCAATGAGCGCGGTCGCTGAATTTCCGGCCAAGCCAATCGAGTTTGTTATTCCCTTCGGCGCAGGCGGCGGTGCCGATATTGAGGGCCGCCTGCTCGCCAAGGAGATGAGTAAAATCCTCGGCGTCCAGATCGTGCCGATCAACAAGCCAGGTGCTGGCGGCGCCGTGACCTACACATACATCAAGAACGCAAAGCCGGACGGTTACAAGATCGGTTGGAATTCAACCTCGATCCTGACGACAACCAATATCGGCAATGTCCCGTTCATGCATGATGCGATGGATCACATCGGCCGGGTTGAATGGCAGCCGATGGTGTTTGCTGTCAAAGGCGATGCGAAGTGGAAGGATTTCAAGTCCTTTGCCGCTGATTGCAAAGCCAATCCGGACAAATTCAAGGTATCGAATTCCGGCACCGGCAGCGCAACACATCTGGCGGCAATCGCGCTGGCAAATGCAACGGGTTGCAAGGTTGTCCATTTGCCGGTTGGCATCAAACGGCGCAACGCATCGGTGCTGAGTGGCGAAGCCCACGCCATGGCCGCGCCGTTGACCGGAGCTGTTCGTCTCAACAAGGCTGGAAAGATGCGCATTCTCGCGGTCATCAGTGCGAAGCGCAATCCAGCAATCGCCGACGTCCCGACGGCAAAAGAAGTTGGATTCGATGCCCAGTTGGATCTCTTCCGCGGCCTCTCGGTACCAAAGGGCACGCCTGATAGCATCAAGAAGAAGCTCGGCGACGCGATGGCGCAAGCTGCCAAGTCGACAGCCTTCATGGCGCTTGCAAAGAAGAAGGGCTTTACAGTTGACCCGATTATGTCGGCGGAGTTCAGCACGCTCCTGGCCGCCGAAGACAAGCGTGTCAAAGGCATCATGAAGAGCGCCGGGCTCTATCAGTCAAAAGCGAAGTAGTCCAAGGCTTCCGTCAATCGTCGGCAGAGTGCATACCCCATGTCTCTGCCGACAATGATGCCTCAGGTCTTGCCAGGCCTGGTGCTCGAGAGCTTCTCCATGAACCTGCGCAACCTTCTCGCCGGCCTCGTGCTGTGCGCAGTGACCATCGCGTATGCGTCGCTGATCGACACGATTCCGGATCGAACATTGCCGAACACACCCGGGCCAACGTTCATGCCATGGCTGGTTGCAGCAGCACTGGGGACGCTGTCACTGCTGCTTGTCGGGCAGGCCGTCGTTGGTTTGTCGCGTGAACCCGCATCACTCGCAGGTTTCTCGAATTTTGACATGAAAGGGCTCGGCCTGCTGGCGGCCCTGGCGGCCTTGCTTGCAGCAATTCCCTACCTTGGCTTTCTCTATTCCAGCATGGTGTTCTTTGCCGCTGCCATGTTGTTGTACGGCGCACGACAGCCGTTGTTGATTGCGGCGGCTGCAATCATCATTCCGTTGCTTTTGCAGCTGCTGTTTCGCCATGCGTTCTCGATCGTGTTACCCGCAGGGATTGTCTGAGGTGGCCCGATGAACCCCGATATCGTCCAGGGCTTCCTGCAGTCCGTGATGCCATCGAGTCTTGCCGCAACGGCAATCGGCGCATTTCTCGGCCTCGTCGTCGGGATGATCCCCGGCATGACGATTTCGACGGGTATCATTGTCGTCCTGCCTCTGACGTTCGTTCTTGAGCCCAACATATCAATCGCATTGCTGCTCGGCCTTTACGTTGCTGGAATGACCGGTGGCAGTTTTTCAGCGATCCTGCTTAACATTCCCGGCACACCATCGGCGTCCGCAACAGCGATGGACGGCTATCCAATGGCCACGCGTGGCGAAGCGGGCCGCGCACTCGGCATATCCGTGCTCGCCGGCTTTGTTGGCGGCTTGTTCAGCTTCCTGTGCCTCTATCTGATTGCCCCCGCGCTTGCGGAAGTCGCACTGCAGTTCCGAGCACCTGATCTATTCAGCCTCGTGTTCTTCGGTCTCACCATCATATGCAGCTTTGCGACACGATCTTTGATCAAAGGGTTGTTGTCCGCAGTCGTTGGCTTGTTGATTGTTACCATCGGGCAGGACCCGGTCATGGGCACATCCCGATTTACTTTCGGCGATTCCAACATGCTCGCCGGCATTAATTTCCTAACGGCGCTTATCGGCCTGTTCGCGATTCCGCAGTTGGTTGAGAATTTGCGAAGCGCGCGGGTGAGCGATAAACCGCTCGCTACTGCAAATTTCGGACGCACGTTGCCAACACTGGCGGATATCAGAAAAATGCGCCTGCCTGTGGCGATCGGTTCGGCGGTCGGCGCTTTCCTCGGCATCTTGCCAGGCGCCGGCGGCCCGATTGCAGCGTTCATCAGCTACGACTACGCCCGAAAATCAAGCAACGCCCCCAAGCAGTTCGGTCAAGGCGCCGTCGAAGGCATCGCCGCGCCGGAATCCGCCAACAATGCTGTCACCGGTGGTGCGCTCATTCCGATGATGACGCTCGGCATTCCCGGTGACCCCGTAACCGCTATTTTGATTGGCGCACTGCTCATCCATGGATTGGCGCCCGGTCCGTTGCTTTTCATCGAACGGGCAGACTTTGCCTACGGAATCATCTTTTCGTTTTTCTGGGCCAACATCTTCAACTTCTGCATCGCCATGCTCGGCTTGCGCTATCTTGTGAAGCTGCTGGCAACGCCACGCATGTACCTGATGCCGACAATTGCATTGCTTTGTGTGATCGGAAGCTTCGCGTTGCGCAACTCCGTGTTCGATATCTACGTCATGTTCTGCTTTGGATTGCTGGGCATCGCCATGCGCTGGCTTGATATTCCGGTCGTGCCGATGCTCCTGGCACTTGTTCTTGGCAAGCAGCTCGAAGAGCATCTGCGTGTCGCGCTCACCGGTTCTCAAGGCGATGTGACGATCTTCTTTACGTCACCTTTCAGCCTGTTCTTCCTCGCGCTTTCCGCCGTATCAATCATCTGGTCGCTGACGGCAGCCCGCCGCGCCCAATCTGTCACAGAAAATCCTGCAACCTCCTAAAGACATCAATAAGGTCAATTCGCCATGAGTAACGAAAAAGTCCGGGTCGCCGTACTCGGAATGGGTTGGTGGTCCGATGTTCTTGCCGATGGCATCGAGCGCGGCAACGACATTGAAATCGTTTCCTGCTTCACCCGCTCTGAAGACAAACGCAATGCGTTCGCTGAAAAGTATAAATGTCACGCAGCGGCCAGCTATGAGGAAATCCTGGCAGACGATTCCATTGCCGGGATCATCAATACGACGCCGAACAATGTCCATCTCGAAACGACGAGACAGGCAGCCGACGCCGGCAAGCACGTGTTTCTCGACAAGCCGATTGCCAACACCGTTGAAGAGGGCATGGCGATCGCCAACGTGTGCAAGCAGGCAGGCGTTCTCTTGTCGCTCGGCTATCAGCGCCGCCGCCAGGGCCACTTCCGATGGATCAGAAAGCAGATCGACGAGGGCAGTTTTGGAAAACTTGTTCAGGCGGAAGCCAACATCAGCCGTGACCGTCTGGGTAAGATCGATCTTTCCTCATGGCGTTATCAGGCTGACGGCATGCCCGGCGGTGTCATGCTGCAAATCGGCATTCATTACGTCGACGTTCTCGAGTACCTGATGGGCAATGTCGTGCGGGTGATGGGGCGATCCAACCAACTCGTTCTCCCCGGCGACAATCCTGACGTCGCCAACCTCATCCTCGAGCATGAAAACGGCGCGATTTCGAACCTGACTGCGAGCTATGCCTCAGCCTCGGAGTACTACATGATGAACATCTATGGCAAAGAAATGAGCGCGTACTACGATCTGTTTGGCGGGTTGCGATATCTCAAACGCCACGAGAACCAATCGCATAACGTTGAAGTCGACAAAGTCGACGACATTCGTGCTGAACTCGATGAGTTTGCCGAGTGCATTCGCACTGGCAAGGCGCCTGAGACTGACGGCTATTGGGCCGCACGCAACCTCGCTGTGATCAAGGCCGGCGTCCGTTCCGCCAAGGAAGGCCGCATGGTTGACGTCGACGAGATATTGAAGAGCGGTGAATGAGGGGGCCGGGCACGGCACCTGCCAATCCAATCCGAGAGCGTTACAATAAAAAAGTAAGAAAATGACAGACCAAGTAAGCGAGTCAGCACGCAGCACCGCGATGCGTCGGAATGCCCGGCTCATTGCCAAGGCAGGCAGTTTGGATGCTGCGCTGGAATCCGGTGCCCTGCCAAGCATCATCGACACGACGTTGTCGGAGGCTCTTGTCCTTGGCTTGCTACGACAGGGCGTGCGCAAATACTTTGGTATTTTTGGCCACGGCTCAACGGACCTCGCGGAAGTGCTCCGGGTTTATGACGCAGAAGGTGTTACCCGAACGATCAACTGCCGCAACGAAGTCGCGATGGCGCATGCCGCCACGGCCCTGAGTTGGCAGTCTGGCGAAGTGCCAGCTGTCGTCACATCGATCGGCCCTGGCGCGTTGCAGGCCATGGCCGGGTCGCTTGCAAGCTCGTCCAATGGCGTCGGCGTCTACCACATCT
>JAGDYV010000109.1:0-28650 GCA_049116495.1 Hyphomicrobiaceae bacterium | reverse complement strand
TGACATGACCCGTGCCGCCAGCGGTGCCGATTTCGCCGATCACGGCCAACACGATGTCTTTCGACGTCACACCCTTCGGCGGTGTACCGTTGACGGTCACGCGCATGTTCTTGGCTTTTGTGGAAATCAGCGTCTGTGTCGCCAGAACGTGCTCCACTTCGCTGGTGCCGATACCGTGCGCGAGGGCGCCAAACGCGCCGTGTGTCGACGTGTGACTGTCACCGCAGACGATTGTGGTGCCGGGCAGCGTAAAGCCTTGCTCCGGCCCGATTACGTGTACGATGCCCTGCCGGATATCTCGCTCATCATAGTATTCGACACCAAAGTCCTTGGTGTTCTTGGCCAGCGTCTCAACCTGAATCCGGCTCTCTTCGTCGTCGATGCCCTTGCTACGATCCGTAGTCGGCACATTGTGGTCGACGACCGCCAGCGTTCGGCTCGGCGCGCGCACTTGACGGCCGGCCAGCGACAGTCCTTCGAATGCCTGCGGGCTGGTCACCTCATGCACGAGATGCCGGTCAATGTACAAAAGGCAGGTGCCATCCTCCTGCGTGTCGACGAGGTGGTCTTCAAAAATCTTGTCGTAAAGCGTTTTCGCCATATCCGCTGTGTCCTCCGGTGTTTGAGGACTTGATACATCGTCCGTGAGGACGCCGCAATCGGCGCTTGACGCTGTCACATGGCTGATCTGACATAGCGCGCCAGTGCCATAAAAAAAACCGGGCGCGAGGCCCGGTTTAAGTATCCGCATCTCAAGGGATGGGTCGAAGGCGTTGAAGGGAGGGTACAGCCTTCATCAGCTGTCCGTCACAGCCAGGATATTAAGAAGGTCTTTTATTGCTGGCGCAAGATGACCCGTCGCATGCGAGCCATGCAAAAAATGCATATCTATGAACGACGCTCACACGCGTTATGCATATTCCTTGTGAAGCCCGTGAGTTTGCTCAGGATTTTATCCAAGAGCAAACGCTCTAGTGCTTCCAGCCGCGCGCCTGTGTTACAAGAAAATCACGCAGGACTTGCACTTTTTTCGATGAGCGCAGCTCTTCCGGGTAGACAAAGATGATCGGCAGGCTCGGCAACTCGACCTCGTCGAGCACGGGCAGCAGGTCCGTTTCCTCTTCAGTGAGATAGTCCGGCAGCAGACCAATGCCCAGCCCGGACCGGACCGCATACTTCATCGCCATCACGCTGTTGACGCGAAAAGCCGGCAAACGGGGCTCCTGCCCTTCTCGGTTCAGCGTTTCCAGCGACTGGATCAAGGATAGGTGATAAGCCGGGCTGCCGCTGTGCGATATAAACCGATGATCGCCGGAATCGATGTCTTGCAATGATCGCGGTGCGCCAAAGCGACGTACATAATTCGCTGATGCATAGGCGCGCACCTGCATGGTGAACAACTTGCGCCGAATGAGATCGGCTTGTTCGGGTTCCCGCGTCCAAATCGCGGCGTCCGCGGCACGCATGGCGATGTCGACTTGGTCGTCGTTGAGCAGCAATTCGACGCGAATGTCCGGATATAGGTCCATAAACTCGCGCATCCGTTGCGTCACCCAGACGGTACCGAACCCAACCGGGCAGGTGATGCGCAACTCACCGGCAGGTTTGGTCTTGGCGTCGCTCAGCAGCGTTTCTGCGGTATGCAGCTTGTTCATCACGACCTTGGCCGTGTCGAACAGCAACTCGCCTTGCTCGGTCAGAACGAGACCGCGGGCATGGCGATGAAACAGCGATACATTGAGGTCCCGCTCAAGCGCTGACACTTGCCGGCTAACCGCAGACTGACTCATGCGCAGGTGGTCACCGGCATGCGTAAAGCTGCCCGCTTCTGCGGCCGCGTGAAATATCCTGAGTTTGTCCCAGTCCATGTGCAATCCTCGCCCTGCGCTGCGCGCGCGATGGCGCACAGGCAAAATTTGAAGGGATACAGATGATGGTATCGCAGAATGAGCCGAAATGTCGCCTGTCAGCATAAGACAGTATCGACCGCTCCATTTGATGTGTCGCCTATTCGGCGGCCTGCAACTCTGATTCCTGCTCAGCGATAAATTTTTCGGCTTCCAACGCAGCCATGCAACCCATGCCGGCGGCGGTAACGGCCTGACGGTAGATATCATCCGTGACATCGCCGGCTGCAAACACGCCTGGAATGGATGTTGCCGTCGAATCCGGCGCCGTTTCGATGTAGTTGCCGCGCTTCATCTTCAGTTGGTCAACGAACAACTCGGTCGACGGGGCATGCCCGATGGCAATGAACAGGCCGTCCACTGGCCGGTCAACGACGTCACCGGTTTTGACGTTCTTGAGCCGCGCGCCGGTCACCGACTTTGGATCCTCATCGCCGAGCACTTCTTCGAGCACGGTATCCCAGATCACCTCGATTTTCGGGTTCTTGAACAACCGCTCTTGCAGGATTTTCTCTGCGCGGAAAGAATCGCGGCGGTGGACCACCGTTACCCGGCTTGCAAAATTCGTCAGAAACAACGCTTCCTCAACGGCCGTGTTGCCGCCTCCGACGACCATCACTTCCTTGCCGCGATAGAAGAAGCCATCGCATGTCGCACAGGCAGACACACCGTGACCTTGGAAGGCCGTTTCGGAGTCAAGCCCGAGCCACCGTGCTTGCGCGCCCGTGCAGATGATCAGCGTATCGGCGGTATATTTTGCGCCGCCATCGCCGGTGAGCTCGATCGGCCGTTTATTTAGATCAACCGACGTAATGTGGTCCATGATGAGCTCGGTGCCGACATGCTCGGCCTGCGCCTGCATTTGCTCCATCAGCCAGGGCCCCTGGATGACATCGGCGAAACCGGGATAGTTTTCCACCTCGGTTGTAATCGTCAACTGGCCGCCGGGTTGAATGCCCTGGATCAGAACAGGTTTCAGCATCGCGCGAGCTGCATAGATCGCGGCCGTGTAGCCGGCAGGTCCGGAACCGAGGATCAGGACGGAAGCGTGTTTGGTCATGGATAGCGGCCCCAAGCAGTGAGCATGGCAGTGAGTGGAAATCTCAGTATAAAGTGGGGTGGAAGCGCTATCGGGTCAATGGCAGCCGATCAATTGCCCATGCGGTATGGGGATGCAGGGGGCATCTCCCGGCATTCCGCGAGGCCACCAGCAATTTGTTGTTTGATGTCCAGGTCGGGCATTGACCTTCGTTCGCAACGGGACCAAACAGCCGCATCAGATCAGCTTCTCGTTGCGGAAACTGAAGTGCCCGCCCCGTCCGACGATGATGTGATCATGCAACACAATGCCGAGCGGCTTGGCCGCCGCCTGGATCAGCCGCGTCATGTCGATATCCGCACGTGACGGCTTGGTGTCGCCTGAGGGATGGTTGTGCACGAGAACCAGCGCAGTAGACGAGAGTTCGAGGGCGCGCTTGATGACTTCGCGGATGTAGACCGGCGTGTGATCCACGGTACCCTGCCCTTGCACTTCATCGGCGATCAGCTTGTTCTTCTTGTCGAGAAACAGGATGCGGAACTGTTCGCGCGCCTCGTAGCTCATCACCGCGTGGCAATAGTCGAGGACTTGTTGCCACGATGACAGGATCGGCTTGTTAATGACTTCGATGCGCATCATTTCCAGCGCAGCCGCGCGCACCAGTTTCAGATCAAAAATGACCGCGTCGCCAACCTGGTGGACCTCGCGCAGCAGGTGCTCCGGCGCGTGGATGACTTCGGCGAATGAGCCAAACCGGCCGATCAGCGTCTTTGCCAGATCTTTGATGTCGCGGCGCGGAATGGCCCGGAACAGGATCAGCTCAAGCAGTTCATAATCGTGAACCGCGTCCCGCCCGCCCTTGCTGAAGCGATCGCGCAAGCGCTGACGGTGCCCTGCTTTGCCCGGAATCGCCGCTCCATCCGATAGCGGCCCGGCGCTCTTCGGGCTGATCGTGCGCTTGCGCGTTTGTCCTGCCACGGATAAATCGCCAAAACCGCCGAGCAGATCCCCGCTCTTGTCGAGAGATCGCTTGGCTCCGGCTTTGTCGTTCATCCGACAATACTCGCTGCAAATTATCCGACGTCGTAGGGCGGGCAATCAAACCCGCCGGGCGAGTATGTAAAGACCTCGCAACCGTCTTCCGTCACGCCGACGGCATGCTCAAACTGCGCCGAAAGCTCACGGTCGCGGGTCACCGCCGTCCAGCCATCGCTCAGCACTTTGACTTGCGCCCGTCCGAGATTGATCATCGGTTCGATCGTGAACAGCATACCCGGAGTCAGCGGCGCGCCCTCCCCGGCAATGCCATAGTGCAGGATGTTGGGTCTGTCGTGAAAGACGCGTCCGAGGCCGTGGCCGCAGAAGTCTCGCACGATGCTGCATCGCTGCTGTTCGGCATACTTCTGGATGGCGGCCCCGATGTGCCCGGTTGTGTGGCCGGGCTTGACCGCTTCAATGCCAAGGCGCAGCGCCTCGTAGGTCACCTTCAGCAGGCGCTCTGCCTTGCGGCTGATTGGGCCAACCGGGTACATCCGGCTCGTATCGCCATGCCAGCCGTCAACGATCAGCGTAATATCGATATTGACGATGTCGCCTTCACGCATCGGTTTCGGGCCTGGAATGCCATGGCACACGACATGGTTAATCGACGTGCAAAGGGAGTGCTTGTAGCCGCGATAATTCAGCGTCGCCGGAATGGCGTCGTGATCCATGGCAAACTCAAAGGCGAGCCGGTCGAGGCTTTCCGTGGTTACGCCCGGATGGACATGCTCGACAAGCATATCAAGCGCCGACGCTGCCAACTGCCCGGCCTTGTGCATTCCGGCGAAAGCTTCAGGTCCGTGCAATGGAATGTCGTGATCGAGTCGTTTTGCTCTACTGACATCGAGATTAGACATTTCGGAAACGATTACTCCAATATCCTGGGTCAACAATTTCGGATAGGCACATTGTTCGAACGCGCACTGCCACCCCAAGCCCAGATTACTCTGCCCTTCCGGACGCAGCAATTGCCAATCTAATGACTGCGCGTCGGATTGAGAAAAGTGCGAACGAGTGACCAAAAGAAAGCCCGGCGCGAAGCCGGGCGTCAGTGTTTGGACGTTCAATAAACGTTCTTGAACGCCGTTTATTCCGGCTTGGCTTCGCCATCTGCCGGTGTCTCGTCGGTGGCCGCTTCTTCTTCGGCAGGCACCTCTTCAACGGTTGCTTCCGCCATCAGGCGCTGGGCCTGGTTTGGCCAGTCATTCTTCTCAATCGCGCCATTAAGCTTCAGGACATCATCAAGGTTGGTGATCTCATCATCCGTCAGTGCGGCGATTTGCTCGAACTTGATGATGTTGAGCTTGTTCAGCATCGTCTCGAGGCCGGCCGATACACCATCAATTTTCTGCAGTTCGTCCTTGTCGCCCTTTGGACGACGGAACCCCTTGAAGGCCTGGTTGAGCCGCTTGGCGCGTACGTCCGTACGCTCCACGATGCGTGCCGAGCGGCCACGGCGGCCTCGCAGGTAATAGAGCTTCGCGCGGCGCACCTTACCGCGACGGATCACCTCGATGTCGGTGATGAACGGCGAGAAGATCGGGAAGACGCGCTCGACGCCTTCGCCGTAGGAGATCTTGCGCACCGTGAAATTCTCATTGACTCCGCTACCGGCGCGGCCGATCACGACGCCTTCATAGGCTTGGTTCCGCGTGTTTCTACCCTCGACAACCTTCACCATGACACGAACGGTGTCACCTGGCGAAAATTCAGGAATCGCGCGCATCGCGGAGATGCGGTTCATCTGCTCTTGTTCGAGCTCCTGGATGATGTTCATCGTTATTTTCCTTATGACATCACGGCAGAGGAGCCGGCACCGGTCATGGCCAGAAGAGGCTGCCGGGGGCTCATGCGTCCCGATTTTGGGAATTCCGAAGGCCGCTGCATAGCCGATCTTGAACGCTTTGTCGAGGGCGAGTTGACGCGGCGGCGCGTCCAGAGCGCGTTGCTGTCAGATTATGCGGGCTACAGCGCCAGCTTTAATCCTTCGTGGCTGGCGACAAAACCGAGCTCCTCGTAAAACCTTACGGCACGCTCGCGTGTCTTATCCGACGTCAGTTGCACCAGACCACAGTTGCGCCGCCGGCATTCCTCGATCGACCACTCCAGCATTTGCCGGCCAAGACCATCGCCGCGCCCGCCGGCGGCCACGCGCACGCTTTCGATTTGCCCACGCCATTGACCCAGTCGCGACAGTCCCGGAATGAAAGTGATCTGTAGACAGGCCACGATGTCACCTGCACGGTCGCCGACGACCAGCATCTGGTTGGGATCGCGGTTGATGGCCTCGAACGCCTCGTCGTAGGCTGGATTGGGCGGGTCGGAGCTGTCCTCGCGCTGCGCGCCGAGTGGGTCGTCAGCCAGCATGGCGATGATGGCTGGCAGATCGTTGCGTCCCGCCCGGCGAATTTCAACGGCGGCCTTGGCGTCGGTCATGACTTCTTTTTCCTAGTTGCCAGTAGGTCCGGCCGGCGCGCGCGTGTCAGGGCCTCGGCTTGCGATCGGCGCCATCCGGCAATCCGGGCGTGGTCGCCGGAAAGCAGGATGTCAGGTATATCTTGGCCTTCCCACTGGCGTGGGCGCGTATATTGCGGGTATTCGAGCAGACCGTCCTCGAAGCTCTCTTCCGACAGTGAATCTGGCTGGCCAAGTACGCCGTCCAGCAGCCGGACACAGCCATCAACGGCAACCATCGCCGCCAGCTCTCCGCCTGAGAGCACGTAGTCACCGATCGAGACTTCCTCCAGTCCGCGTGCCCCAATAACGCGCTCGTCAATGCCCTCGAAGCGGCCTGCCAGCATCAGAAGGCCAGGGCCTGCCGACCATTCCCGCAGCAGGTGCTGGGTTAGCGGGCGACCGCGCGGTGACAGGTAGATCGCCGGCAGGTCCGGCGCCTCGGCGCGTGCGCTGTCGATTGCCGCTGCCACGACGTCGGCGCGCATCACCATGCCGGCGCCACCTCCGGCCGGCGTATCGTCGACGCTGCGGTGCCGGCCAAGGCCGAATTCGCGGATATCAATCGCCTCGAGTGACCACAGTCCGCGTTCGAGTGCGGAACCGACGATCGATGTCGCAAGCGGCCCGGGAAACATCTCGGGAAACAGCGTCAGGATTTGAACCCGCCACGGCGCCTGCGCCATTTCAGCGTTACCTTCGGACAAGGGATTGATCTCAATTGGCGCAAAATGCGTTAACATCACCTTGTGCGCAACAGGCATTCGGTTGCGCCGACGGCTGAGGGGAGCAAGGGGGGCTTGGGACAGTGAACACGCCGACGCACATGCTGACAGCTGCTGCGCTGTTGACCGAGGCCGGCGATCGCCGTCGCAACTGGGCGATCGTACTCGGCGGCCTGTTGCCGGACCTGTCGATCTTTGCGCTGGTGGGCTGGGCCCGTCTGGTCGAGGACGTGCCGCATCATGAGATCTGGCGAAAACTGTACTGGCAGGAACCCTGGCAGACGTTGAGTGCGATGTCGAATTCGTTTGTCATTTGGGCGGGGCTGGCGCTGCTTGCCTATTGTCTTGGCTGGCGCATTTTATTGTTCGCGGCGGGCGCCGTTCTGGTTCACCTCAGTCTCGACTTCCCGTTCCATGCCAATGATGCGCATAAGCATTTCTGGCCATTGACGGATTGGCGCTTTCATTCGCCGTTCTCGTACTGGGACGGCAATCACCACAGCACCTGGGTCGGTCTGTTCGAGCTGGGTCTTGTGCTCGTCAGCATGGCCGTACTTTGGCGTCGGTTCAGCAACCGCATTGTGCGCAGCGCCTTGCTCGCCGGCCTGGCCAGCCTCGTCGCCGTCCCGGTTTTTTTCTGGTGGACGCTGGGTTAGAGCCCTTCAGACTTAGATGGGCTCTAAGCGTTGGCACCCGATATGCGGTCGACGAACAACTTGGCAGCTGCCTTCGGGTCGGGCGCCTGCGTAATCGGCCGTCCGACAACGATGTGCGTCGCGCCTGCGCCGATCGCCGAGTCCGGCGTCGTGACACGGGCCTGATCGCCGACATCGTCACTTGGCAGGCGGATACCGGGGGTCACAATCGCAAAGTTACGGTCTGGAATGGCCTGGCGAATGCCGGCCGCTTCCTGGCCGGATGCGATCACGCCATGGCAACCCGCCGCATGGGCCAGTTTGGCCCGATGAACGACAAGGTCTGCCGGTTCCGATGAGATGCCTTGCTCCGTCAGGTCGTCACCGTTGAGGCTTGTCAGCACTGTAACGCCCAATACCTGGAGTTGACTGTCGGCTGCACCGCGCGCCGCGGCGCGCAAAGTCTTTGAATCTGTCGCGTGCACGGTCAGGAAATCTGCACCGCTGCGTGCTGCATTGGCGGTCGCCTTTTCCACAGTGGTGTCGATATCCAAAAACTTGACGTCGAGGAAAACCCGTTTGCCTTGGTCTTTCAGCGCAGTAACCGAGGCCATACCGCCGTTCATCACCAATTCCAGCCCGACCTTGTAGAATGAGACGGTCTCACCGATCTTGTCGACAAGGGCTTCGGCCTCCTGGACGGTTGGCACGTCCAGCGCGACGATGAGCTTGTCGCGGGCAGCGGTAGTACCTTTAGCAGCGAATTCGAGTATCTCGCCCATCAGCCCCCCTCAAAAAAATCCTTCACCTTGGCAAAGAAGCCGGCACTTTCCGGCGACGTATCGTTCTTGCTCTCGTTTTCAAATTCTTCCAGCAGTTCGCGCTGTTTCTTTGTCAGGTTCTTCGGTGTTTCGACATCGACCTGGATGTACATGTCGCCCATCATCTTGGTGCGCAGCACCGGCATGCCCTTGCCCTTGAGGCGGAATTGCTTACCGCTTTCGGTACCCGCTGGGATCTTCACCCGGGTCACCGTTTCCTCAAGCGTCGGCACGTCGATGTGGCCGCCAAGTGCCGCCTTGACCATCGAGATCGGCGCGCGGCAGAACACATCCGAACCATCGCGTTGAAAAAACGGGTCGGATTGGATCGACAGGAAGATGTAGAGATCGCCGGCCGGCCCGGATCTGAGCCCCGCTTCACCTTCGCCCGCGAGCCGGATGCGGGTGCCGTCCTCAACGCCCGCTGGAATGTTCACAGAAAGCGTCCGTTCTCGGCTGACCCGGCCGAGGCCCTTGCAGTCGCCACATGGATCGTCGATCACCTCGCCGCGGCCCTGACAGCTGTGGCAGGTGCGCTCGATCGTGAAGAAGCCCTGGCTCGCGCGGACTTTGCCGTGGCCGCCGCACGTTGAGCACGTCGATGGCGTCGTGCCAGGCTTGGAGCCGGTGCTGCTGCACGCCTCGCACGCCATGCTGGTCGGCACCATGATTTCGGCCGTCTTGCCATTGTAGGCATCGGACAGGCTGATTTCCATGTTGTAGCGCAGATCCGAGCCGCGCTCATGGCCGGGACGGCGGCGCTGGCCGCCGCGATTGCCCATGAAGTCTCCGAAGAAATTCTCGAAGATGTCTTCCATCGACGAGGCAAATTCAGGTCCGAAGCCGCCCGGTCCGTTGCCACCTTCAAACGCGGCATGACCATATTGCTCGTAGGCCGCCCGTTTCTGCGGATCCTTCAATACCTCATAGGCTTCGTTGATTTCCTTGAAGCGCGCCTCGGCTGTCTCATCGCCACGGTTGGAGTCAGGATGGTGCTTCTTGGCAAGGCGCCGGAAGGCCGACTTGATTTCCTGATCTCCGGCCCCGCGGGCCAGGTCAAGTACCTCGTAATAGTCGCGCTTGGACATGTGAGAGCGGTGCCCATCTCTTGAGGTGCAATGCGGCCTGAACAATCTACTTGCGCGCAGCTGAAAGCGTCGAACGCAGCCGTCAATTGTTTAGTTTTTCAGCAATAACATCGCCAATCAGTTGCTCGACCCACAATGCTATAAAAACGTCAGGGGGCAGGACCGGTTGCCCGGTCCTGACCAATCCATCCATCATGCTTGGATTTCAGCTAACATGCCGGTCCGTCATGCAGATTTCTTATTGTCGTCGTCCTTAACTTCTTCGAAGTCGGCATCCACAACGTTGTCATCGGCTTCGTCCGCCGCCGCGTCAGCGGCTGCATCCGCGTGTGCGGCTGCTTCCTCCTGACTGGCATACATCGCTTCGCCGATCTTCATGGCAACCTGCGCGAGATTCTGCGAGGCGGCTGCGAGATCTTCTTCGTTGTCGGAATCGAGTTTCTCTTTTGCAGCCGCAATGGCCGTCTCGACTTCGGACTTGATCTCGTCATCAACCTTGTCGTCAGCGTCCTTCAACGCTGTTTCCGTGGAGTTGATCAGCGCTTCCAGCTGGTTGCGTGCCTCCACCTGCTCGCGACGTTTCTTGTCTTCGTCGGCGTGCTGCTCGGCTTCTTTGACCATCCGTTCGATGTCATCGTCGGACAGGCCGCCGGATGCCTGGATACGGATCGACTGCTCTTTATTGGTCGCCTTATCCTTTGCCGAAACATTGACGATGCCATTGGCGTCGATGTCGAATGTGACCTCGATCTGCGGCATGCCGCGCGGCGCTGGGGCGATGCCCTCAAGGTTGAACAGCCCAAGCGACTTGTTATCCGCCGCCATTTCGCGCTCACCCTGATAGACCTTGATCGTCACGGCGCTCTGGCCGTCTTCGGCCGTTGAAAACACCTGACTCTTCTTGGTCGGGATCGTCGTATTGCGCTCGATCAGGCGAGTAAACACACCACCCAGTGTTTCGATGCCGAGCGACAATGGCGTCACATCAAGCAGCAGAACGTCCTTGACGTCACCTTGCAGTACGCCGGCCTGGATCGCAGCGCCGATCGCGACGACCTCGTCTGGATTGACGCCTTTGTGTGGCTCTTTGCCAAAGAAGTTCTGAACCGTCTCCTGAACCTTCGGCATACGCGTCATGCCGCCGACAAGCACCACTTCATCGATTTCGGCCGCTTTCAGGCCGGCATCCTTCAAGGCCGCTTCGCACGGTTTGACCGTCCGTTTGATCAGTTCGCCAACCAGGCTTTCCAGCTTGGCGCGCGTCAGCTTCATCGTAAGGTGCTTCGGACCGGATGCATCAGCCGTGATGAACGGCAGGTTGATCTCGGTCTGCGTCGATGACGAAAGCTCTTTCTTGGCCTTCTCGCACTCTTCCTTGAGCCGCTGCAACGCCAGCTTGTCGTCGCGCAGATTGATGCCGTTTTCCTTCTTGAACTCGTCGGCAAGATATTCGACCAGTTTCATGTCGAAGTCTTCACCGCCGAGGAACGTGTCGCCGTTGGTCGATTTGACCTCGAAGACACCGTCGCCGATTTCGAGAATGGAAATATCGAACGTGCCGCCGCCGAGGTCGTAGACCGCGATCGTGCGCGCCGCGTCCTTCTTGTCGAGCCCGTAGGCCAGCGCCGCAGCGGTTGGTTCGTTGATAATGCGCAGCACTTCGAGGCCTGCGATCTTGCCGGCATCCTTGGTTGCCTGTCGCTGGGCGTCATTGAAGTAGGCCGGAACGGTAATGACGGCTTGCGAAACCGTGCCGCCCAGGTGGGCTTCGGCGGTTTCCTTCATCTTGATCAGAATGTCGGCCGAGATTTGAGAGGGCGAATATTTCTTGCCGTGGCTCTCAACCCAGGCGTCACCGTTGTCGCCCTTGACGATCTGGTAGGGCACCAAGGCTTTATCCTTCTCGACCATCGGGTCTTCATGGCGCCGTCCGATCAAACGCTTGATCGCGAAAAGCGTATTTTCCGGGTTGGTTACACCCTGGCGCTTGGCGGCAATGCCAACAATCTTCTCGTTACCATCGTCTGTAAAGGCAACGATCGAAGGCGTTGTTCGCATGCCCTCGGAGTTTTCGATAACTTTCGGCTGCCCGCCTTCCATGACGGCGACACAGGAATTCGTGGTCCCTAAGTCAATCCCAATAACTTTGGACATGTCTCAATAATCCTCTCTTATGACGGCGAACCGGCCGGATCTCTTGGATAAAGCCTCCGGCAGCACCTCTGGCCTTGTTGGCCCGAAGCCTCGGCTCCCTGGAGTTAGGGGTGGTACTGGGGGGTATATAGGCGTGGCCTCTTGGCCCTGCAACGGCTTGCAAGGACCCTTTGCAGATGATTTTTTCATGTGGCGGGCAATTTCCTGCGGACCGACGTATTCCTGCCAGCTTATTGGCCAGATCCACGGGACGACGCTCAATGCCAGCTGCAATCATCCAATCCTCGATGCCCGTCGGCTTTTATCATCATGTCGCGGCGCTTGGTCGAGCGGAGCAAGTCGATATTCTGGCGGCGATACAAGCGGTTATCGACAGTGCGCCCCTCTACGTGCCGACCATGCCGAAATCCGGCAAGCCGTTGTCCGTTCAAATGACCAATTGCGGTGCGCTCGGTTGGGTCACCTGTCAGGCACGCGGCTATCGGTATCAGTCGGAGCACCCGGTAACAGGCCGGCTGTGGCCGTCGATCCCGCCGGAAATCTTGAAAGTCTGGCAGGATTTCGCAGGAATCGATGCGACACCGGAGGCCTGTTTGGTCAACTGGTACGAGCCAGGCGCCAAGCTCGGCCTGCATGTCGACCGTGACGAGCAGGAATTTGCCGCCCCCGTACTTTCGATATCACTGGGGGATGATGCCTGGTTTCGTGTTGGCGGGCTGAAGCGGCGCGATCCGACCGAGCGGCTGCTCCTCAAATCAGGTGATGTCGTCGTGATGGGCGCAGACGCCCGCCTGCTTCACCACGGTATCGATCGCATTCTGCCTGGCACGTGCGACTTACTGCCTATGCCAGGCCGCTACAACTTGACGCTGCGCCGCGTCACCCCGCTCGATGCCGCGTCTCAGGCGGGCTGATCCGTATCTGGCGCTTCGTTGTCGGTTGACGCTGATTCGGCCACCGGTGGCGCATCATCATTCGCTGCCTGTGTCGGCGGGACAGCGGCCGGGGCAGCGTCTTTGACCGGTTTGAAACCGCCGCGCGCGACCACCACCATGGTTGGTCGCAGCACGCGATCGCCGATCGTGTAGCCTTCCTGGAACACGCGCAGAACCGTGCCGGCGGCGACATCCTTGTTTTCCTCTTCCATCACAGCCTGGTGGAAGTTTGGGTCGAAGATGTTGCCAAGCGCTTCGATTTTGCGGACGCCGTGCCGCTCAAGTGCCTTGCCCAGTTCCGCGTCGGTCAGTTCGACGCCTTCGATCAAGGCCTTGGTTTGTGGGTCAGCCTCGGTGCCGGCCTCTGCGAAGGCTGCCAATGCCCGCTGCAGGTTGTCCGCCACAGCCAGCACATCACCGGCAAATTTAGAGATGGCATACTTGCTCGTGTCGGCTTTTTCCCGCTCGGTGCGTTTGCGCAGGTTTTCCATTTCGGCGTGCGCGCGAACAAATTTGTCCTTTAGTTCAGCGACTTCTGTTTCAAGCACCAAAACCTGTGCTTCCGCTGCGAAAGTCGGGTCGACGTAGGCTTGTGCTTTGAGCGGGGCCGTTTCCGCGTCGGTTGCAGGTTCAGGCTGCGCGGCGGCCTCCGTCGTTTGGCTCTGCTGATCGTCAGCGCCCGCCTCGGGTTTCATACCGTCAGGTTGCGTTGGATCGCTCATGTGGGTCTCGCAATCTTTTTGATGGGGTGCGCGCGCCGGAATCTGGCGGGCGACACGTGCGGTTCACAGGGGGATATCAGTGGTTCGCGCGGGAAATCAAGTCAGCATCCGGCTGACGACGCGGGCTGTGAAATCGACCATCGGTATGATCCGGGCATAGTTGAGCCGTTTCGGCCCGATGACACCGAGCACGCCGACGATATTCTCGTCGCGGTCTTGAAATGGTGCAATGATCAGCGACGACCCGGAAAGCGAAAACGACTTGTTTTCCTTGCCAATGAAAATCCGCACGCCCTCGCCGCGTTCGGCCAGACCGAGCAGTTGGATGATATCATTTTTCGATTCAAGTTCGTCAAACAGCTTGCGGATTCGATCGAGCTCATCGCCTTCCTGCAGATTGTTCAGCAAGTTTGATCGTCCGCGCACAATGAGGCTGCGCCGGTCATCAAGCGATCCGGACCAATCAGCCAGTCCGGCTGTGATCAACTCCTGCGTCAATTGATCCAACTCGGCTTTTTGCTCGGAGAGGTTCTTTTCTATGCGTTGTTTCGCCTCCGCCAGCGTGGCGCCGCGAATATGGGCATTGAGATAGTTGGAAGCTTCGACCAATGCCGAAGCCGGCAGGCCGACGGGCAAATTAAGAACGCGGTTTTCGATGCCTTGGTCTTCATCGACCAGAATGGCGAGCGCCTTGCCCGGCTCCAGCTGGACAAACTCAATGTGCTTCAGGCGTCCGACTTGTTTTTCGGACAGCACCAGCCCGGCACAGTGCGAAAGACCCGAAATCATCTCGCTCGCCTCGGACAGCACATCATCGACGTTTTTGTCGCGATTGCCGGCGAAATTGTTTTCGATCTGGTGGCGCTCATCGCTCGTGAGATTGCCGGTTTCAAGCAGGGCGTCGACAAACAGCCGCAAGCCTTGCTCGGTCGGCATTCGGCCGGCCGAGGTGTGTGGCGAGGCAATCAATCCAAGGTGCTCAAGATCGGCCATGACATTGCGCACGGACGCCGGCGACAGCGCAATCGGCAGTTCACGCGAAAGATTCCGCGAGCCGACCGGCTCACCGGTCTCCAGATAGCTTTCGACGATCTGGCGCAAAATGGCCCGCGAGCGGTCATTAAGTTCGCCGAGATCGGTCAGTTGGTCTGACATGTCTTATGCCCCGCTGGGAGAAGCTGCGTCTCCGTCCGATCTTAAGCCGAATATTGGACTGTTGCTGCGTGGCGTCAATTACCATCCGTACGTGATCTCGTGTCAAACACCGTGCTTTCGGCTTGAAGCTTTCGGGGGGCTGGCCTAGTTTCCGGCGAATCATCGGGCAATTGTCGCCACCGCGCAGTGCAGGCCCGAGGCCGCTCAACCCCAATTCGAGAAAGATTGCCCCCACCCATGCGCCCTTCAAAGCGTCAGAATAATGAACTCCGTCGCGTCGCGTTTGAGCGCGCAGCCTCCCTGCACGCGGAAGGTTCCTGCATGATCAAAATGGGCAACACCCATGTTCTGTGCACCGCGAGCCTCGAGGAGCGCGTGCCGCCATGGCTCAAAGGCAAGGGGCGTGGCTGGGTCACGGCCGAATACTCGATGCTGCCGCGCTCCACGCATGAGCGCATGCGCCGTGAAGTTACCCGCGGTCAGCCATCAGGTCGCACCCAGGAAATTCAACGTTTGATTGGCCGCTCCCTGCGCGCCGTCGTTGATCTTGAAAAGCTTGGTGAGCGCCAGATCACGGTTGACTGCGATGTCATCCAGGCCGATGGCGGCACACGCACGGCATCGATCACCGGTGCCTGGGTCGCGCTACACGACTGTTTCCAATGGATGCAGACCCGCGATATGATCGGCAATGATGTCATGAAGGATCACATCGCCGCCATTTCGGCCGGGATTTACAAGGGCGAAGTTGTTCTGGATCTCGACTATCCCGAGGATTCAGAAGCCGATGCGGATGCGAACTTTGTTCTCACCGGCTCCGGTGGCATTGTCGAAATTCAGGGTACGGCGGAAGGCGATCCGTTCACGCAGGAACAGTTCGACCAGATCATGGGCGTCGCCCGCAAGGGGATTGAAGAACTCGTCGCCCTACAAAAGCTGACGGTGAGCTGAGTATTCTCGCCCGTCGAGGAGCCTCGTCATGACCAAGTTAAACGGCATACTGGAGACCGTCCTTTACGTTTCGGATCTTGGTGAGGCCGAGGTCTTCTACCGTGACATCCTCGGCCTTGAGCCGTTCACTAAGGTGCCTGGGCGGCACCTGTTTTACCGCTGCGGCAACCAGGTGCTTTTGATTTTCAACCCGGCAGCGACACAGGATGTCTCAACCGCCGGCATCCCGGTACCGCCTCACGGCGCCACCGGGCCTGGCCACATCTGCTTTCGCGCCGGTGCCGCGGAAATCGACGACTGGCATGACCGGCTGACAACCGCGGGCGTCGAGATCGAAATGGATTTCGAATGGCCGCAGGGCGGCCGTTCGATTTATTTCCGCGACCCTGCAGGCAACTGCCTGGAGTTCGCGGAACCGCGCATCTGGGGTTACGAGACATGACCGCACCGTCCGCCCGTAAGCTCTCCAAGGGCGACCGCCTGGTCATCGCGAGCCACAATCCAGGCAAATTGCGCGAGTTCGCAGAGTTGCTCGCGCCCTATGGCATCGACACGGTGTCGGCGGCTGAGTTGGACCTGCCTGAGCCCGAAGAGACCGGCACCACCTTTGCCGCCAACGCGCTTCTGAAAGCGTTCGCTGCCAGCCAGGCAACTGGTTTGCCCGCACTCGCCGACGATTCCGGGCTGGAGGTCGAGGCGTTGGATGGTGAGCCCGGCATCTACTCCGCGCGCTGGGCCGGGCCGGAGAAGGATTTCACTGCTGCCATGCAACGCGTTCATGATGCTGTATCGGCCAAGAACGGCTGGTCGGATGACGGCCGCGGTGCCAACTTCAACGCGACGTTGGTGTTGGTTTGGCCAGAACTCACGGCCGCAGGCGCCCACGCAACATTCCAAGGCACGATTTTTGGTACCTTGCAATGGCCACCGCGCGGCGCTGCCGGCTTCGGCTATGATCCGATGTTCCAGCCGGACGGTGCGCAAAAGACGTTCGGCGAAATGACGGCGGGCGAAAAGCATGCGCATTCGCATCGCGCGCGCGCCTTGGAGCTGTTCGTTAAAGCCAGCGTCGATGGCGCCTAGTTCGCAAGCAATGGCGGTGACGGACGCCGGCGCCAATCCGGATCCGGTCGGCTTCGGCGTTTATGTCCACTGGCCGTTCTGCGCCTCCAAGTGCCCCTATTGCGACTTCAACTCTCATGTCCGCCACGGCGGCGTCGAACAGGCCGCCTACCTCGCCGCCTACCTCGCCGAAATTCGCGCCGTGCGCCAGGAGATTGGCCCGCGCGTGGTCTCCAGCATTTTCTTTGGTGGCGGCACGCCCTCGCTGATGGAGGCCGGTACCGTCGCTGCGATCATCGATGCAATCGCCGGGGCCTGGCAATTTGACAGCGACGTGGAGATCACGCTCGAAGCCAATCCAACCAGTGTTGAAGCTGATCGGTTCGCGGCTTACAGCCAAGCCGGCGTCAACCGCGTCTCGCTTGGCGTGCAATCGCTGTTGGATGACGATTTGCGGGCGCTTGGCCGATTGCACACCGCTGCGGAGGCGCGCCGCGCGATTGACATCGCCGCCACCACGTTTGCACGCCACTCATTCGATCTGATCTATGCTCGGCCCAACCAGACGGCGGCGGCCTGGGAGCGCGAATTGCGCGAGGCGATTGCCATCGGCACCCGCCATTTGTCCCTCTACCAGCTCACCATCGAGGCCGGCACGCCGTTCGCCGACCTCTACAACAAAGGCCGTCTTTCTATTCCACCGCCGCAGCTGGCCGATGACCTGTTCATTATGACGCGTGACGTCACGGCCACCCATGGTCTTAACGCGTACGAGACGTCGAACCATGCCCAAACCGGCGAAGAAAGCCGCCACAACCTGCTCTATTGGCGCTACGGCGAGTACGCGGGCATTGGCCCCGGCGCCCATGGTCGCATCATCGTTGACGGGGACCGTGTCGCGACGTCGACGGAACGCATGCCGGAGCGCTGGTTGCAGCTTGTCGACACAACGGGCGGCGGCCGGGTTGAGCACGAGGTATTGACCCGCCGCGAACAGGCCGATGAATTTTTGATGATGAGCCTGCGGTTGAAGGAAGGGCTTGATCTGGCCCGCCTGTCGGTGATCGGTGGCGTCCGGCCCGGTCCCCGCGCCTTGACGGATTTGATTGCCAGCGGTCATCTTGCCATCGACGGTACTGAGCAGCGCCTGCGGACCACGCCGTCAGGCAGTTTCGTGCTGAACGAAGTCGTCCGTCAGCTATCCGACGATTTCGCCGAGATTTAACGCGGCGTCCAGGCGTAGGCCGCACCGCGATGCTAAGGAAGGCGGTGCGGATCATTGCGGATCGGGCATCGCGGCGATTTCTGCCTGTAGCCAGTTGCGGAACATCTTAATCTTCGGCACGTCCTCACGACCCACCGGACAGACGAAATACATTGCCCGGCGCGTCATCGTCGTGATCTCGAAAAGTTTGACGAGTCGGCCCTTTTTAAGGTCGTCGGCGACGATCAGTTCGGTCGCGAGCAGGACGCCGGCACCTTCCTCGGCCGCGTCGATCGTATGGTCGGCACTGTTAAAGCGAATGCTCCCCGTTGCCGCGCTGGGCGGCACACCATTGTCGCGAAGCCAGTCTTCCCAAACCGGCAGGCCCGCCAACCCGCCGACCGATACGTCATGAATCAATGTAGCGTTGGCGAGATCCGCCGGGGTCTCGAAGGGGCCGTTCGCCTCGACAAACGACGGGCTTGCCACGACGACCAGGCGAACATCATCCAGTTTTTCATAGTAGAGGCCGGAAGGAGCCCCAAGCGAATTGCGGATCGCGATGTCGACACCGTCGGAGGTAAAGTTCGCACGGGCCTGATTGGACGTAATCCGCACATCGATTGCGGGATGCGCTGCTAGGAACCGATAGACCCGCGGTGCCAGCCACTTCGCTGTGAAGCCCGGCGAGGAGCTGACCACGAGAACGGAATCATTCGACAGCGTTTCCAGGGTCGAGAGCGCCTGACGGATCTGTCCAAAAGCCGTGTGCAGGCCTGGATAGATCGCGGCACCAGCCGCCGTCAGCTCGATCGCGCGCGTCTTTCGCTCAAACAGCCTGATGTCCAGGAACGTCTCCAGCGTCTTGATCTGATGGCTCAGCGCGGCCGCGGTAACGTTGAGTTCCTCCGCTGCCCGCGCAAAGCTGAGATGGCGCGCGGCCGCTTCAAACGCTCGCAGCGAATTGAGCGGCGGCATTCGTTCAGACATTAGTTTTCCTAATCTATGGGGTGAGAAAGGATCGTTTGTAAGTCCCGTGGTTAACGCATAGTTTCCAATCAAGCACAAGATGGCATGAGGAGAACTAATCATGAGACCGAACGCAAACAGCACTTCGATGTGGCGACGCGCACTGCGCAGCCTGTTCCGGCCAGCCAAGCCGGCGATCCGCCCGTCGATCCTCAAGACACCCTTCTACTACTAATCAAAAAGACAGGAGTGAGAACATGGAAATGCGTCACGGAATGCCTGTTTGGGCGCCCGACGACCTCGAATTGTCGGCAATTGCCAAGCGTGTCGCCAGAGAGCGCGCTAAGGCTGTGGTCGACGCTGTGCACACCGCGAAACATCTGTTCGTCAACGAGCACGAGGCCAAGAACAACGGCAAATCGAGCTGTTAACGCGTAAAATAATTGACCACGTCATCCTGGGTACGTTCTCCCGCTGATGATGGTCATGAGCAGGGCCGGCCGGATTACTCCGCGCCGGCCCATTCTTTTGCCCATTTTCGATCTGACGCATGGACTTTGCCGTCAGCCAACTTTAGTCAGGGGCGGCGGGTGCGGTGATGCCCGCCATCGCGGGAGCATCCAGCTGCATGTTGAGGCGACTTTATGATTGGGTGATGGGCCTGGCCGCGCACCCGCAAGCATCATTATGGCTGTTCGTGATCGCTTTCATGGAAAGTTCGTTCTTTCCCATTCCACCGCACATCATGCTCATTCCCATGGTCATTGCCGACCGCGCCAAGGCATGGCGCTATGCAGCCATTGTCACTATTGGCTCCGTGATCGGCGGGGTCGCCGGTTATCTGATCGGTTACGGATTGTTCGACCAGGTCGGCATGCCGGTGCTGCAGTTCTATGGCATGGGCGAGAAATTCAAGGACTTTGCCGCCAACTACAACGAGTATGGTGCCTGGATTGTTTTTACGGCCGGTGTGACACCGTTTCCTTACAAGGTGATCACGATCGCCAGCGGCGTCACGGGGTTGAATTTCTGGGTCTTCCTGATTGCCTCAATCGCTGCCCGTAGCCTGGTATTCTTCGTAATCGCCGGGCTTCTGTATGCCTTCGGCCAGCCGATACGCATGTTCATCGAGAAGCGGCTCGGCCTCATGTTCACAGTCTTCTTGGTATTGCTCTTCGGTGGCTTTATCGCCATTAAATACTTGGTTCACTAGAACAATTCAGCTTCGCCCGTTCGCGCATCGAGTCTCAAGTACGCAAATCCATGGCACAAAAAACCTCCGCAATTCACAAGCAACCGGCATACCGCTGGGGCAGCCTTTCCCTCTTCGTGACAATCGCAATCATTCTTGGCGCGCTCGCGTTCGAACACATCGGCGGCTACAAGCCATGCCCGCTGTGTTTGCAGCAGCGCTATGCCTACTACGTTGCTATTCCTGCGCTGTTCGTTGCGCTCGTTCTGCTGAGTACCGATCAGCATCGCATTGCGATGGGATTGCTCTTCTTTGTGTCGTTGATTTTTCTCGCCAACTCGGCGTTCGGCGTCTATCACGCTGGCGCTGAGTGGGGCTATTGGGCGCCACCAACGACCTGTGGCGGTACGGGCGAGGCGCTTAAAGGCGGCGGCAAGAACCTGCTGTCAGCGCTGAAAAATGCAAACGTCGTTGATTGCGGCAAGCCGGCTCTCATTATCCTGGGCCTGTCGCTGGCCGGTTGGAATGCGATCATCAGTCTTTGTTTGTCGATTGGCTGTCTCAAGGCGGCGTTTTTCGCATCGGAAGACGGCGCGATTTATTCTCCCTGACATCCAGCTAGGCTGGATTTCCACAGCCGGATAAAAATTATTTTTTTGCCGACGCATGCTACGACGACGACAGGCGGTCGCAGCGTGTAAGGTCAAAATGCATGTATATCAACAGGTTGAGAAAAAGATCGCGAAACAGATGAACAACCGTTTATCTGAGTAACACTCGGTCAACATATTAATTCTCTGAAAATCCAACTTTGTGCCCAGATGTTGTCACGAAGACACGATTAATTCTCCCTTGTCAGCGGCGGTGATCTCCCCCCGGTCTCCCCGCTCCAGAGTTTCAAAGCCGCAGTGAGCGGCGCGTAAGTCAGTAGCGTTCGATTTGTAACTCAGTTGAGTTGAGTAGCGCGTAGCGGTGGGGCGAGTTGCCACCCTCGTGTTTGGAGGTGCGTGTTGACCGTCCGTCGTTCGAGTTTGTTGCCGCGTGTTCAGTATTCAAGTTCCGAGTATCCAAGTTCCCAGTCTGCGTATCCAATTGTTTGCGTAACGAGCAAGCCAGCCAATGGCGCCACCGCGTCGCAGTTTATTGGCAAGGCCGGCCATCCCCCAGTACTGCGTAATGAAGTACCGCGTTTTGAAGTATCGCGTCAGTTGCAAGCGTCAGTAAGGTCTGCAGGGCCGCGTCCAGTAACGCGTTTGTCTGAGTTGAGTTTGGTTGCGTCCGCGTCTGGTCAGGCCTCGCCCAGTTGCTTGTCCGACCGATTGACCAATACCCCCCGGAGCACGCTGCCCCGCGTGTTCGAGAAACAACGGCAGGCCGCATCTAGTAATGTGTTGCAGTTCATGCGTAGGCGGTTTGCCGGTCCCCGGTTTTAGGTTTCGGTCTCTAGTTTTGCGTGTCCGTGTTCATGCGTAGAGCAGCGTTGATTGGGCTTCGAGTTTGGCTCCCGTCACAGTGCTGTTCTCGGTAAAGCATTAGAAGTGGAGCGTATTGTGCAAGTTGGTACCCGTCTGAGTTCTTCGGTTTCCACGCCGGCAGCGTGGCAGTCCGTCGGTCATCTCGTTGGCAGTGTTCTTGCCAACGTCAAGATCGAGAAAACGGCAGAATTCGATCGTCCTCGGTTGGCAGCGAAACCATCGCCGTCTGAGACGAATGATCAGGGGCGCTAGTCCCGGAACGAGTTGGCAAGTGTATTTGTTAGTGACCTAAACGTCTTGCTTTATGCTTCGTAGAGCCCAGTCACGCGTCACGGAGTAGAGCGGCGGATGCACTTGCCATTCAGTTAAACAGCGTTTGTCTGCGTTAAGTGAAAGAATACAGGGCCGGTCGGCAAGGGCCAGGCCAGTTGCAAAGAAAGGTAACGCGATGACGATGCAAGCAATGAAATCCGCTGAATGGGATCATGCAACAGGCGTCGCACGGCAGGTTTGCGCGAGAGTATTCCGCGATGGCGGCGCCCCGTCGGATGCGCTCGATGCATTCGGGTTGGCGCACGAAGATCTGCATGGCAACTGGCGTATGGCCGTTGAACGGATCGCCGAAGCGCTGTGCCAGTCCGGCACGGCCAAAAATCAGCCTCAGGCATATAAAATGGCCGCTTGATAAACGGTGAAGGTGCGCCGCCGTAAACCCCGCGTTTCGCACCGTTCTTTTCTGTCGGTGTTGCCGTCTTCCCCTACGGCGACGCTGGCGGAAATCCAAAAGAAATCCGCCGCTCTGTCTCAGCGGCGGGTTTTTTTTATGTCTGAGCCCGCACTCTAACCGCCTGCAACGCCCTGCGTATTAACGTAGACGGCATACAGCGACTGGCTCGCCGCCATGAACAACCGATTGCGTTGGGCGCCACCAAAACAGACGTTGGCGCACCGCTCGGGCAACGCAATCCGGCCGATCAAATCACCATCGGCTGCATAAATCTGGACGCCATCCAGTTCCGCCGTGCCCATACCCCAGCCGCACCAAAGGTTGCCGTCGACGTCGACCCGGAGCCCGTCCGGTGTGCCGCCCGGTCCGGCGTCAATGAACACGCGCTTGTTGGCAATGCTCTTGCCGTCGGCTGCGACATCGTAGGCGAGCAGCTTTCGATTCGGCTCACCACGCGATTCGACGACATAAAGAATGCTCTCATCCGGCGAGAACGCCAGGCCGTTCGGCCCTAGCACATCATCGCACAGGCAGGTCAGTTCGCCCGTATCCGGATCGAGCCGATAAACGTTCTGGCTCAGTTCGGGCTCTGCTTGGAACCCTTCATAATTGCCAAGAATGCCGAATACCGGATCAGTGAACCAGATCGAGCCGTCCGACTTCACGACAAGGTCGTTGGGCGAGTTCAGCCGCTTGCCCTGGTAGCTGTCGGCGAGAACGGTGATCGAACCATCGTATTCGGTGCGCGTTACGCTGCGTCCGCCGTGGTGGCACGTCACCAGTCGGCCCTGGCGGTCACGCGTATTGCCGTTGGCAAAGTTCGTCGGCTTTCGGTAGACGGAAACCCGCCCCGTTTCCTCTTCCCATTTCAAAATGCGCTGGTTGGGAATATCGCTCCACAGCAGATAGCGTCCATCGCCGAACCAAACCGGTCCCTCGGCCCAGCGGCATCCTGTGTAAAGCCGTTCGACAGCCGCTGAAAAGACTCGATATTTCTCGAACCGCGGATCGATGATTTCGATCGCCGGATCCGGATAGCGTGGCTGTTCCCGCCACCCGCTCGACCGATTGTGTTCACGTCGCATGCTGTGCCTCTCGATGGATAGGTGTCCATTCGAGCTTATGGCCTAGCGACGTGATACGAAAGTCCCTTCTGCCGGACGCGCGTACCAACCGGAGATCCCGTCGGCACGCGCGCTTGGTCCAGATCAAGGCTCCAGTTCGGTATCCCAATAGAGATAATCGAGCCAGCTCTCATGCAGATAGTTCGGCGGGAACTTGCGACCGTTGCGATGCAGCTCGTACACCGTCGGCCGGTAAGGCTTCTGGTGTGGATGCATGCCGCACGCGGCCGGCAGCTTGTTGGCCTTAGCCAGGTTGCACGGAGAACACGCGGCAACGACGTTGTCCCACCGCGTCTGCCCGCCGAGTGAGCGCGGCACAACATGGTCGAACGTCAGGTCATCACTACTGTTGCAGTATTGGCACGAGAAGCGGTCGCGTAAAAACACGTTGAACCGTGTGAATGCAGGATAAAGCGCCGGCTTAACATATGTCTTGAGCGACACCACCGATGGCAGCCGCATCTCAAACGATGGGCTGTGCACTTGCGAATCGTATTCCGAGACAATGTTCACTCGGTCCAGGAACACAGCCTTGACGGCGTCCTGCCAGCTCCACAGCGACAGCGGATAATAGCTCAAAGGCCTAAAGTCCGCGTTGAGTACCAGCGCGGGCTTATTTTCAAACACGGCGTTAGCTCCGGTCACGATCGTGCTTTCCTTGTTCCCGGGGTTGCTGACAGGGTCGCAGAACGGGTTACAGAAAACGGCTACGCACGTCGCACTCGCGCACATCCATATAATAACCGTGTGTGTCGGCTCTGTGAAGCCGCGCGCACCGGTCGATCCATAGATGGGGAAAAGTTGCCCTCTTTCAAGTTGATCGCACCGTTCGAGGCCCGCTCATGCGACAGCGCCACAGTCGACGTCAAACGCCGATACCGCTGCGGCCCTGCTTGAGAACGGCGTAGTACGCCCACAGGAGCCGGGCCGACACAGCCCGCCAGGGCCGCCACGCTTCGGCCATGTCGAGCAACTGATCAGGCGTCGGCCGGCTGTCGAGTTCAAACGCGTGCTGGGCTGCGACCTGGATGGCCAGATCGCCCGGCGCAAACACATCAGGCCGACCGAGGCAGAACATCTGGAAGACATCGGCCGTCCATGGGCCGATTCCGGAAACACGTAACAGCGAGTCGCGAAACACCTCGTCGGGCAGGCGCGCGGCGCCATCCAGGTCGAGCCCATCTTCGAGCACCGCCGAGCTGATCGCGCGCAAGGTCCGGATTTTCGGGCGCGATAACCCACATGCCTTGAAGTCGTCGTCGGTCAGTTCGGCGACCCGTGCAGCCGACATCGGCTCAATCGCTTCGACGCATCGTCCCCAGATCGCGTTCGCGCTGGCAACCGAGACCTGCTGGCCGACAACGATCCGGGCAAGTCCCGCAAATCCAGGCTCGCGCCGCCGCAGCGGTGGCGTGCCCGTCGCCTTGTAGATTTTCCGCATCACCGGGCACTTGCGACGCAGCGATCGCACACCGCGCGAAATGTCGTCTTCCGTCTCGATGGCGACCAGAGTTGCCCGTCGCCTGCCTTGTGATGTCATCGCAATCGCTTTCGCTCACGGTCCGAAGCCGGTGATGTGTCGGGGGCATCCATAGCACTCTTGGCGCCCGGTCATGCGCGGATAAATATTCGGGATCAAAATAGGAACATTGAGGGAACTTTATCTGGACTCTTGGCGTGATTCGTGGCATGTTCTTTAAATGTTCTCGACACGGTATCGCCTCACCAAGGTCACTCTAAAGCCCGTGTTTAAAGGGAGTGTGTAACAAGTAGCGTTGTGTAGTTTTGCGTTTCCAGTGTGCGTTTGTTCCTGTGGCGTTTGCGTTGATTTTCTCTCCCCCACAGCCCCGCCAATATCGCCGTTTGCCCCCACGCCACGGCCAAGAAATGGAACGCACAGATGCGCACTTTCCTCATCTCCTACGACCTCGCAAGCCCGGCCACCAACCGTCATGCCATGACCACCGCGATCATGATGCTTGGTACCACCTGGGCGCGACCGCTCGATCAGACCTGGTACTTGAAGGCTGACCTCGACGAGGAGGACATTCATTCCGTGCTGGCCAACCTGCTGCACGACGACGATGGCCTGATCGTCCAATGCGTCAACGATGATGCGCATCTCGCCAACACGTCACTTCGTTGGTTCAAACAGCGTCCACTGCCTCAGGACGTGGTGGAAACCAACATCGTCGCCTTTCCCGTATCGCCCGAGCTGCCGTGTGGCCACGATATCCAGCCGCTCGCCGCAGCCGGTTAAGCTCATCTCCACAACAAGGGGGCAATGTCCGTGCAAACGACCCGATGAGCGCATGTCGTTTATCGGGTCACTGCTGCGCCGGACCGGCAGCGCTTGCTGTCAAACGGACCAATTCAGAAAATTGGTCAGCAGTCGCAAGCCAAGCACTTGGCTCTTTTCGGGATGAAATTGTGTGCCGACGATATTGTCACGACCGACCATCGCCGTGATCGGCCCGCCGTAGTCCGAAGTTGCAATGACGGTGCCAGGGTCGCGCGCCAGCAGGTGGAACGAATGTACGAAATACGCATGCCGGCCGTCCGACCCCAGCTGAATGCCATCCAGCAACGCGTGCGGGCGCGACGCGGTTAACGTGTTCCAGCCCATGTGCGGAACTTTGAGGACGGCGTCGTTCGGAGCGATCGCGGTCACGTCACCGTCGATCCAGCCAAGACCGGCCGTCTCACCGAATTCAAGTCCTCGCGTCGCCATCAGCTGCATCCCGACGCAAATACCGAGAAACGGCTTGCCTTGCTCGATCGCGAAGCTTTGCAGCGCGTCAATCATGCCGGGTACGGCCTTTAATCCGGCTGCGCAATCCGCGAACGCTCCGACACCCGGCAGGATCACGCGGTCCGCTGCTACAACCGCGGCGGCATCCGCGGTGACGGCGACCTCGGTGGCGAGGCCGGCCTCGCGTGCCGCCCGCTCCACGGCTTTGCGCGCCGAGTGCAGATTTCCCGATCCATAGTCGACGATGACAACGCGTTGCATGCGAGTTTGATCCTGGCTACTGAGGCGACGTTGGCCGCATGGCGGGCCGGTGCACGATGTTACGAGCGCTGCCAGCGCGGCCAGCTGCTGCCGGCCGAACGCCAACCTCGTTTAGGCGGGATCAGGTCGCCATCGCGCGGTGGCTGAGGTCTACCGGCCGCTTCGAAGTTGCCCGGCCTGTCGAAGTTGGACGGAGTCACCATCGGCACGGCTGGCACCCAGGTTTCGAAGAAGCGTCGCTCACACTCATCGAAGCTCGTACCCGAAACCGTCGCGATCATCCGCCAGCTGCGTCGGTCCAGCGACCACCGCTCCAGCACATCGGCCTCGAACCCGACCAGCAGGCTCATTGCCATCGTCGCGTAGTAGCGCCAGTGATCCGGAATCTCGAACAGCGTGATCAGGCCGTGGATCGCGCCGAGCACCAGGAGGTAGCCAACCAGCACCAGCCATAGGCGATTGACCAGCATCCAGAGCGGCGGAAAGATGAACGCAAACAGTGAGAAACCCTCACGCACGAATTTCAGCCGTTCGGCGCGCTCTTCGCGGTCGGCCGGCGGATGTGGTTCCTCATGCACCGTATAGGCGATCTGCGACTTGAAAAAATTGAACATTCTGGCCTCTCGGCGATTTACGGGATGTGTCCGGCATGCCGGTGTCGCTGCAACTTAACCGGACAGCGAGCCTTTGGTCGACGGTATGCGATCGGCTTGCCGTGGGTCGATTTCGACAGCTGCACGCAGTGTCCGCGCCAGAGCCTTGAAGCACGTCTCCGCGATATGGTGGCTGTTGATGCCATACAGTGTCGCGATATGCAGCGTAATCCCGGCATTCTGTGCAAACGCTTGAAACCACTCGCGAAATAACTCCGTGTCCATATCGCCGACTTTGGCGGTTGGAAAGGTGACGTCCCACACCAGGAACGGCCGCCCCGATACGTCGATCGCAACTCGCGTCAGCGTATCGTCCATCGCGAGATGGCAATCCGCATACCGCTTGATGCCGCGCCGCTCGCCAAGCGCCTGCGCCAACGCCTGCCCAAGCACAATGCCGCAATCTTCCGCGGTATGGTGGCCATCGATGTGGAGGTCGCCCTTGGCAGACAGTTTGATGTCGATCAGCGAGTGCCGCGCCAATTGTTCCAGCATGTGATCGAGAAACCCGATCCCCGTTGCGATATCGAAGGCGCCGGTACCATCAAGGTGGATGGTCGCCTCGATCTGCGTTTCCTTGGTGTCGCGGCTGATAGAGGCTGTGCGGGTCACGTCGTATCGCTCCGGTTGTGGTCGGCTTCGTTTAGCAGCTTGCTGCGTCGGCTCAAAGAGGGCAGAACCCGGTATTGTGACATGCGGGCGTTGGCGCCGCGGGGCCGCACGCGTTCCGATGCGGCGCTTGGCCTCTTGTTTTCATCTTTGCGAGTGCCAATTTCCTAACCAGATACCATGATGACAGAACACTCATATGCTTCTTCCGTCCCGCAGTGGCACGGAACAACCATCCTGACGGTGCGCAAGGCCGGCCGGGTGGTGATCGCGGGCGATGGCCAAGTAAGCCTCGGCCAGACCGTTATCAAAGCCAACGCCCGCAAAGTACGCTCGATCGGCCGCGGCGACGTGATTGGCGGCTTTGCTGGCGCCACCGCGGACGCGTTTACACTGTTTGAACGTCTCGAAGCAAAGCTTGAGCAATATCCCGGCCAACTGACCCGTGCAGCGGTCGAACTGGCCAAGGATTGGCGCACCGACCGCTATTTGCGCCGTCTCGAAGCCATGATGCTGGTCGCCGACCGTGAGACAACCCTGACCCTGACCGGCACCGGCGACGTCCTCGAACCCGAGTTCGACGTCATGGGCATCGGTTCCGGCGGCAGCTACGCGTTGGCCGCCGCGCGCGCGCTGATCGACACCGATCTCGATGCCGAGGCGGTCGCCCGCAAGGCGATGGGCATCGCCGCCGATATCTGCGTTTACACCAACGGCAATCTCATTATCGAGAGCCTTGAATCGGCCAAATAACCGTCCGTCCAACTACAAGATTGCTGTTCTTCAACGGCACCGCAACAACAACGAACGACACGGATTTTCATGAGCAATTTCTCCCCGCGCGAAATCGTTTCCGAACTCGACCGCTACATTATCGGCCAGAACGACGCAAAGCGCGCTGTCTCGATTGCGTTGCGCAACCGTTGGCGGCGTCAGCAACTCGATGATGATTTGAAGGAGGAGGTCCTTCCCAAGAACATCCTGATGATCGGCCC
>JAGDYV010000108.1:0-10044 GCA_049116495.1 Hyphomicrobiaceae bacterium | reverse complement strand
GGCCCAGGCCGTGTGAGAATGTCTACGGAAGTTGCCATCAGTATTTGATTGTCAGTTTTTCGTTCCCGCCGAGCGCCGATCTAAGCGAAATCGATTTGAGACTCGCCCTTGAGGCGCTCTGAGCTATTAAACGGCGATCGGTGCGGACTTATTTCGGCGTGCAATTGTGAGGTCACTCTGTCATGGCCTCCAGCAATGCACCGACGCCCATAATCGCGATGACGCGCTTCATGTTGTAGGCTAGCACATTGAGCGCCATCTCAGTCGCCACCTTCGGCAGCGTCATCGTCAGAAAGTGCGTTGCTCCCATCCAGCATTTGATCGTGCCAAACGGATGTTCGACGGTCGAGCGGCGGACACGCATGGCGTCAGGATTGTGATCAAGTCGCCTCTGGACTTTCTCCAGCACGGCCTCGTGCTCCCAGCGTGAGATGCGGCGCTCCGAGCCTGTCGTGCACTCTGCTTTGAGCGCGCAGCCCTTGCAGACGTTCGTCCAATAACGATGGATCGTCTTGCCCCTCTCCACGGTTTGATAACGATAGGTCAGTCGTTCACCGGCGGGACAGCGATAGACATCGTCGGCAGCGACATAAACAAAATCCTGTTTACCGAAGCGGCCTTCCGCCTTAGAACCTGAGGTCTGCGGTCTCGGCAGCGTAACTGTGATGTCGGCGTCCTCGCAGGTCTTTATATTGTCACCCTCGTAGTAGCCGCGATCAGCCACCACATCGAGCGTTTCGGAGCCCAACTCTTCACGCGCCAGTTCTGCCATATCGGCAAGCTGGTGACGATCCGTGCCGATGTTAGTTACCTCGTGCGCGACAATCAGATGATGCTCCGTATCTACGGCGGCCTGCACGTTGTAGCCGACGATCCCGGTGTCCTTGCCGCTGGTCGCCATCGAGCGCGCGTCAGGATCGGTGAGCGAGATCTGCCTGTCCTCGCTGCTCATCATCTGATCATTAATCTCGTTGAGCCGGACGATCTCTTCTTTCAATTTCTCGATCTTGCTGTTCAGTCGCTCCACCTTCGCAGCCGGTACCGCGTCACCATGACGATCGGCAGTCTCAAGTTGCGAGAGATAACGCGCGATGCTCTTATCGATCCTCTCGAGACGGCGTTTCATTTTTGCTTCAGTGAAGTTCTTGTCGCGCGCGTTGACAGCCTTGAACTTCGAGCCATCGATTGCGACGCTCGCTGCACTCAGTAGTTCGAGCTTGCGGCACAGCGCGATAAACTGCCGACATACCTCGCGAATGGCCGTGCCGTTGTCGCGGCGAAAGTCGGCAATGGTTTTGAAGTCGGGTGCCAGATGACCGGTCAACCAAATCACTTCGATGTTGCGCTGGCATTCGCGTTCCAGGCGGCGGCTCGATGGCACACGATTGAGGTAGCCGTAGATGTAGAGCTTGAGCATCATCCGTGGATCGTAGCCCGGCCTGCCCATGTCGCATGGCTGGACGCGAACAAAGCCCAGACTGTCGAGATCAAGGCTGTCAACGAAAACGTCGACTGCACGTACCGGATTGTCTTCGAGCACGTAATCATCAAGCCGTGCCGGGAACAGATCCATCTGCCCGCGATCGGTTCCTACCACAAAGCCAGCCATCACATCCCCCGCCGCGATTCACGTGTAGAGGGTAACATGATCAAGGAGAGTTCTCACACGGCCTGGGCCATTAGCTGCCTTAGTCTTCACCGAACATAGGGGCACTCAATAGATAGATTGTTGCGTAGGTGCTCCCAAGTCGCTGCCTCAAAGCGCTCCGGCCACTCGATACCCCATTGAGCAGCAAGTCTTCGCGCTCGCGGCAAGTAGGCATGGGCATAGGCCAGATGTGTGGAAATTATAGATTCGCGATCGGGAAGTGCTGGCGGCAGCGAGATCAGCAATTCCTTTTGTTCGTCTGAAATAAGGCGATTCAGATGAAGTACGCCGCCTCGATTTGGAGCCGCCATTTCCTCTATCAATAGTTCAACAAGCAAGTTCCTCAGGTGAAACACACCGAGGACGCCATTGATATACTCTTCCCGGCCTGCCGCGAGATGCAGCAGTCCCAATATCCTGATGAACTCTTCGAATTGAAACTTTAGGCGGGCCGGGTTCCTCGACCGCTCTTCGGGCGCATCGGGTAAGCGCGCGTAAATGTTGTCGTGATCGAATAGAGGCTCCAATTCGGCTTGGGTTAGCGAACCCAATTGATCAGGCTTTCGGATCACGACATCGGTACGTGTCCAGTCAGCTGTGATCGCATTTATAAGGTGTGGTCGGGATGGCTTTTGCCACCAAAGGACAATCTCACCTGTTTGGCCGATCGCTTCGCGCCAGATCTCCGAGACTTGATCAGAGGCGCCACCTTCGACAACAAGAAGAAAATCGATGTCGCTGTAAATATCTGCCAATCCATTTCCGTAGCTTCCACTGAGGAACAAAGCGCGGATATTAGGCGCGTTCTTCACAGCAGTGGCGATGACATCGATGACATTCTGCTTTTCCATGACGCCTCCCTGTTCCGACGCTCCGATAGATGTTTTTTCAGTTGTCATGGTGGTGGTCAACCCGGGCGCCAGCGTGCCTGTGTCCTTCAAATTAGGGCACGATAGGCTCGGATAGAGCTTTTCCGTAACGGGTCACGGGCCGAAAAATTCAGCGAGGCCATAGCGCGTCCACTGCTGAAGGTGAAACATAACTCCCGAACTGTAACACATGTCAGAGGCGCGACCGGCTACCGCATTTTGCGACATGTTCCTGGCTCATCACGTTGCGCTCAGATACAACGCCGCGCCGGCCGCAGGTTGTCGCGCCGGGCTCGGTTCGAAGCCGATCGAGATCAGGGCCGCGAAGTTGACGGATGGCCACCTGCAATCCAAATCTATCGCACGATCAGGTCGGTGGTTTGCACGGATCCCGTCCCAAGGACGGGATGACGGCCGAGGTAGTCGGCATGATCCGTCCGCATCCGCGAACTGTCGCAGCAGCATGGATCAGCTTCGCGGCGATCACTCAACACTGTGTTGGAAAGGGATCAAGGTCAGTTGAAGATGCCATGCCCTCTCCACACACGCCGTTACTCCGTCGAAGGACGGGGGCCGTGCAAGCCCAACTTTTGCCTCGGCCGAGGACACGACCGCAAGACCCGGGCGACAACCTTGATGCGCCGTCCGGAATACAGTCCGTTGGCAGAAACCGTTATCTGATACCCCCTTGTTGCCGATGTCACATATTTAAACCGGGCAGCAATTGGATAGAGTCCGAGATTGACAGTTCGCAGCGCTGCAAGGCCCTCGGCGGCCGATCGCCCCTCTCCGCGCCCTCAAGCCGCCTCCACCGCCTTCTTCGCCGCAGCCACCACCGATGGCGACAGGTACGCGCCCTGGCGCAGCAGCTCCTGTTGCACCCGCACCGGATCAAGCGCCCTCGGCGCCACCCCCGCATTCGCTGCCAGCCCCGCCGCGACGCCGGCCGCCTGCCCCGTCAACCAACACTGCGGAATCTCGCGCAAAAAAGAATGCGAATTGGGATCGCACGCGATATGTCGCCCAGCGCCGAGCACGCCCTCGACACCGAGCGGCAGCAGCGACGCATACGGCACCGAGATGTTCGGGAACACTGGCGCCAGCGACGTCGACACGCCGATCTCGTCGTCCCATACCTTGCCTTCGTCCCACTGAGCGCGCGTCACCATGGCGGCGGCCTGGAAGCGGCGGCTGTGGCGAATGCCGATCTGCGGCGCGCCGAGCATCAGGAAGGCCTTTTCAAACCCGGGCGCGTGCCGGCGGTAATAGTCAATATGACCGACGGTCAGTTTGCGCGAGCGCGTTTCAACTTCCGAGAGGTCCTCGACGTTGACGGCGCTGTAGCCCGACAACCGCGGCCCCATGAACAGCGCGATATCCTCACGCCATGAACAGAACGGCTTTTCGAACGAACCGACCGCCTTGCGCCCTCCGTCCATGAACGCGGAAAAACCGGCGGCATCGTCGCGGCGAAACGCAAGCCAGCGCTCGATATCGACGCCGCCCATCAGGAACGCCGTGTTGATGCAATGGTGGATATCGCCGGCATCGAAGTCCGCGTCCAGCGGCAGGCCGGCGCCGGCTAGCAAATCCGCATCGCCCGTCGTGTCGATCACAACCTTCGCCATGATCGCCTGGCGCCCTTCCTTGCTCTCGAAGATGACGCCCTTCATAACGCCGTCCTCGACGATCGGCGCCGCCACCCAGGAATGAAAGACGAGACGCGCCTTCTGCTCGAGCACCATCTCCATCGACAGCGTTTTCAGCGCCTCCGGGTCAATCGTCGGCGCCCAGGTCACGATACCCTTGTAGGCCGCCGCGCGCTGCGCCCAGTAAGCGGCCGTCGCCACATCCTTCGAGCCCCAGTCGGCGCGCGGCGGGCCCATCACGGCTTCCTTCGGCAGCCGGTCGAAGATATCTGAAGCAAATCCCGCTATGACCTGTTGCCCGGTCCAATCGGTCATGCGGTCGATCCAGATTACCAGCCCACCGGTCGAAAGACCGCCGAGATGATTGTAGCGTTCGATCAACATCACGTCGGCGCCAACCCGGCCGGCCGCGACCGCGGCAGCCGTGCCCGCCGGTCCACCGCCAACGACCAGCACATCCGCCTCGGCAAAAATCGGAATGTCGCGGGCGGCTTCACGATAGGTGCCGGTCGGACGCGGTCGGCGCGGCTGCCTTGCGCCATCGTCAAAGGCTTCGAGACCTTGCTCGGCAAAAATCTGGTTGGTTACGTCACTGCCGCTCATGCGCGCTGTCTCCTCTCACTCAATGCCCGGCGCCCGACACGCTCTGTTTGAGTCGCATGATGCACACGGTGTTGGCCGATGAAAAGAGGCCGGCGACGTACCGCCCGGAACAATCAGCCGAGCGTTGTGCGCTTCGCGCGTGGGCTGCCGCCCACCCCCGCCCGGAAGGAGGGCCTTCCGAACCCACCCTGTTTTAGAACACGGGAGGGTTTGGGAGACTGTGCCTCCCAACAGGGTGTCGGGCTGGCCCCGCTCGCGACGGCAGTCGCGACGTCTCGTCAGCCCGCACCCGACGGTGCCACCGCCTCTTCACCCACCTCGCGGCGTCGCGACGCCGGCAGCATGCACGCCGCCACAGCCGCGACCAGCGCAGCCACACCGAACATTGAGAACAGGAACACGAAATCGCCGTTGCGATCGAACAGCCAACCGGCGAGATGGACGGTCAGGCCACCGACACCCAGCGCCAGCACGAACTTCGAGCCATAGGCAACCGCGCGCCACTTGAACGGCGTGTAGTGCGCAACTAGCATGTTTTCCGCCGCGGCGAACGCGAGCAGGAAACACATCACCAGCAGCACTGCGAGCAGCAGCGACACATCTGCCAACGTCGCCATGACAAACAGCAGCGGCACCTGCAACAGCCAGAATACGATGTAGATCGACCGCGCCGAATAGCGATCCGCCATCCATCCACCGGCAACGCTGCTGAGCGAGGCGAGGCCGGAAACCAGGCCAACGAAGATGCCGATCTCCGTGTAGCTCGCCGCCATCGCCTTGCTGAGCCCCATCTCCAACAGTTTCGGCATGGTATTTGTCAGACCGGAGTAGACGAAACCGGTGCACGCCATGGTGATCGTCAGCACAATGAAGACACGTACGAACGCACTTGAATCCGGCGCGCCCGTCGCCACCCGGTCACTGGTCACATCGCGCACCCAGCCAGCCCGCCAGACAAACAGCAGTCCCAATCCCGTCGCGATCGACAGCACGGCCGGGATGATGAACGCCGCCCGCCAGTCAACAAAATCGATCATGACACCAACGAAGACCGGTGCCAGCGCGCTGCCGAGATTGCCGAACAGACCATTGATGCCAAGCGTCATGCCCTGCTTCTTGGCCCACGACACCAGCCAGGCGATGCCGACCGGATGATAGATCGACGCAAACAGTCCGATCAGCGTCAGGCCGATAAACAGTCCCTGCGGCCCTTCGGCAAAGCCGACGACCAATGCGCCGGCACCAATCCCGATAAAATAGACCACCATCATGCCGATCTGGCTCCAGCGATCACCGAGCCAGCCAGCCGGCAGCGCGGCAACGCCGAACAGCACAAGGCCAAGGCTCGAAAGGCCGAGCAGTTCGCCGTAGGCCATGTCGAATACCTTCGGCAGATACAGCACCGCCGTCGCGTACAGCACAGTGAACATGTGCGAAAAGCTGTGACCGATGTTCGAGAAGATCATCGCCGTCAGAGCCTGGCTCTTTTCGCTCGTTTCGGTCATGCCGTCGGTGCCTCAGTTGTAAGCTGTCTCGGAACGTCGCTTGTTCAGCCCACCAGTCTAACGCAAACGGCGGCGCCGATCAGCACTTCTTTCAGGAACGGTGAAACGATCAGGTCAGCACGAGCACGAGAATGCCGCAGGCGATCAAGCCGATGCCGATGATCTCGTTGACGGTCGCCCGTTCGCGAAAATAGAGATACGTGATCGCAAACGTAAAGATCAACTCGATCTGGCCCAGCGCCCGCACATAGGCGGCGTTCTGCAAGGTCATTGCCGTAAACCAGCCGGCCGACCCAAGCACGCCGCACAGGCCGACCAGCGCGGCAACACGCCACTCCCGCACCACCGCCGCGATCTGGCCCGGTTCGCGATAACGCATATAGATGGCCATCACGATCGTCTGGAACACGGTGACACAGGCCAGCGCGAATGCCGCACGGATGACGAAGTCGCCGCTGACAAACGACAACGTCGCAGCCCGGTACGAAATGGCCGAGATACCGAACACGGCACCCGACGCAATCCCGACCAAGGTCGACCACTCGAACAGCTGCGAATAGATCGTCCAGAACCCGCTGCTTGGCTTTGTCACCGAGAGCATGATGACACCGACCAGGCTGATCATGATCGCCACGGTCGCAGCCGGGCTGACGCTTTCGCCGAGTACGATCAGCCCGAACACGGCCGTCTGCACGGTCTCGGTCTTCGAGAACGCGGTGCCGACCGCGAAATTTCGAAATGAGAAAAGATAGACCAACAGCGCCGTCGCCACGATCTGGGCAAGCCCGCCGATCATTGCGAATATCACGAACGATCCGGTCACCTCGGGCAGGCTGTAGCCGCCAATCGTCAGCAAGCAGATGAGATAGAGCATCGCAACCGGCGCGCCATAAGCGAACCGCGTGAACGTCGCGCCTGAGGTCGTCAGCTTGCCCTTGAGATACTTCTGCAGCGCCGATCGCAGGTTCTGCATGAAGGCGGCAAAAATCGTGATCGGGATCCAGAGTTCCATAGCGCGCCTTCGCTCGGTGAGACGGCGCACCCTACAGGCGTTTCACCTGAGCTGGCCAATAAGTTTGTGTGTCACGTTATAATTTGATCTTATGAGGCATGGTCCTCCCTCCGCTCAACGGCCTGATCGCCCTCGAAGCAACTGCACGGCTGAAAAGCGTCAGCCTCGCAGCCCGTGAGCTCGGCATCAGCCAACCCGCTATAAGCCAACGTTTGCGCGCCCTTGAACGCCACTTTGGCCGCAAGCTGATCGACCGCACCCCGACCGGCTTTCGCATGGATGCCGAGGTCGAAGCCTTCGCGGCCCGCCTGCGATCGGCGATCCAGGAGATCGACGATGCCTCAGCCACGTTCCGCGCGCAAAACCAGCAATCGATAAACAGCTTGACGATCGCGTTGCTCGCAACCTTCGCACAGCGCTGGCTCATTCCCCGATTGGCCGATTTCCAGCAGCGGCATCCGGACCTCGACGTGCGGCTGATGACAACTTCGACGCCGAGCGACCTGGATCGCCACGACGTCGATATCTCGATCCGTTGTGGCCAGGGCAAATGGCCGGGCCTTGCCAGCGAATTTCTGCTCTCCAACCGGATCTTCCCGGTCGCCAGCCCGCGCTATCTTGAAACGCTGCCGCTGCGATCGCCTCGCGATCTCGAAAACGCCACCTGCATCCGCGTCGCCGCGCCGCCCCGCGATGCCGACTGGCCGCGCTGGCTCGAGGCGGCGGGCATACCAGACCTCGCGCCGCGAAACTGGCAGGACTACGCGAATTCGACGCATGCCATGGAGGCCGCCACAGCCGGGCTCGGCATCGCCATGGCGCATGCGCCGTTTGCCGCCGACAGTGTCGCGTCCGGCCGCCTCGTCAAGCCGTTTGCCGGCGCATGCGATGACAGCGACGGCGATTACTACATGGTCTACAAAAGCACCGACGTGCCCCGCCGCGTACGCCAGTTTCGCGACTGGATGCGCGATCAACGTGAAAATGCATCACCGCTGATGCCCCACTCTTGATCAAAAGCGAAGCCAAGCCCCACCCAAAGTATCCTACTATTGAATGACCGGCCAAATTGAACCGATCAGGTCGTGAGCTTACTGGAAATAAACCCGATCCAAGGACCTGACTTGTACGCTTGGTCAAACATGGCAGTTGGTCGGATGCAACCGCTGACAAACTCTGGCGATGGCTGCTGGCCGCCGAGAGCCATGCCTTGTGCACGCGTTTTGCGCGCGCCAATCACCTCTGGTGGCGGATGCCGATTTCGATCTCCTGGCGCGAAGTTGCCGCCGCGATCAGGACGTGACTGCCGCACAGGCAACAGGATTTGCCGGCGATGGAACGTCAGGAGAGAGACGCCGATGACCCGAGCGGGGTGAAAGGGCCACCGTTGTCTCTCTCCGTCCCCACCCAACGGGTTGCCTGCGTGCATCCACTGCGATGCTGATCGGAACATCGCCGGGTGAGAGTACCCAGTTAGTCATCCTTCTCAGTTGCATCGTCTTTCAAGTTATCGAGTTCGGCTGCCATTTGCCTGAGCCGGTGCAGCAGTTTTTGCAGCTCATCTGCCGACGCAACGTCGATCGCCTCGTCAATTAGGTCGCGCAGGCGGTCGATCTCAGAAAGCAGATATTTCTGTCTATGACCGTCACCGTGTTGGTTTTCATTGGTCATTTGAACGAATTGAACGACTTACATTTATGTCACTTGTCACGTTGGCCTGACGCAAAGAAACGCCTCAGAGCACCGCGGCGCGACCAACGAACTCGAGCTGCTTTCGCGCCCCTTTGATTTGGAATACGCCCTCGAAGAAGTATCCCATATTGACCTCGTAATGTTGGCTCAACGTGAGCAATTGCCGAGAGGTTGTCCTTTCGGCGCCGCTGTCCAGCAAGGCATACTGCGCATCCGTTATCCCGATGACGCCGGAAATTTCTTCGATCGACCGACCCGATTGGTGGCGAAGGCGCGCGAGCCTGGCCCCGATTTGCCTGTCATGAAAGCTTGCAATCGCTTCTAAATCCGTCAACAGCATGCTCCAGATGCACAATGATTTGGGCTGCAATTAACTAGCGCACAACTCAATAACGCCGTCAATCTCCCCTGTTGACAATGACATTCAACGGTAACTGTTCTAATAGCTTGGTCAAACCATTATTAGACTGAGTCCATATGACAAATGAATCAGACGAGAGCGACAGCCTGTTGCTGGAGAATCAGCTCTGTCATGCGCTGCACCATGCGGCCAGAAGCATTGCCAAAGTCTACAAAGAAACACTGCAAGAAGCCGGCCTGACATACCCGCAGTACCTTGTTTTGATCACGCTGCTGGAGGGCGGGAGATTGTCTGTCGGTGACATTTGCACACGGCTGAACCTGGATTCAGGCACGGTCACACCGTTGCTCAAGCGGATGGAGGCCAACGGCCATGTCACGCGCGCACGCAATCGCGATGATGAACGTATCGTCATGGTGCAACTGACGCAGGCTGGCCGCGGCCTCAGAGAAGTGGCCTTGCGCGCCCGCGCCAAGGTTGTCCAGCGCTTACAAATGCCCGACCGGGAGATCCTGCGACTGCGCAGCAAACTGATGGACCTCGCCGACCGCCTCGACGCCTGACCTCGCAGCGCGCAGACCTCGTCCCCACCAAAAAAATACTTATCCCCGCCAACTCACGCCCCCTTATACTCTACCGATCCCGCCCACGAAGGGGCCGCTGACCGGTGGCGACCATTAGAGGGGGCGGGCTGCAGGTCACGCG
>JAGDYV010000107.1:0-57344 GCA_049116495.1 Hyphomicrobiaceae bacterium | reverse complement strand
GTGGCGTTTGCGCTGATGTCGGTGGCGCTGGTGTTCGGCTGGCTGTGGTTCGGCGAAGCCGTCGTCGTGATGTTTGGCCATCGGGTCGAGGAAATCGCGGGCTCGCATGTCCTCGCGGCGCTGCCCCTGTTCGTCTTCATGGGCGCGATGCTGCAGCGTTCCGGCATCGCCGAAGGCCTGTTCGAGACGATCCATTCCTGGACCCATCGCCTGCCCGGCGGCGTCGCCGTCGGCGCCATCATCATGTGCATTCTGTTTGCGATGTCGAGCGGTGTGGTCGGTGCGACGGAAGCCGTCGTCGGCATGCTCGCAACGCCCGTCATGCTGCGGCACGGCTACGACAAGGGGCTGATCTCCGGCACGATCTGTGCCGGCGGCTCACTTGGCTCGATCATTCCGCCGTCGGTGCTCGTCGTCATCCTCGCCACCATCGCAGACCTCGGCATCGGTGAACTGTTCGCTGCCATGTTGTTGCCCGGCCTGATGCTCGGCGGGCTCTACATCGTCTATATCATGGCCTATTGTACCTTTCGCCCAAGCGCCGCACCACGGGTTGCCCACATCGCCGATACGGCGCGGCTCAGCACCCGCCTCTGGCGGACAGCTATCGTGCTGTTACCGCCCCTGGTATTGATCGCGGCGGTGCTCGGCAGCATCCTCTTTGCGATCGCGGTGCCGACCGAGGCGGCGGCGGTCGGCGCCATCGGCTCCGTCCTGCTCGCCATCGGTTACCGAAAATTCTCACTCGCCGTGATGCGTGAAGCGCTCATGACGACCCTGTCGATCACGGCCATGATCCTGACCATCGTGGTCGGCGGCCTGATGTTCTCCGGTGTGTTTGCCGCAACCGGCGGCCTCACCGCCCTGCAGAACCTGTTGACGGGTTCGCAACTCGGTGCCTGGGGCACCCTGTCGCTGATCCTGTTCGTCACCTTCATCGCCGGCTTCGTGCTCGACCTGATTACGATCATGCTGATCCTCGTGCCCATGGCGATGCCGATCATCAAAAGCTTCGGCTTCGACCCGTTATGGTTCTCGATTGCGCTGTTGATCATGATGCAGACCAGCATGCTGACGCCGCCGATGGCCGGCGCGATTTTCTACTTCCGCGCCATCGCGCCGCCCGAGATCACCCTCAAGGACATGTATCGCGGCGTCATCCCGTTCATCGTGCTGCATTTCATCGTACTCGCCGCGCTGATCGCCTTCCCGGATCTCGCCCTTTGGCTGCCCAAGGTGATGCTCGGCACCGGCTAAACCAGCAATGATCACACTCCCGGTTCGACGAGTCGTCCGGCTCGGAATATGCTGGTCGCAACACATGCTCTGATCGAGACTTCCTTGCGACACTGACAAAGAGACCCACCATGGCACCGCAAACCGTTTTGTTCCGCAACGCGCGTATCCTCGACGGGCGTACCGATGAAGGCCTGCCCGGCATGGACGTGCTGGTCGCCGACGGCGAAATCAAGGAAATCTCCGCCCAGCGCCTGTCGTCGCCATCGGCCCGCGTTATCGACCTTGGCGGTAAAACGCTGATGCCAGGCCTGATCGACTGCCATGTCCACGTCATCGCCACCATTGCCAACCTCGGCCTCAATGCCGAACTGCCAAACTCCCTCGTCGCGCTGCGCTCGGCAAAAATCATGCATGACATGCTGATGCGCGGCTTCACCACGGTGCGCGACCTCGGCGGTGCCGACATCGGCCTCAAGATGGCGCTCGAAGAAGGCGCAATCACCGGACCACGCCTGGTCATTTGCGGCAAGGCGCTGTCGCAAACCGGCGGCCACACCGACTACCGCGGCCGCTATCATTCGCGCGACGTTGACTACTACCGCGACCGGCTTGGCACGCTTGGCCGCGTCGTCGACGGCGTCGATGCCGTGCGCCGTGTCTGCCGCGAGGAGATCAAGGGCGGTGCCGAGTTCATCAAGTTGATGACCAACGGCGGCATCTCATCGCCAACCGACCCGATCGCGTTCTTCGGTTTTTCGCGCGATGAACTGCTCGCCGCCGTTGAAGAAGCCCGCAACGCCCAGACCTACGTCGCAGCGCATCTCTACACCGACGATTCCATCCGCCGTGCGGTCGAGTGCGGCGTCACCTCGATCGAGCATTGCAATCTGGTCAAACCGGACACCGCCCGCCTGATGAAGGAAAACGGTGCCTTCGCGGTGCCAACCAACATCACCTTCGACATCCTCTCGAAGGAAGGCGCCGAGCTTGGCATGCTGCCTGAATCTGTCGCCAAGATCGAAGATGTCCGCGAGGCCGGCTTGGGCGCACTCGGGATCCTGCACGAAGCAGGCGTGATGATGGCCTACGGCACCGACCTGCTCGGCGACATGCACCGCCATCAGTCCGGCGAATTCCCGCTGCTCGGGCGCTACCTGCCAGCGATCGACGTGATCCGTTCGACGACGATCAACGCGGCCAAGGTTGTCGGCATGGCGGGCCGGCTCGGCATCGTCGAACCGGATGCGATCGCCGACCTGATCGTCGTCGACGGCGACCCGCTCGCCAATCTCGACCTGCTCACCGAACAGGGCCGCCACATGCCGATCATCATGCAGGCCGGCAACATGATGAAGGACACGATCGCGCATTGAGCCCAGGCGGGCCGCAACCAGGCTGCGTCCGCCGCCACATTTTGAGGAGAAGGCGATTGCCGACCAGGACGCGCACGCTGACCACGGCCGATGTCGCGGCCGTGATCGCCGCGACAAGCGCTGCGACCGACGCCCAGCAGGCCTATCGTCTCGTCGAAGACATCGCTGCGCAGACCTGCGGCTTCGTGCTGCTCACAACGCTGAAATTCGTCGAGGCCGAAGGTGTCGTCGAGCGCGTTCATTCAAGTGATCCGCCATCACACCCGGTCGGCGGGCGCAAGCCGCTCGACAAGCTCACGGAAAGCCATGGTGGCGATGATGGCAGCGTCTTCCTTGCCGCCACCAAGGCCGATGTCGCGCGCGCGTTCTACGATCACACGTTCCTGTTCGAGATGGGCATCGGCTCAATCCTCAACGCCCCGATCCGCCATGCCGGCCGCCGCCTCGGCACGCTCAACCTGTGCGGCACGGACAGCCAGTACGGCGCCGACGATATCGCAACCGCCACCACGCTTGCCGGCCTGCTGGTGCCCTGCCTGCTGCGGGAGGGGACAGCTGGCCTAACGTAACGTGACCTTAATGATTGCCAATTTTCCGGAGAGACTTCGCACGCGCCAACAATCAATGGTGTGGCATCTGAGTGATCATCATGGAACTCACACCCGGCCTCGAAATCCTGGAGGAACGCGCAGGTAGCGGACCGGCTGCCGCGTCCGGCGATGCTGTGCGATATGACTGCCGGATCTTTCTCAATCACGGCGACGAAATTGCGATGGTACACACCGGACACGAGACCATCCTTGGCAAACGTCGCGTCATTGCCGGCATCGAGAGAACCCTGACCGGCATGCAGGGTGGCGGCTTCCGCAAAGCCCGTGTCAGCCCGCACCTCGCCTATGGCGATACCGGCGTTCCGGATACCATTCCACCCAGAGCCGTGCTCGTCATCTCGTTATGGCTTCGCGAGATCGTGTCATCGGCGCGGGCTTAGAAGATTCGATATGCTGGCGGTGATTCTGCCGCCACTCACACCGCCAAGCCCTTCGCCATCATCACCTTGTTGCCGGACCGTCCCGTCTCCTGCCAGCCCAAACGCTCATATCGGCGCACGTTTTCCGGCATCTCGACGTGCGTACTCAGTCGCAGTTGCGTGAGCCCGAGCGCGCGCGCCTCTGCTTCGGCAAGATCCATCAGTGCCCGTCCCAGCCCTGCCCCCCGCGCCATGGGATCAACCGCAACATTGGCCAACACGCCGTGGTCTGCCCTTACGACCAGGACGACGCCACCGACAATCTCACCCTCTCGCACCGCGACCCACACCAGTTTATCTCTGATCTCCGCCGCGATCCCGTCCGAAACGGCCGGCATATCAGCGATACGCGGCACATACTGTGCGTAGGCCGCATCGATGCAATCCGCCAGAGCGGCGGCATCTTCCGCCTCGGCGCGCCGAATGATCCAATTCGCCATATTCAATCTCATCAGGTGACGCTGTTTTCGTCATCAAAGTGCTGGATACCCAGCCTAGGCAGACTGACAACAAGTGCAAAGCGCATCTCCAGCATGTCGCTCGACACAGGATCGCGCGTCGCCACATCAACTACCTGTTGCCAAACAACAGCCGGCCGGCCAGCAGGAGAAGAACGGCGCCAAACACGACGCGCAAAACGTGTGGCGGGATGTGTTGCGCCAACCAGGCGCCAACAAGCACGCCGATGACAGCGGCCGGGATCAATGCGCGCACTTCACCTGCTTGAACATGACCTTTGCGGGCGTGATGCACGACGCCGGAGAGCGCGTTGGACACATTGAGGGCCAGCGCGACAGGCAATCCCTCCTTCACCGGCATCCCGTAAAACATCGTGAGCGAAAGCAGCGCCAAGGCGCCGCCGCCGACGCCGAAAACAGCAGAGATGACGCCGGTCACAACGCCAATGGCAAAGAGCGCAAGCCACGGCACGGAAACGGCAGCCGGCACCGCACCATATGACAAGCCAGCCCCTTGCAAAATCAAACGTGCCGCGACCAGCATCAGCAATAGCGCGAACGCCTTGAGCAGCCAGCGCGGCGTCAGTTTGGCCAGGACTTGCGACCCAATCATCGTGCCCAGCAGGCCGCCGACGGCACAAATCCCCGTCTGCGTCCACCCGATCGCCAAATTCCCCTGCACGGCGTGCGCCGCGAACGCAATCGTCGAGAGCAGGACGACAACGGCCAGGGACGTACCGACAGCCACTTGTGGTGACAGGCCGCGATGACCGACGAGAAAGGGCGTAACGAGAATACCGCCACCGAGCGCGATCAAGCCGTTGAGCAGCCCGGCCAGCGCGCCGAGTGCCAGCGACGACCAGCGGCCCGTCCGACCGTGGCCGGGTTTCATGTCACCCTGCATGCCGTCTATCCCACCTGATGCGCTGGCGACACCGTAGACCAGGTCTCGTTGCCGAGCGAACGCGACGTATCGGCCGGGCGCGACTTGGGCTCCACAGACCTGCCAGCACACCGCGTCTCCCGGTTAACCCAATCGACCGGTTATCCCCCGCCACCAGACATGCCGTACGCTTTTTTCATCCCGCCCATTGAGGGGCCGCTAACCGGTGGCGACCATTAGAGGGGGCGGGCTGCAGGTTGCGCGTCGGCGTACGCACGTCGGCGTTAATAGCAACGTCCCCCGCTCGCGCCGTGGGTGAAAGTCCCCGGTGGCCGCATCTTAAAGCTGGGCGGTTTCGCGAAAAACCCTGCACGGGGCGGCAGCACGTCGCTCAAAAAATAAAATTAGGATGCGAGGTGCTGTTGCCCCGTACCCCTTTGATCAGGCAAACCTTCGGCGGCCCACCGCGCGAGGCGCAAAACCGTGCGCATGGCAGCACGCAATCATATCTGAAATTGCACAATCGATTGCCGAGGTCGTAGGCTCACCCCGCTCATTTCTGTGGCCTCAACTCCAGATCAACTGAGGTGGCGATGCTCCTGCAGGGAATAGAGGTTGACGTTGTCCGCAAGGGTACCGGACAGCCCTTGGTCATGCTGCACGGCGGCGGCGGTCCGTTGTCGGGCATGCCGTTTGCCGACAAGCTGGCCGAGACGTTTGAGGTCATCGCCCCCGTGCACCCAGGTTTTTCCGGCAGCGCGATTCCGGATCATTTCGACCGGGTCGACGACCTGGCGTTTCTGTATCTCGACCTGCTCGACACACTCGAGCTCAGCGATGTCATCCTGATGGGCTTTTCGTTCGGTGGGTGGACCGCGGCCGAACTCGCGACGATGAACAACACGCGGTTGGCAAAACTCATTCTCGTGGATCCGGTCGGCGTCAAGGTCGGCGGGCGCGAGGATCGCGACATCGCCGACGTCTTCGCCCTGCCCGCCGAGGAAATGAAGCGGCGCCTGTTCTACGATCCGGCCAACGCGCCCGATCCGGCCAACATGACCGACGCGCAATTGCAGATCGTCGCCGCCAATCGCACCGCGCTTGCCGTCTACACGTGGGAACCGTTCATGCACAATCCGAAACTGCCCCACCGTCTGCATCGGATTGGCGTCCCCACGCATTTCATCTGGGGAGCGAGCGACGGTCTGGTGACCGTCGATTATGGCCGCGCCTTTGCCCGGATGATCGACGGTGCGGAACTCACCGTGATCGAGCGCGCCGGGCATGCCCCGCAAGCCGAGCAGCCGGCAGCGTTCATCGATGCCGTCCTCGCGTTCGTTGGACAGGGATAACGATAGGAGACCGGCATGAAAACCTGGTGGTTCACCGAGGACGCTTATCCGCATCTACCGGACGCCGACACCTATCGCTCGATCCGCGTTGACCTGCCGAACCAGTACTGCGAGCCCGAGGTCGCGCACGCGTTGTACAACCGCTACCTTGATTTGTGGTGTGCATGCGATGAGATCGGTCTTGAGATCATGCTCAACGAACACCACCAAACGGCAACATGCATGGTGCCGGCGGCGCCCATCATGATGGGCGCGCTCGCCCGCCAGACCCAGAAATCGCGCCTCCTGCTGCTCGGTAATCCGCTACCGAACCGCAGCCAGCCCGTCCGTGTCGCCGAAGAGATGGCGATGATCGATGTCATCTCGAAAGGCCGGCTCGAGTGCGGCTTCGTGCGCAGCGTGCCCTATGAAGCGGCGCCGGCGAACACGCTACCTTATCGCGGTACGGAAAAACTCTGGGAAGCGCACGACCTCATCAAGAAGGCCTGGACGACGCACGATGGCCCGTTCAGTTTCGAGGGCCGTTGGTTTCATTCCCGCCAGGTCAACATTTGGCCGCGCCCCTATCAGCAGCCGCATCCGCCGATCTGGATCACGATGGGCAGCGGTGCAACCGCCGTACCGGTCGCGCAGCATGGCTACGTCGGCGCCGTGTTCCTTGCCGGCTATCCGAAAATTCGCAGTATCTTTGGTGGCTATCGCGACGCCTACATTGCTGCACACGGCAACGCGCCGCCCCTCGACCGGCTGGCTTATCTGGGCCTGTGTTTCGTTGGCGACAACGATCGTGAAGCGCAGGCCGGCGCGGAAAAACTGATGTGGTACATGCAGGCCAACAAGGTCCCTCCCGAGTGGTCCAATCCGCCCGGCTATCACGCACCTGCCGTCTCGGCTCAGGTGATGCGCGGGGCATCGAGCTCCGGCGTACCGACGGTCGCCAGGCTTGATGAGCAGATGGCCATTGGCAACGTGTTTGCCGGCACGCCCGATCAGGTCTTCGAACAGATCAAATCGTTCTGGGAATACAGTGGCGGTTTCGGACATATGATGATCATGGGCCAGGCCGGCTTCCTATCAGACGCCGATGCCATCAAATCGATGGAGCTTTACGCGCAGGAGGTCTATCCACGGTTGCGCGAGCTGACAGCCAATGCCGATCCGGCCGAAACCTATGAACGCTCCAAGGCCCTGCCCAACAAGAGCGGTGTGGATCTGAGCAACTTCGGCGTTGAGTTCGCACGCTGAGGCTGCGCGAAACCGGCCAAGTAAACCGGCTTCGGACGTACCCGTGCCGCTGCGACGTCAAAGGCCCATCTGGCCAATCAACGCCTTGGTCAGTGGGTCGCGGGCACTGGCGAGACGGTCGGTGATGTCAAAATGATTGTCGGTGCCCGTCGACACGTACTCGGCCTTGATACCGTGCTGGCGCAGGTGAGCAGCATAGGCGAGCGACTGCCAGTGAAACAGGTCCGGCTCGCCGCCGCCGACCGCCACGATCGCCGAGCCTTTCGCAACCGGCGGCAGGTAAAGCGGGCTCTGTGCCTTGGCTTCCTTCGCCGTCAAACGAATTTCGGGCTGCAACTGCGAATGACGATGCGGCTCGATGTCGAACAGGCCGGAGAGCGGCGCGGTGCCTTTGATCAAATTTTTCGGCAAACCGGCTTCAGCGCCCCAATCGGTTGCGGCCATCATGCCGGTCAGATGGCCGCCAGCGGAATGGCCCGACACGTAGATCTTCGCACGACTGCCATTGAATTTCGCGGCATTCTTATAAACCCAGGCAACGGCCCGGCGCATCTGATTGGTAATGTCGGTAATGCGCACGTCAGGACACAGATCGTAGTTCGGCACGACCACCGTCGCACCAGCCGCCACCATCGGGCCGGCAACATGACTGTAAATGTGCTTGTCGAGAGAACGCCAATAGCCACCGTGAATGAAGATATGCACGGGTGCCCCTTTCTTGGGTGCCGGAAACACATCGAGCGTCTGGCCCGGCGTGTCGCCATACGCCACGTCGATTTCACCGCCGAGCTTCTTGCGCACCCGGGCACTGCGCTCGGCCGACTTCTCAAGATACCCCTCGACGTTGGGCACGATCAGACGCGGCAGGTACTGCAGGTTGATATGCTCGATTTCCTGTTTGCTCAGCGTCTTGGCCATAACTTGTCCCCGCGCTTGCGCGCTCTCCTATACGGTTCAAAATCGTCCATGCGCCCGCACCGTGACACGAACCGCCAGCCGGCACCACATGTTGACATCGTTTCACACCGTCTGCAGTCTCGCCGGTACCGACACACCCGCCAACCATGGAGCGCACGATGTTGCCCGCCGATATCCTGAAACAAGACGCCCGCGCGATGTCGACCGCGCAACGCGAGCAATTCTTTGAAGACGGCTTTCTCGTGCTTGAGGGTGCGGTCAACGACCATTGGCTGTCACGCCTGCGCACCGCGATGTCGGAGATGATCGACAAGAGCCGCACGGTCACGACAAGCGATCAAACGTTCGTGCTCGAAGACGGCCATTCCTCGGATGATCCGCGCCTGCGCCGACTTTCAAGTCCCGTCTCGCATCACCCGACATTCTGGGAGTTCGCCTCCGGCCAGCCCATCGCGGATGTCGCCGCCGACGTCTGCGGGCCGGACGTCAAATTCTACCACTCGAAGCTCAACTTCAAATGGCCCAAGGGCGGGCAGAAATTTGATTGGCATCAGGACATCCAGGCCTGGCCACACACCGACTACAGCCCCGTGACGATCGGCGTCTACCTCGACGATTGCGGACCCGAGCAAGGTCCGCTGCTTGCCATCAAAGGCAGCCACAAAGAGCCATTGCGCTCAATGTACGACGATGCCGGCAACTGGGTACTGCGCATCGACGAAGACAAGATGCCGGAGAACTGGCAGGAAAACACCGTCTCGATGACGGGGCCGGCTGGTTCGCTGGCGCTGCTCAACTGCCGTGTCATCCATGGCTCGATGCGCAATGCCTCAGACACCATGCGGCCGTTGCTGCTCAACGTCTATTCATCCGCCGACTCGATGCCCTATGCGTTCAACCCGATTCCATCCGACTACGATGGCGCCATCGTCGCCGGCAAGCCGGCACGCGTCGCCTGTCATGATCCGCGCGGCTGCGAGCTGCCACCGGATTGGTCGAAAGGCTACGTTGGTCCATGGAAACATCAGGAGAAGAAGGCCGAACAGGCAAGCGCGATGTAACGCTAATCCGAACGCCTTGTCATCCAGGCGCTTGATGCAGCCAACATCGCTGCCGCGCCGACATATATTCCCAATGCGGGCACCACGGGGAACAGCAAACCAGCCGCGAGCGGTCCCGCGCCAGCTCCGATATCCCGCCACGTTGCCTGGCGCGCCAGCGCGGGGACGCGCGCGGCCCCCGGGAACGCTTCGGCAACGACGGGTGCCGGCAAGGGTTGCAACAAGGCACGCAAGGTGATCACGGCGAGTACGCCAATCCACAACCACGGACTGCCGAGACCAAGACACACCAAGCCCAGCGCCGCTGTCAGCGACAACAGGATCAAGAGCCGCCGCGCCCCGACCCGCTCGGAAAGGCGGCCACCGACGGGCGACAACGTCAATTCGAAGAAATAGCGCAACGCCATGGCGAGGCCCGCAGCAATCACAGCACCTTCGGGGACATTGTTTTTGGCCAGCAGCGCCAGCCCGAAGACGAACAGGCCATCCAGCGTGAAGCCCATGCAGAAGGACCAGATGCTGATCGGCCCCGGTCGCGAGAACCTCGGCCCCGATGATACTTGCCGCTCCGGCGTCGATGGCAGCCGAGCGGCAAAGAACAGCGCAGGTATGGCCGCGAAAGACAGCAAGGCGAAAACAATCCTCGGGCCATAAAAGTGCGCGACAATTGCTCCAGTGATCAAACCGATCATAGGACCACAGGCAATGATCGAGCGGGACCAGCCGCTGCGCCGCGCAGCCCCTGTCAACTCAGCGGTTGGCAATGCATGGACTGAGATATTCATCGCAGCAAACGACAATCCCCAGATCAGCCGCGCCAGGAGAAGCGCCCAAAGCCCGCTCAGGGCGGCATATCCAACTGTCGCCAAAACAGAACCGGTCGCAGCCAAAAGACAGGCGGTACGGGGCCCCCGGTTGGCGTAAATGCCCGCGACCCAGCTGTATCCGGCGATCCGAACCAACCGATTGGCGGCCAATAGGATGCCAACCTCCGGCAGCGACACGCCAAACGTCGCTGCGTGGATCGGAAGCAGCAAATAAAGAACCGTGTCGCCGGGCAGTGCCAGTGACAGCGTCATCGATGCATTGAACGTCGCACGATCCGCAGCCTCGTGGACGCCAACAGCGCCACCGTTCCGGTCATTATTGTCAGGCAAAGCAATGGCCGATCTTCAAACGAGAATGAACAAAACGATACGCGCCAAGGCTCTTTCAGTCGAAGAACTGATTGGCGGGCCGCGGCAGTCCCAGACGATCGCGCAGTGTCGAGCCTTCATAGGAGGTGCGCAACAGATCTCTGCGCTGCAGTTCGGGGACGACCTTATCGACGAAATCTTCGAGCCCGGCCGGCAGATAGGGAAACATCACGGTAAAGCCGTCACAGGCGCCGCAGGCAAACCAATCCTCCATCTCGTCGGCAATCGTCTCGGCCGTTCCGACCAGCGACACGCCGCCGTAGCCGCCAAGCCGTTGCGCCAGCTGGCGCACCGTCAGGTTCTCTCGTTTGGCAAGTGCGATGGCACGATCGCGCCCGCTTTTGCTCTGGTTTGTTTCGGGCAAATCATCCGGCAGCGGCGCATCTGGATCAAGCTTCGAGGCGTCATGCCCAAGCGCAATAGAAAGCGCCGCGATCGCGCTATCGGCATTGACCAGGCTGTCGAGATGCGCACGCCGCTCACGCGCTTCATCCACGCTGTCGGCAACCACAACCAGCGCCGCCGGAAGGATCTTCATCAGCGCCGGATCACGGCCATATCGCACCATGCGCGCCCTGACATCGCTGCAGAACGCCTTACCAGCTTCCTTTGTGCCAGCAGACGTAAAGATCATCTCCGCCGTCTCGGCTGCCAATTGTCGGCCATCGTCCGACGCACCGGCCTGGACGAGCACCGGCCGCCCCTGAAGGGGCCGTCCGATATTCAACGGACCGCGCACGTCAAAGAACTCGCCCTTATGATTGATCGTATGAAGCTTGCCCGGATCGAAGAAGTCGCCACTCTCGGCATCCATCAAAAAGGCATCGTCCGCCCAGCTGTCCCAAAGGCCATTGACGACATCGACGAATTCACGCGCGCGGCGATAACGTTCGGCGTGTGGCATTTGATCGGTCATGCCAAAGTTCAGTGCGGCATCCGGATTGGATGTCGTAACCAGGTTGAACCCGGCACGCCCGCCGCTGATATGGTCGAGCGAGGCAAACCGGCGCGCAATCAGATAGGGCGTCTCAAATGTAGTCGATGCCGTCGCAATCAAACCCAGATGCTTCGTGACCATGGCGAGCGCGGGCAACAAGGTCAGGGGATCGAAAGACGTAACGGTCGCACTGCGCTTCAACGCGTCCATCGGCATATTCAGCACGGCAAGATGATCGGCCATGAAGAAGGCATCAAAGCACCCTCGTTCAAGCGTCTGCGCAAACGATACGATATGTTGCAGATTGAAATTGGCGTCTGGGCGACTGCCAGGGTAACGCCACCATGCCGTGTGGATTGATACGGGACGCATGAACGCGCCGAGGTGCATCTGACGCTTGTCTGTCATGATTTTATCCCCATCAGCCCGCCTCGCCTTAGACTAGGGCACCGCCGCAAACTGCCATTTTTCTTCCCACGTCCTCAATACCAGACCAGGAGGCATCCCAATCAGCACAGTTTTTCGAGCAGGCGCTGCAATGTTTGCGATTCCCGCTCACTCAGCGGAGCCAAGGTCGCCTCTGATATCTCGGCCGCGATCGGGATCGCCCGCTTGATCGTGTCTGTCCCCGATTTTGTCAGACTTACGCGCTGGCGGCGGGCATCATCCGGGTCAGGACCCGTTTCAACAAAACCGCGATCGCGCAGTCGGTCGACAACACCTTTGATCGTTGCGATGTCCATCGCCGTCTGTCGCCCGAGTTCGTTCTGTGACAACGACCCTTTTTCGTACAATTTTGCCAATGCGGAGAACCGCGTCGGGGTTAGGTCGGGGATCATCCGATCCGCGAAGATGCCCGTATGACGCTGTGACGCCAAGCGCAGCAGGAAGCCGATCTGGCCGTCCAGCCTGTAGGCCCGATCGTCGTCGTTGCTCACCGCACGCATTCCTTGTCTTACTGCCGCAACTTCACGCACAATACTCAACGCGACCGACACTTGTAACTATAGACACTCTCGGTTTGGTTGTCGCAATCCGCCTGAAGTGTTATTAGCATGCTAATGATTATCGCCGGTATCGTCAGGCCCTGTAAGACGCAAGCATGAGGATAAATTGAGATGTCGAACGCCACTCAGAAGCTCGTCGTCAAGAATATTGGACTGATTTTATCCGGCATGTTGGAAAAGCCATTGCTTGACGGTGATTGCGTTGTTGCAGTCGACGGCAAGATTGCAGCGGTCGGTTACGAAAAGGACATCGATACCGATCAGGCGAACGTCGTGATCGATGCCAACGGCATCACGCTGTCGCCCGGCTTGATTGATAGTCACGTACACCCGGTGATTGGCGACTATACCCCTCGCCAGCAACAACTTAACTGGATCGACAGTTGCTTGCACGGCGGCGTCACCTGCATGATCTCCGCCGGTGAAGTGCACGCTCCCGGTCGTCCGAAAGACATCGTCGGCCTCAAGGCGATGGCGATCGCCTCGCAACGTTGGTACGAGAATTTCCGCCCCTCTGGCGTCAAGATGCTCGCCGGTGCGCCGGTCATCGAAGAGGGCATGGAAGAGCACGATTTCAAGGAACTCGCCGATGCCGGCGTCAAGCTCTTGGGCGAGGTCGGGCTCGGTTCGGTCAAGGCCGGCGAAACCGCCAAGCAGATGGTGGCGTGGGCGCGCAAATACGGCATCCAAAGCACGATCCATACTGGTGGCCCGTCGATCCCGGGCTCCGGCCTGATCGACAAGGACGTCGTGCTTGAGGCGGATGCCGACATCATCGGACACATCAATGGTGGTCACACCGCCCTGCCTGATGACCAGATCACCTGTCTGTGCGAAAGCTGCTCGCGCGGCATCGAAATCGTCCACAACGGCAACGAGCGCGCCGGCCTGCTTGCCATGCGCACCGCTTTCGAACTGAAGCAGGCCGAGCGCGTCATCCTCGGCACGGATGCGCCGGCCGGCTCCGGAGTGCAGCCGCTTGGCATCCTGCGCATGATTGCGATGCTCTCCAGCCTCGGAGACATCCCGCCGGAAATCGCGTTCTGCTTCGCAACCGGCAACACGGCGCGCATGCGCGAACTCGACACCGGTCTGATCGAGGTCGGCAAGAGCGCAGACTTCATCTTGATCGACCGCGCCCAACACGCACCAGGCAAAGACATGCTCGAGAGCATCCACCAAGGCAACCTGCCTGGCGTTGGCATGACCGTCATCGATGGTATCGTGCGATCCGAGCGCAGCCGTAATACGCCGCCGGCCACGACAATGCCGGAAATCGTTGGCTAGCTAGACAGACAGATAGGCGTCCATGATCTCAGGCTTGGCGTTGAGTTCATCGAACGCACCGTCGAAGCGCTTGGTGCCGCTCTCGATGATGATTGCCCGGTCCGCCACGAGCCGCGCGAAATGCAGGTTCTGCTCGGAGATGAGGACGGTCAGTCCTTCGCGCTTGATCCGGCGAATGGTCTCGGCCATCTGCTCGACGATTACTGGCGCGATGCCTTCCGAAGGTTCGTCAAGCAGCAGCAAGGTGGGATTACCCATCAGGGTGCGCGCGATCGTCAGCATCTGCTGTTCGCCACCTGACAGGGCCTTGCCGCGATTGGTCTGGCGTTCCTTCAGATTGGGAAACAGGTCAAACAGAATATCGGTGGTCCAGACCGGATACCCCTCCCGCGCCGGCTGCCGGCCAACCTCGAGGTTCTCGAGGATCGTCAGATCCGTAAAGATGCGGCGCTCCTCTGGCACATAGCCAAGCCCCATCCGCGCCACCTGATGCGCCGGGCGCCCGACGATTTCGCCGCCGGCGAATGTCACGCTCCCGCTTGTCGGCCGGACAAGTTGCATAACCGACTTCAACGTCGTTGTTTTACCCGCACCGTTGCGACCGAGCAATGCCACCACATCGCCCGCCTCAATGGTGAAGCTCAAATCGTGCAGGATATGGGCCTTGCCGTAGAAACTGTTGACCCCGTTCACGTCAAGCATTGCCATCAGCGCCCCCGGCAAAGACGGCGCCGCCACCGAGATAGACTTCACGCACTTTTGGATCCTCGCGCACATCGGCAACAGACCCATTCGCGATCAACTCACCCCGGTTGAGCACCATGATCCTATGTGCATGTGCGAACACCACATCCATATCGTGTTCCGTGAACAGCACACTGATCCCGCGCTCCCGCACAATGTCGGCTGTCAATTGCATCAACGCGATCCGTTCACTTGGTGCCATGCCCGCAGTCGGTTCATCCATCAGCAGCAGCTTGGGTGCATTGGCAAGCGCGATCGCCAATTCCAGTCGTTTGACATCACCATATGCAAGCACTGCCGCCGGCCGGTCGCTCTGATCGGCCATATTGACGAGATCGAGCAACGCACCAGCTTCGTTGCGATATTGATCGCGCGCCCGGGTCCACAAGTTGAACGTCTTGCGATGGTGCGAAATCAACGCCATTTGCACGTTCTCAATCACGGTCATCGAGGGGTACGTCGCGGTAATCTGAAACGTTCGCCCGACGCCGAGGCGCCAGATCGCGCGGGGCGTTCGGCCGATCAAATTGTGGCCGGCAAACGTGACCAAGCCGGCATCGGGCGGCAACTGCCCCATCAGCATATTGAAGCATGTCGATTTGCCCGCACCGTTCGGACCGATCAACGCGAGCAACTCACCCTGACTGACATCGAACGAGACATTGTTGACAGCGTGGATGCCTCCGAACGATTTCGACAAACCGGCAATGCTGAGGACGGGTTCGGTCATGAGAACTGTTTCTCCGGCTCGACGCGAGAGAAGCGGTTTGCAATGCGTTGACCAAGGCCGGCGATGCCCTCAGGCGCAATCATGACAATGGCGATGATGAGGAGCCCCAGCGCCAAACGCCAATACTCGAAGCGGGTCAGATAATCCTGGACGACGGTGAGTATACTGGCACCGGCGAGCGGCCCGGATAGCGTTTTGACGCCGCCAAAGAAAACCATAATCAGGGCATCAAATGACTTGGCGATTTCCAACTCGGTCGGGAAGATGCTGCCTTTGGAGAAGACAAACAGCGCGCCAGAAAGTCCGGCCATCGCCCCCGCAAACGTCATCGCCGCCCACCGCACGCGCCGGGTATCAATACCGGTTGCCTCGGCCCGGCGTTCTGAATCACGACTAGCGCGCAGCGCGTAGCCGAACGGGGAATGCGCGACATGTCGGAGCAAAATGATACCCCCGCCGGCGATGATCAATGTAAGATAATAATAGACGATCGATTCCGACGCCCAGCTGGATGGCCAGATACCCACCATCCCGTCATCCCCACCGGTGATGTCTGACCATTGAAATGCGATCGACCAGACGAGTTGTGCGAAGGCCAGCGTCAGCATCGCAAAATAAACGCCGGTCAGGCGAATGCAGAACCATCCGATGATCGCCGCCAGACATCCTGCCAACAGCGGCGCAATGACGATTGCAAGCTCCATCGGCGACTGTGCGTAGTGAACAAGCAGAGCCGCCGCGTAAGCCCCACCTCCGTAGAAGGCCGCATGGCCGAACGATACCAGACCACCGAGCGAGAGCATGAAATGCAGGCTTGCCGCGAACAGGCAGACGATGATCACGTCGATCATCAAGATCAGCCCGAATTTACCCGCTATGAGGGGAAATGCGGCGAGCGCCACCAGCAGCGCACCGACGATCATCTTGCCACGCGGCCCCAGTATCCTGATCGGCTGTTCCGGCTCGCCCACCTGACCATGTTCGCCAGCGACCTCTTCACGTCCGAGAATGCCGTACGGCCGCACGATCAGTACGATTGCCATGACAACGAACATCAGGACCAACGTGCTTTGCGGGATCAGCCAGACACCAAACACGCCAAGCACGGCGATCAGCACCGAGGCGATGAAGGCACCGGGTATCGAGCCCATGCCGCCAATGACAACGACGACGAATATGGCTGCCAGAATGTTGAAATCCATCAGCAGGTCGGCGCCACCTTTGGGGAGTTGCAGCGCACCGCCGAGACCCGCGAGCGCGGAGCCGAGAAAAAATACGCCGGTGAACAACCACGCCTGGTTGACGCCGAGTGCGCCGACCATTTCACGATCCTGTGTCGCAGCCCGCACCAAGATTCCGACACGGGTGCGTGTGATAAGGTACCAAAGAGCCGCGAGAATGAACGGTGTGATCCCTATCAAGGCCAAGTCATAGAGCGGGATCGGTTGCCCCAGAATGTGAACCACGCCTTCGAGGCCAGGCGCACGCGGCCCCAGCAGGTCTTCAGGTCCCCAGGTCATCAGTGCAAGATCCTGAATGACGAGAACGACACCGAATGTGGCCACGAGTTGGAAGAGCTCTGGCGCGCGATAAACGCGCCGCAAAACCAGCACTTCGACAATCACGCCGATGCAGCCGACAGCAATCGCGGCAAGCACAGCCGCGAGCCAGAACCCGACTGCGCCGGTCAACACCTGCAGGAGCGAGTACCCAATATAGGCACCCAGCATGTAGAAGGAACCATGCGAGAAATTGACAATCCGGGTCACACCAAAAATCAGCGAAAGTCCCGAGGCCACCAGAAACAATGCAGCCGCATTGGCAAGGCCTGCCAACAACTGCGCAACCATTAGCCCCATGAAAACCCCGCCCCGCCGTACTCGATACGCTTCATCAACGCAGATGAACTCCGCAGCCGCTGTGAGCCGCCGGCTCGCTTGCGATACGCTTGCGGAGCAGTTTCACGGATGATCATCGCAATCCGTCTTCGCCCATCGCATCTTCAGCTTTCAATCCCCCAACGCGCGGCAGTGGTCGGCCACTGTCGGTCACGACAATCGCAACCATAATCTCATCAGCTCGCGGCGCGTCGTTGATACGAACTTCCATGCCGTCAAAGTGCGAACGAACATAGGCGGCATCTTTGTGCCCGAGCGGCACGTCCAGGACGTGGCCCATCCCCCCTCTTTTTTTGGACGACGGCACCAATGCGGCCCCCTTCTCGACAGCAACCCGCAACGGTTTGCCCAGTCGCGGATGCAAAATTGCTGCGGCGTGCTCCAACTCACCGTTCTCGCCGACCATCGCGGCCTTACCGTAGCTCTCAGCATCGGTTGGCTTGATCCCAAGCGCCGCGACACACTTCTCACCGAGCAACTGACCGAGTTCTTCGCCGATGACCATCAACTCTTCAAGGTCCTCCTTGAAGGTTCCAGCGAACGGGTTGGCGATGACCGCCACGCTGGCAGCACGCCGCGTTGGCGGGGCGATCGACTGACCCATTTCCTGATGAACCTCATCGACGATGGTCACGATCTTGCGGATACTTGCCTGCATTGTCTCAGTCCATCCTTACTGTACGCGCTTTTCGGTCGGCAGCATTTGCTGCAATCCGGCGACATCTGCCGTCACACTGTAGTCGTTTAGCGGGGCAGGCACATCATGCCGACGACCAACTGTTCGAGCGTCGCCTTGCAAACAAAGAAAGACCGCCTCGATCACGCCGGCGTCCAGCATTTCTTGGGCCGCCACCTCGCCACGATCCAGGGCGCTGGACCGTTCGCCATCTGAAAGCTCGCCGACGCCAATGGTTACAAGCCGAGCACCGAGATCGCTGTCGGAACGAATGTCCTCAGCCGATCGGCGGCTAATTTTCGCCGAACCGGGCAGGTCGACGGCATTGCCAACCAAGGTCGCCGCCACATCGGCAATAGCAGGCGAACGCGCCAGGACCGTCACCGCGTCAGCAATGCCGAGGCTCTGGCTGCGGCCGCGCCATCCGCTTGTCGCGACGCCGCGCACGGCATCCTGCGCCGACACGGTCACTGTCCCCGGCCTGCCCCGATGATCCACGATGGCGATGCGGAATTCACCGCGTGCGACGAAGAGTGCAATGTCGCCGCCATTGTTGACGTATGCACGCGACAGCGCCCGCCCCTCTGTTGCGCAGGCCAGAACGTGCTCGGCAACGGCGCCCGCGACCGCCGCCATCGGCGTGACGAAGCGCGCAGAGATCATAGGATGGACGAATGCATCGACTGCGTCAGTCATCATCCGCGCGACACTGCCTGTTGCTTCCAGTCGCCTCTGCTCGGCTGGCGTGCGCAGCAATGGTAACTCATCGACCAGTTCCGTCAGAACGCTGCTGAATGCGCGCTGCGCCTGCTGGTACGCTTTGGCAATTTCCTGCCGATCGCCCCATGCCTCAACGATGAGATCGATCGGACCATGGTGCAGATGCAGTCGCTTGCCATCCGGCAGCAAGCGCGCTTGTGCGCCATGCTGGGTGGCAACGCTCATTCCTCGCCCCCACGCGACAGCCGTCGAGGTCGATCCGATGCCGCGGGCCATGGATTGTTGCTATCGTGCGCTACAGTCCGTTGCCCCTTCAGGACATGATCGTTCTGCGGACCAGCCTCGCCTTTGAGTGCATCTTCGATTGGGACGACATAGTCCATGTGACCGCCAAGCGCCTGATAGTCGTCGCGGCTCACCGTGAATTCGATCGGGGCAACGAGCGCCGGCGTCGGGACATAACCAAACGCATTGTCTGGCATAGCGAGCACATCAGCCATGAGCGTTATGCCACCGCCTGGCCAAATATAAACGGGAGCACCACCGCACGTCACATTGGTCAGCATACTCTTGACCGACCGCGTTAGATGAACCGGATTTTCCGTAACACCGGAGCGCAGAGATCCTCCGGCACCGCCCATAAACAGAACGGTGCACAACGCAGGTTCGCAGTTTTCTTCAATGCGCCGGACAGAAGGCAGTAGCCGCTCGGGCATTTCCTTTTCAACGGGTCTCAGGTCATCGTCCAGTTCGAAGTAGGCAAACTGCTCGCCGGTCGTCGATACCATCAGCAGCGACTGGCCAGATTTCGCGGCGCCTGTCTTGAAATCGCCGAGAATGGTCAGTGGATCACTGATGTTCGTGCCACCCCAACCATTGCCGGGATCGGCAACCTGGAAATAGCGCCCCGGTGTCGACCGGCGACCTTTGATCTTGATGCCGGTCGCCTCCCAACCGATAACCTTGCCGGCCTGATGCTCCGACATCACGCCGGTGATGTGATCATCGACCACGACGACTTCGTCGACGAGCCCCTTCCACTGCGAAGCAAACATCCCAACTGTCGCGGAACCACAGCCAACCCGCATCCGCTCTTCGAGCACGCCATTGACAATGGGCGCCTTACCAGCTTCGACGATAACTGTCGCGCCATCATCGATCTGCAGCTCGACAGCTTGTTTGTTGCACAGTTCCAGCAAGGTCTGGCAAGTGACGCGGCCTTCCTTCTTGGTGCCGCCCGTCAGATGATGCACGCCGCCGAGTGACAGCATTTGCGAACCGTACTCGCCCGTCGTTACATGCCCGACAGGTTCCCCCTCGACGCGCACGAAATTTCGTTCAGGCCCAAGATGCCGATCAGTATCGATCTTAATCTTGGCACCGCAGTAGCTGAATATCCCCTCTGTCACGACGGTGATCATGTCAGCGTCATCGACTTGGCGAGAGACAATAAACGGTGCCGGCTTGTAGTCGGGATAAGTTGTGCCAGCACCGATCGCCGTCACGAAGGCGTCATCAGACCGTACGAGTTCACCCTGCCAATCCTCGAACGACTCGAGAAACGGCACGACTGCCGCTTCACCCGAGCACTGACGCTCCAGGATGGTCAACGGATCGAGACGCACCAGCGTGCCGCCTTCATTGGCATAGCGATCGCACGCGCCACTGTTGCCATCAGCAATGTAACACATCACCGGGCAGGCATCGCAGCGAATCTTCGCAGACTGTTCGGCCGTCGCCATATCAGGAACCTGCCTCCTTGATTGCAGCCAGCACGCGCTCTGGTGTGGCGGGAAGATCGCGAACGGCTGCGCCAGTCGCATGCCGAATGGCATTTAAGATCGCCGGTGCGGTCGGGATCAAGACGTGCTCACCAAGTCCTTTGGCTCCATACGGCCCTTCGGCGTCCGGAACTTCGACAATAATGCTCTCGATCTCCGGCATATCACCAAACGTCGGGATCAAGTAATCATGCAAATTTTCGGTGACGCCTGGAACAAACTCTTCCATCAATGCCATGCCGATTCCTTGAGCAGAGCCGCCCTCGATCTGCCCTTCGACCATCATTGGATTGACGGCGCGCCCGACATCGTGAGCCGCCGTCAGGCGCTCCAGCTTAACGGTACCAAGAGCAGTATCGACCACCAGTTCGACGAGTTGTGCACCATATCCAAAGACCGCATAAGGTTTGCCTTGCCCTTTGTCGTCGAGCGGCTCCGTCGGAGGATCGTAGGTTTCTTCACTTTGGAATACATAGCCCGCCGCATTGGGTTCGAGCTGCTCAAGATTTATACTGACGCAATTGCCGTCATCCGAAAGTTCAATCACTCCGGACTTTATTTCTATGCTGGCGTTCTCGGATACATTGCCTTGACGCAAGATTTGTTGGCGCAGTGCCGTTCCGGCGAGCAGTGCAGCAGATCCACTGACGTAGGTTTGTCGCGACGCCGACGTTTTGCCGGCGTCAGGAGACAAATCGGTATCCGCACCAATCAGTTCCAGCGTATGGACAGATACTCCGAGTGCATCGGCGCCGATTTGCGCGATAACCGTGTTTGACCCTTGACCGATATCCGTGGCTCCCTGGTGCAAGACGACTTGCCCGGCTTTGGTTATACCTATTCGGATGGTCGAGGGATTGGGCAATGACGTATTCCCGCAGCCATACCAGCACGACGCAACGCCAAAGCCGCGACGCATCACACCCTGGTTTTCAGCGGCATTGTATTCGGCCGCAGCCGCTTTCGCGCGGCGCCAGGCCGGCTGCAATGCTTCGAGACAGGCCTCGATACCAACACCGGTTTCGAAAACCTGTCCCGTCACAGTTGGCTGTCCGTTCCGCAACGCATTGCGCAAGCGGAAATCCAGTCGATCCAGGCCCATCTGATCGGCAAGTTCATCGTAGAGGCACTCTTGTGCAATCGCTGCTTGGGGCACTCCGAACCCTCGGAACGCGCCCGCGGGTGCACAATTGGTCAGTATGGCTGTGCTGCGCGCGCGATAGTTCGGCGTCAAGTAGGGACCGCTTGCATGGACGGGCACGCGATTGGCAACGGTCGGGCCCCAACTCGCATAGGCACCGGTATTGAAATCGCCTTCAAACTCCATTGCCGTGATCCGGCCGTCCTGGTCACAGCCAACCTTTGCGGTCATCTCGGACGGATGCCGCTTGGTCGTCGATTGCATGGATTCTTGGCGCGTGTAGACGATCGCCACGGGCCGCTGCAGTTGCCACGCGGCCAGGGCGATATAGGGCTGCATCGAAATGTCGATTTTCGAGCCAAAACCGCCGCCGCATGCCGTCGGGACAATGCGCACAGCATTGTTTGCAATGCCGAGCAGCGCTGCCACTTCATCGCGATCCATGTAAGGTGCCTGCGTACAACCGTGCACTTCGATGCGGTCGCCGACCCGAAATGCGTATCCGGCTTCTGGCTCAATGTAGGCATGCTCGATAAAGGGCGTAGAATAGGTAGCTTCGACGACGACATGCGAATGGCTCAATCCGCTTCCAGCGTCACCATGCTCAACCAAACCCCTAACAAGGACGTTGCCTTCCCGATCCTCGTGAAGCTGGTCGGCACCAGGTTTCCGCGCATCCTGGCAGGTCAACAACGCGTTGCGAGGCGACCACCTGACTGGAAAGTCTACTAAGGATAGAGAATCAACCGCTTTGCGCTCTCCAACTACGGCAGCAACCGCTTCGCCTTTGAACCGCGCGGTGCTTTCGGCGAATGCTGGCTGATCCGCGAACGGTGGGATCACGCCAAAGCAATTTCGACCGGGGATATCCTGGGCCGTCAAGACAGCCACGACGCCGTCATTTTCAGCAACGAACGCCTCGAGATCGCCAAACGCAAAATCAGCGAAATGGTGCGGGCTTCGCACAACACGCACCCACAGCGCCTCTTGCGGGATTGCATCGGCACCGAACGTGTCGCCTGTGACCTTGGCCTGGCCGTCAAGTCGTTGGACCGATGCGCCAACATTGTCGATAGGGCCAGGAAACGGCTCGACACCTTTGAGATCCGAAGCGTGCACCACGGCCTCAACGATCTTGCTGTACCCGGTGCAACGACACAGCACACCACCCAGCGCATCCTCAACCTGGCACTTGCTCGGCCGTGGCGTCGCACGTAACAAGGCTGCAGCCGATATCAACATGCCGGGTGTGCAGATCCCGCACTGCGCGGCCCCGAAGTGCAAGAACGCCTTCTGGAGGAGGGACAACTCACCGTCTAAGCTAAGCCCCTCGACTGTATTGACTTCAGTGCCATTGACCTGACTAACCGGGACGAGGCAACTGCAACAGGGGGCGCCCGCAATCATGACGGTGCAGGCACCGCAATCACCCGCATCGCATCCGACTTTCGTGCCTTTGTATCCCAACCGCTCACGCAATAAGACGGACAATCGCTCCATCGGTGGTGCGGTCGTCTCAACCGGCTCCCCGTTCAACGTGAACGTGATCGACGAAACGCTCATGTTGCTGCCACGGTCGGTTTCAAGCAGAGCTGTAGCGATCGGCACACGAGTTCGCGGGCGGCATGGCAGCGATAGTCTCGGCTACTGCGAACGTCAGTGAGAGGTTGCAAACCGTCGAAATGCTCCGGGACAATGACTTTACGCAGATCAGCAACCGCATTGTGTCCAAGCAACGCTTGCTCCAACGACGTCAACCGGAGCGCGACTTCGGAACAAGCGCCAACGGAGACCGCCGCTTCCGATATGCAATCCGAAGAGTCGATGACAAGTCGCGAGGCAACCATGGCAATTGATATAATAAGATATTTTCGCACGCCCAACTTGGTAAAATGCGACCGGCCCCGCGTTGCATCTGTCGGAATGAGTATGGCAGTAACGAACTCGTCCAACCGACAGGCTGTTCGGCGATTGCCTTTGATGAACTCCTCCAGCGGCAGAACGCGTTTGCCAGTCTGCGAGGACAACTCGACCTCGGCATTGAGGATCAGCAAAGCGGGCACGCCGTCCGCCGCCGGCGACGCATTGCACAAATTACCAACAACCGTTGCGCGATTTTGAATCTGAACCGACCCGATTTCGCGCGCCGCCAGTTTTAGCGCATCGAAGACGGGCGGCAACTCCTGCGTGATCAGATCGCTCCAGGTTGCGCCCGCGCCAAGACGCCAAACGTCACCATCCAACTGAATAGATTTCAGGCCATCAATCGCAGAGATATCGAGAACAGACCCAGAAACTGGGCCATCGCGCAAGCCCGGATAGAAATCCGTGCCCCCAGCAACGATCGACCAGGGCGTAGCGCCGAGAAGCGATACAGCCTCATCAATAGTTCGAGGTCTTGCAAACATCGCAACTCCCAGCCCCGGCGTTACTCATTAGCATGCTAATGATTTAACCCGAGGCTATGGCAAGCTGTCAAGTCGGAGTTGGGTGAGCTCTATCGCTCGACAAATGCTTTTTCGACGACGAATTCCGCCGGATTGCTGTTTGATCCCTCGGCGAGCCCGTAAGTTTGCAGGATTTCGCGCATATCGGTTATGAGATCCGGATTGCCACACAACATGACTCGATCGCAAGCGCTATCGATTGGCGGTAGGTTGACGTCTTCGAAGAGCTTTCCGCTTGTAATCAGGTCCGTCACGCGACCGCGATGTTCAAAGGGCTCCCGCGTCACCGTGGGGTAGTAGATAAGTTGATCGCGCACCATTTCGCCGATGAACTCATCGCGCGGAAGTTCTTCGGTGAGCTGTTCACCATAGGCCAATTCCGCGACGATCCGGCAACCGTGCATTAACACGACCTTCTCGAAGCGCTCGTAGGTTTCCGGATCACGCACAACACTCATGAAGGGTGCCAGTCCTGTGCCTGTGCTGATCAGATAGAGATTGCGGCCTGGTTTGAGATTGTCGACAATCAGCGTGCCGACCGGCTTCTTGCTGACGAGAATGCTTTCACCAGCCTTGATGTGCTGCAAACGCGACGTCAGCGGTCCGTTCGGCACCTTGATTGAGAACCACTCAAGGTATTCTTCATAGTTCGGACTGGCCATGGAATAAGCCCGTACCAGCGGTTTGCCGTCCAGCTCGAGGCCCATCATGGCAAACTGCCCGTTGACGAAACGGAAAGCGGCATTGCGGGTCGACCTGAAGCTGAAAAGCGTATCAGTCCAATGCCGGACGTTCAGGACGGTTTCATTGTAAAAAGCGCTCATGGGCGGCCAGCCTCTATGAATCATTGAATTGGTATCAACGCAAAAACCAAGCCCGATCCGGTGCAACCACCGCAAAAGGGCAAACGGCCCAGCGCATGAATGATCATTAGTGTACTAATGAATTTGATACATATCAAACTGCCAAAAATGTCATTTCGTCGCGGATGGCCAACATTGCGCCCAAGAAACAAGATCTATGCGATCTGGCATAAAAAGAGCGCGATAGCGTTTCCGCCACCGCGCTCTTTTTGTTGCCTTACGGCCTCCCGATATCAATCAGCCGATGCCGTTATCTCGCACCTGCCGCCTTTTAGGCAGCTTCAAGCGTCCGGGTAATCGCGCCATCGATCGCTTCGACGATCTCATCGAGATCCGATTTCGTACAAATCAAAGCCGGACTGAGGCAGAGTGTATTGTTGAGGCCGGTAATCGAGCGGTTCGTGACACCGATAATAACCGCCGAATTCGTCATACAATCAGCAACAATTGCCTGCGCAAGTCGCTCGTCCAAGGCTTGTTTTGTCTCACGGTCGGCAACCAGTTCCGCGCCGCAGAACAAGCCCTTACCACGCACATCACCAATGACGTCGTGCTTGGCTTTAAGCCCTTCGAGTTTTTCGATCAGGTATTCGCCCATCGCCGCGCAGTTCTTAAGCAACTTTTCGTCTTCGAGTATCCGCATGTTTTCCAGCGCCGCAGCGGGGCCGGCCGCACAACCGCCAAACGTGGAAATGTCACGGAAGTAGCTCATCGGATCGTCCGGGTCAGCTTTGAACAGGTTGAACACCTCTTCCGTCGTGACTGTGCACGAGATCGCGGCGTAGCCCGATGCCACGCCCTTCGCCATCGTTACAATGTCGGGCTTCACGCCGTAGTGCTGATAACCAAACCAGGTCCCCGTCCGGCCCATCCCGCACACCACTTCGTCGATGATCAGAAGAACATCGTACTTGCTGCAGATTTCCTGCACGCGTTCCCAATACCCTTTCGGCGGTTCGATAACGCCACCACCTGCAGTAATTGGCTCCAGAATGAGGCCACCAACCGTATCTGCGCCTTCCCGCAAGATAACTTCTTCAATCGCATTCGCGGCCCGGATGCCATAGTCATCCACGTCACCCCATTGCGAACGATATTCCAGGCAATGCGGAACTTCGACAAACCCTGGAGTAAACGGCCCATACTGCTCGCGTCGTTGCGTCTGGCCACCCGACGACAATGCGGTGATCGTCGTTCCGTGGTAGTCGCGATCGCGATAAAGGATCTTGTGCTTCTTGCCACCATACTTGTTGTGCGCGATCTGCCGAACGATCTTGTAGGCCTTCTCATTGGCCTCAGAACCCGAGTTTGAATAGTAGACACGCGTCATCCCCGGCATTTTTTCAATCAGGCGCTCCGCAAACAAAGCGCCCGGGATGCTCCCGGCAGAATTGGCAAAGTAGTTGAGCTTAACCAATTGATCCCGCACGGCATCTGCGATCTCTTCACGGCCATAGCCAACGTTGACGGTCCAGACACCGCCGGATACGGCATCAAGATGCTCGCGGCCAGCGGTATTCCAAACTCTCATCCCCTTACCTTCGATGATGATCAACGGATCAACAGTTTCAAATTTTTTGTGCTGGACGAGGTGATGCCAGACATGCGCCCGGTCCGCTTCGATGATGTCGCTAAAGTCATTCTCGCCAGCACGCAGGTTCATGGCTCTATCCTCTCGGGCATTGTCAAATTGAAGTTCGCAATCGGGTAGTCGATACTTAACCGCGGAGCGCCTCGTCCACATTCCAGTACTCGTGTCCCAGGCTTGATGCGACGGCAGCGTGGGTAATCCGGCCGGCATGCACATTCAACCCTTCGCGCAGATAGCGGTCGTCCGTCAAAGCCTTGCGCCATCCTTTGTCTGCAATCGCCAACACATAAGGCAGCGTCGCATTGTTTAGTGCGCGCGCGGATGTGCGTGGCACGCCACCCGGCATATTGGCGACACAGTAGTGAATCACATCGTCAACCACGTACGTTGGATCATCGTGCGTCGTTGCTTTCGAAGTCTCAAAACAGCCTCCTTGGTCAATCGCTACATCGACGACGACGGAACCTGGCTTCATGCGCTTGATAAGGTCAGCTGTCACCAGTTTGGGCGCTGCCGCGCCTGGCACAAGAACCCCGCCAATAACAAGATCCGCGTTAAGGCAATGTTGCTCGATGGCATCGCGCGTTGAGAACACAGTATTGAGCGGTCGATCAAATTGCTGCCAAAGCCGACGCAATGCATCCACGTTCCGGTCGAGAACCCATACATCAGCCCCCATACCGAGCGCTATATGCACTGCATGCGTGCCCACGACTCCACCGCCGATAACAACGACCTTGCCCGGATCCACACCAGGAACACCGCCAAGCAGCACCCCAAGGCCGCCATGCGCCTTCTCTAGATGATACGCGCCGGCCTGGATCGACATTCGTCCAGCCACTTCCGACATGGGTGCGAGCAGCGGCAGGCCGCCGGTCGGCGACGTGACGGTCTCGTAGGCAATGCATGTTGCACCGCTTGCGATCAGATCATCGGTCTGTGCTGGATCAGGAGCCAGATGCAAATACGTAAACAGGATTTGCCCCTCACGCAGCATCTTGCGCTCAGGCGCTAGCGGCTCCTTGACCTTTACAACCATGTCGGCCGCGGCAAACACAGCCGCCGCGGAGGGCAGGATCGTTGCGCCGGCGGCCTCATAGTGCTCGTCCATCATGCCAATGCCGGCGCCGGCATTGGTTTCGATGGACACCTGATGACCGTGTGCAACCAACTCGCGAACGTTCGCAGGGATCAACCCGACACGATATTCATGGACTTTGATTTCTTTGGGAACACCAATATGCATGGCAACTCCACTCCAGGCTTGCGCTGTTGATTGCGTTCAATTTCCCGCAACGCAGGACGATCCAACATCCCGCCGGACAAAAAATGACGCTCGATGACCTAAGACACGGTTGGTCTCAGCCCTGATAGAGCCAGATGTCATCAAGCTTTGAGCCAGTTTTGCCGGGCCATCACGCCAAGCCTAACAGCAAAATTGTTCGCGAACCAGCCGAGCGAGAAGATCGATGCCGGCAGGAATGCGTTTCGCATCGATCGACGAGAACCCTAGGCGGTAAAAATTGTGCGGTGCGGGATGCTCTGCGAAATAGATTGCGCCCGGCTCTATGATCAATTTGTTTGCCCGCGCCCGCTCCGCTAAAAGACTTGCATCAAGCCAGGCCGGCCCTTCGACCCAGGCACTAGACCCACCTCGGATCGGCTGTCCAATCGACGGGGCAGTGTGGCACAGAAACGCTTTACTCAAGGCCCGCCAGCGCTCCGCGTAAGCTCGCTTCAGCCTTGATATCAAAGCATCGTGGTGGCCGAGCGCGAGAAAAATAGCAACGGTTCTCTGATTGTTGCTTGGCGGATGCCGTAGCATTAACCGGCGCAATGCCCGCGCTTCGCGAATAATCTCAGAAGGGCCAACCAGGTACCCAAGCCGCAATCCGGGAAATAGTGTTTTGGACAAACTGCCGACATAGATAACACGCCCGTCGCGATCCGCCGCCTTCAAGGCCGGCAAAGTAGATCGATCAAAACTCGTTTCGCTCTCATAGTCGTCCTCGATGATTAACGCATCGGAACGGGCCGCTGCCGCCAGCAACGCATCACGCCGGCTTCCGGACATGGTTACATTTGTTGGCGCTTGATGGCTTGGCGTCGTGCAGATGAGTTGCGCCTTTGCAAGTGTGTCATCAATCACCAAACCTTCAGAATCGACCGCTGCCGGTATGATGCGCGAGGTCCGAAGTCGAAATATATTCCGCAAATCCGGATAACCGGGATCTTCCAGCGCGACCGTCGTTGTGTCTGACACCAGCAAGCTCGACAGCATATAAAGACCATGTTGTGCGCCCAGCGTCACCAGTATTTCATCGCTGGCCGCCGATATGCCGCGAGCCGGCAACAACCGCTTGCGGATTTGCTCGATCAACATCGGGTCATCGTGGTTCTGCGCATCCGCCGTCCAATTATCGAGCCATTTGCGTCCAAGTGCCTGGCGAACACAGTCGCGCCATTCTGCAATCGGAAATAGAGCGTGGTCGACTTGCCCGTAGATGAAGGGAAAATCGTATGCCGGCCAATCTAGCGGTTTTTCTATATTGGCCTGCTCGGAAGGACGAATGCGCAGACGATCACGCCAGTCGATGCCGGCTGCGCCTTCTCCCTGCTCAATTGACTTGATCGGCGCTGGTATCGCCTCCGAGACGAAATAACCGCTGCGTTCCTTGACAACCAGAAAACCATCATCAAGCAGCCGCAAATAAGCCAATGAGACGGTGTTGCGCGAAACGTTAAGAGCTTTGGCCAACTGCCGACTGGATGGTACGCGTTCATTCGCCGATAGTTGACCCGAGCGGATCGCCGACACGAGATGTTCCCGAATCTGAGCCTGAAGGCTGATCGGGCTTGCAGGACGTAGCTTGAAGAGGAGCTCGCGCATGCGTGTGATTCCACAATTTGCGCTTATCTGGCGTCAAGTTCCATCCAATGGCAAGGCCCATCCGATCCTTGCGTCGCGGTTCCGCCGATCGCATGTATGCATAAGCGCTCCCGAGACCACGGCAGAGAATACGAACACGAAGCTGTCGACAAGTGCACTCCACAACCTTACTGGGCGGCCGACCCGGTGATGAGCAGGCACAGTTAATGGCGGGACGACTGCCGTAATGTTGCGCACGACAAACAGTTAACCTGACGCACCACTGCGGTATCATCGAGACCAGCAATGACAGTTAGTGTCACAAGAACCGGTCATGCAGCGCGAACCCGCGATAACGCTGTGCGAGATCGGAAATCGTCTATCCGAAATGCAATCAGCACAGTTTTTAGTCATGGACGTCCAACGATCACTTACGTTGGTCTGAGCGCTAAACGGAATGTGAGAAAGACCCGATCGGAAAGCAATGTTGGAATGCCAGTCACACCGAAGTCCGACAATTTGAAGCTTCCACTCCCGATGAAATGTTTCCGCGATCCTCGGCCATTTCGATTCGTTCCAACCACATACCGGACGTGAAAGCTGACCGGCCGCGTAATCTCCCGAAAGGTCATTTTCCCTGTGACCAGTACCGAGTAACGCCCTGTCACTTTTGTGGATGTGCTCCGGAAAGTAATTTTCGGGTAGTTGCGACTCGCAAGAACCGCCTTGCCACGCAAATATCGATCGCGCGCCGGAAAGCTCGAATTGACACTGGCTGCATCGATATCAATACGCACTTGCGATGCCATGGCGCGTCGACCATCCAGCGTCAGCTTTCCACGAAATCTTTCGAAGCGCCCTGATATAGAGAATATTCCGAACTGTCTGATCCGGAACTCTATCAGCGATCGACTATCCGAAGCATTAACTGAGAACGTTTCAGAACGAGCCCCCTCTGAAATGCACAAGAGTGCTACAATGACTATCGCGAATGTTCGTTGTTGGGCCACCGTCCAGGTCCCGTTGCGAATTTGATAGCGGTCGATGAGCGGATCTTGCAAGTCACCTTGCATGAGGACTGCGGCAGAAAATTAGCATCACGAGTGGACCACATACGACTTATTGAAATCCTTAACGTCACACCGCGTAATCATCTCAATTCACTTACAATCGATTGAATTATATTTCTCGATAAGTCGTCCTTTTGAACTTCATCACCTGCCTTCGTCCGATTTTACCTCATTTTTGAATCGACTGTTGCGCATCGATATCGATCAACGGACATCCAACAACAAGACGGCATGCCTAGTGCTTCAATGATCTCAATTGAACCCATCGCCCCCGTCGTTCGATCAGGCTCGCTTGATTGTCTCATGGCATGCTCCTGCCGTGATGACTTCATCACTTCGCAGGATAGCCATGAGAGTGTTAGGTGCATCCACTTATGGTTTGATCTGTATTTCAGTTCTAATGGCGCCCGGATGCGTCAGCCAGATGCCAACCGCATCCGGCGTCGGCAGCAGATTCGAAGCATCCGCAAATTGCGACTTCGTACTCAATCGCATTCGACGGACTGTAACCGATGCCGGTGTCGCAGATGCACAGGACCGTCCCATTCCTGGTATGAACTTCTTGCGGGTGAACCGACTTCTTGCTCGCATGGGCCAAAGGTTTAAACGTGGCCGGGCAGATCGGCCATTTGAAGCCTGGGTGGATCGGCTGCAAAAGTTGGAAATCGAAGGCCTGCAGGTCGAAGTTGCCAACCTTCCAACGACAACCCGCAAGCGCCTCGCCCGTGCTGTAGCCGCCCCAGGCGCCGCACCTTCGGATATTGTTAAAAAGGCCAAACGTTGTGGACATTTGTTGCGGCGACGATATCTATCGACCGCGGCAGCCCGGCAGCGTTTGGTCCGCGCAGCCCGTGTTCCCGACAACTACTCGGACACGGCTCAGATTTTAGGCGCCTACCCGCTGACATCCATTCCCGTCAATCAAGGTTGGCAGCGCTGGAAGGCGAAAAACTTGCCGTCATTCAATCGACGGCTCGCCGATCAACCATCCCTCGGTCGACTTGTAGAATACTACCCGACGTCGTCCGCAGCCGTCCTGCGACGGCAAGAAGTTCGCTCGCTGCTTAACAAAAGCCAACAATCACTACTTGGCATTCCTGAACCGAGTGGTGTCGACCTAAAGCGCCTACTTAATACATTCGCGCCGATTTGGCGGATCGACACCGTGGAAGACTACGACCGACCAGGCGTTCCAACCTGGCGCCGCTGGGCAGCATCGCCACACGTCGATGTTAGACGCCCTGTCACCTTCGGACGCATCAGCCATGCGATCCTGGATAACAAGGTGCACCTTCAACTGAATTACTCGATCTGGTTTCGAAAACGACCTTCATCTGGACCACTCGATTTGTTGAGTGGGAATCTCGATGGCGTCGTTTGGCGCGTAACATTGGGAAATGATGGACGGCCTTTGATTTATGACAGTATCCATCTATGCGGCTGCTATCACTTTTTGTTTCCGGTTGGATCAAGATTCAAAAAAGAGCGGGCGGAACGTAATCCAAATCTGAAAGAAGTACCGGCGATCATCTCCGGCCTGCTTGCCCCGCGCCACGGTCAGCGCATGACACTGCGTCTGGCGTCGGGATCGCACTATCTACTCTCAGCAGCTGTGACTAATACGCAAAGTGCGAATATCCCTCGCCATAAATACGCCCTGGAAAACGAGACCGTTCTGCGAACCTTGCCATTCAACGGCACACAACGTCGAAGCCTGTATCGTAGCGACGGTTTGATTGCTGGCACTCAGCGCCTGGAGCGTCTTATCTTGTGGCCCACCGGCGTTGTCAGTCCGGGAGCCATGCGCCAGTGGGGACACCATGCCATTGCCTTTTCTGACCGCCGACACTTTGACGACCCAGACTTGTTCGACACAATCTTCGATCGATAATTGCGTTTTCAACTCGCGCCAGTACTCAGCGATAGCACAACCAATCGCTTCATATCACACATCGTTTTTTTGAATATTTTCGAGATATTTAACACGCTCATTATAACATTAATGAAATATTAATCCGCCTTTTAACCGCCCAATTCTAACAGCTATATCGCCACGTACAGGGCGACGTCAGTCCATCAAAGTGTGATGACGCGATACACATCATCGCGAAGTGACATGTAAGGCTTTCTCACCCTGCAGAAGTCGCTGTTCGCTTGTGCACATTCGCACACAAACGAGCAGCATCGGCTCTTGATATGGTTTTTTGGAGAGAGAGAACCTCATGAGCAAAACGGTAGAGCAAAGAATTCCATTGAGGTCGTAACTTTGCAGAAAATGACTGGGACCGTCCCGCGCAGGCGCCGGTCGGTTTAGCCGGCAGAATTGAGCAAGGTTTTATGACAGAAGGCTGATCCCGGCTACATCGGCGGAGAAGATATTCATTTCTTCGATTGCTGCCGGCTGGCTGATTGGAATTGGGGGATTTAGTTATGCTGCGGTTTGGTGCACTGTTGGTCTTCGTCGGCGTCTTGTGTGGTGCCACGAGTTGGCTTTATGGAACGAGATCGCTGTTTGGTGATCCGGCAATGGCCGTCAATCCTAGCCAAACGCCGCCTTCTGGCGCCATTGCCAAGGCGCGCAACCAAGACGCTGTCTCTGCTTTAAAGCTTTACCTCGCGTCACATCCCTCTTTGACGAGGTCCGCAAAAATCAAATCTGGCGGGTTAGGTCCGACGAATGCTCGACCTAAGCGGGCTCCAGCTATCGACGCATCCAATAAACTTCTGCAATCCAAAGGAAATCCGCACCGCGTTACCTCCGGTGCCCGATCAAGACCGGCAGACGGTGGCACGTTAATCAAAATCGCACAAAACCGTTCTGCCGGAAACGGGTCATCCATTCCATCGGCGGCCGATAAGAGGCGACGCGGGCAAGGCGATGATCTGCTGGTCCCTATCGACAAGAGCAAGCGGCCAAAGTCACGATCATCCGGCAAAGAAACCTCTGAGACAAAGCCTACCGCAAAGCAGGCTGCTGCCGACGAAGATCATCTCAATCTATTCGTGGAGAACCGTTACCCTTCTGCGAACACGTGCGGTGTTTGCCATCCAAAACACTACAAAGAGTGGTCGGTTTCGCAACATGCTTACGCTCAACTCAGTCCCGTCTATCTCGCACTCAACAATCGCATCAACCAGCTTAGCAATGGCTCCAATGGCGACTTTTGCCTCCGCTGCCATAGTCCAGTTGGTGCCAATCTCGGCGAGAGCCCTTTCATGTCAAACCTGGACCGACACCCGACGTCTCGCGAAGGTATCACTTGCGTTGTCTGTCACCGCATTAACAAGGCCTATAATAAAGCCAGTGGCCGTCTAGCTCTTGTGGAAGGCGGTTTGACCGATCCGGTATTTGGTCCCGCCGGCAACAAGGGCGTCAAGGATACGCTTGCCAAACCGGGCAAGTTCCGGGTTGTAACGAAACCGAAAGAACCAGGTCGCAAGATCCACGCTGAAGCCAAATTGTTCCAATCAATAAAGACGCCAGTGTTCTGCGGCACCTGCCATGACGTGACATTGTTCAACGGGTTCAGGTTGGAAGAGGCTTACAGCGAGTATCGTGTCTCGCCGGCGGCGGCCAAGGGTATTACATGCCAGGATTGCCACATGGGTAAGATCCAAGGCAAGCCATCCGGCTACGAAAATGGCCCCGCTGCGATCGTTGGAGACGCGCAAACACAATCGCGAAAACTGACCAGCCACCTATTCTCAGGGCCCGACTTTTCTCTGCTTCACCCTGGGATATTCCCACACAATCAAAAGGCTGCAGCATTCAAGACGCTGCGCGAGTGGCTGCAGTTCAAGCACAAGGAAGGCTGGGGCACCGAGAAGTTCGAGAACAATATCCCGAAAGGATACAAATTCCCGAAACCCTGGCAAGCTGTCGACGATCGTTACGACGCCCGCGAGATTCTCAATGAGCAGTTCAAATTGCTGGATTTCGCACGGATCAAACGTCTAGAGGTCATGAAGAACGGTTTCATCCTCGGCGACGTCGTGCCGGAAAGGGCCGACGCCTCCGGCTTGTCATTCCGCGTCCAGGTTCGCAATGGCACAGACGGGCACAATGTACCAACTGGGTTCACCGGCGAACGCCTGATCTGGCTCGAAGTTACCGTTCGCGACCGCAATGGCACCGTCGTTTTCCGCTCCGGTGATCGTGACCCGAATGGCGATCTCCGCGACGGGCACTCATCCTACGTGCATGCCGGCAAGATGCAGCGCGACACGCAACTCTTTAGCCTTCAATCGATCTTCGTCACGCAGAACGGCCGCGGCGGCGAGATTGAGCACGTCATTCCGATACCGTTCCCCACCTTTGCTCTGCCGCGCGTGTTGCCTTCGACAACATCACTTGTCTTCACGGGAGAGCCGGCCACTGAGCGCAACCACAAGAAGGGCATCGAACCAAATGGTCAGCGATGGGCGTCCTATACGGTCGGTGCTTCGGCACTCACGGGGCAAGGACCCTACGAAGCCACGGTCCGCCTTCTCGCCCAACCGGTTCCTGTGAATCTGCTGATTGCATCGCAGAAAGTCGGCTTCGACTTCGGCCTGACACCGGCGGAACTGGGCAAGACACTTGTCGCTGGCACTCAGGAGTTATGGAAGAAGAAGATCACACTAGGCGGGAGGCAGAATGGTGCTTCGCGATTGACACCAAAGGGTGCGTGGGCGCCAACGCTGACGCCGGCACCAACAAAACCATCACGTAGGGGGAATTGGAAGAAGGGAGTCTTCGCGAATGAATGAGGGGGCATCTGGAGATCGTGCGCGATCATTGACACCACTGATGGTGTTGTCGCTTCTGATCTTTGTCGGCGCGGGGCCAAGTGCGACCTTGGCTGGCAAGGGCGATAAGGAAGCGTACGGCAAGCGTCAAGAATATGCCGTCAAGCAAAATGAAAAGAGCTGGTACAGCTGGTTCTGGCCCTTGGGCGACAAAGTCAAGGTCGAGTCGCTCAAGGACGAGTATGTTCCATTCCAGACTGAAAAGGACCACATCAGAACCCGGAAAGAAGCACTGGAGCCGGCATCGGCGAATCAAACAACGATCAGACGCAGTGCAACACGGGTCGACGACGATATTCGGCGTCTGCCGTCCAGGCCAAACCTGCTGCTCGAAGTCGGCGATGGCTTTCTCGGCACCGGCAAATTGGATGCCGGCTTTGAAATTCCAGTAATTGGCGCCGTCTGGCAACCTCGGTTGTGGGCTTATGTCATAAATCGAACGGCATACCAAAGTTTTGACGATGGCCGATCTGGGCGCAAGCGGGAGACCGAAATTGCGAATAGAATGGATCTGTTCTTTAATCTCCAGTTGACCGGAACCGAAAAGATTCTTCTCGGTTTACGACCAACAGATAACAATCGACCGGACCGCTTCACCAGGTACACATTTTCCGGACAAGATGAAGGTTACAACAAGGAGTACGGACTTAACGTAGAAACGCTCTTCTTCGAAGGCGATCTGGGCAGCCTGTTTCCGAACCTCGACCAAGCCGGGATCAAACCGATTGACTATGGATTCACAGTCGGCCGACAGCCACTGGTTTTTCAGGAAGGCATCCTGATCAATGACACAATCGATGCGGTTGGCTTCGTTCGAAACAACATTCCGTTCCCGGGCACTTCGAACTTCCGGGTCTCGGCCATGTGGGGATGGAATCGGCTTGACCGCAATGACCAGGAAGAGGTCGACAACGATGCCGACATGTATGGCCTGTTCGTTGCAGCCGACACGCACGTCAGCACGCTCAACTTCGACCTGATATACGTTGATTCCGAACGTCCGCGGGATGGATTATATCTCGGCGTGTCCGCCATTCAGAGAATTGCCGCGTTAGGTGGTATCAGCACGGCCTTCCGCGTCAACGCTTCATATGCCCTTGATGAAGAGGTCGATGGCAACGTCATTGGCAATGGAGTTCTGCTAACGTCGGAGCTGTCCAAAACCGTCGCAGGCTCTGACGATATCGTCTATTTCAACTCGTTTCTCGGACTTGGCAATTTCACGCAGGCAGGTCGCGAAGCGATTGTCGGCGGACCACTTGCCAACACGGGCATCCTGTTCGCCTCCCCCAACCTCAGTACATACGGTGCTGAGTTGAATCCATTTACCGACGATGACGTCATAGGCGGAGCGCTCGGATATCAAGCATTTTGGGACAACAAACGGCGCAACCTCATTCTGGAAGTTGCAGGCCGGTACGATCTCAGTGGCGAGGGTTTCAACAGCCTTGCGGTTGGTTTCCAACTGCAACAGGCCGTCGGACGGCATGTCCAACTTCAGCTTGAGTCCTTTTATGCGTTCAATGAAGGCCGCGATGACGGACTAGGTGCACGCTTCGAAGTTCAAGTTGTCTATTGAGAGATCGAAAACAAATGCAACTTGTTAATCTCGTACCATTTTTCGGCGCACTATTGATCGTTCTGACAATCGCCCGCGGGACGATGGCAGCCGTCAGTTTTGCAACGGGCAACATACGCACGCGGCAATTTGAGCGCCAGCGAAGTAGGCAACTCAGGGCCTTACTCGGCGAAACGGGTCGCCGATCCAAGCCGCGAACGCAGGCAACACAATCGCCGCAGCCTGCGAAAAGGAGACTGCAGGTGGCGCGCCGCGTAATCGAGACACCAAGTGGCGACGTTTGCTCGTTCTACCTCGTCCCGGCGGACGGCCAGCCGCTCGCAAGCTACCGGCCAGGGCAATTTGTTACATTCGAGTTCACCATTCCGGGCGGCGGCGACACGATCATCCGTTCGTACTCACTCTCGGAAACTCCAACGAACCCGCAAAACTACTATCGCATTACCGTCAAGAAACTTCTTGCACCGAATGGTGCACCGCCGGGCACGCCATCTGGTCAATCGTCAACGTTCTTTCTTGAACAGTTGGGCGAAGGCTCAATCATTGAAGCATCAACGCCGACAGGCAATTTCGCACTAGATCAAGAATCGCAACGACCGGTCGTTTTGATAGGCGGAGGTTCTGGCATCACGCCGTTGATCAGTATGCTCAATTGGCTGGTGGCGACCAAGAGCGAGCGCGATGTTTGGTTTTTTCAAGGCGCACGCAACCGTCACGAGCATGCGTTTTGCGATCAACTGAAACAGATCAATCGCACATTCCCCAACGTACATCTGGTCGTGTTTTACTCTCAACCGAGTCCGACTTGCCGCAAAGGTTTTGACTACGATTTTGTCGGCAGGGTTACGGTCGACAGCATCAGGTCATTCCTCTCGGCACGCGATTGCGAGTTTTATATTTGCGGTCCGGTCGACATGATACCGTCCGTAACGTCGGACCTGCACGCCTGGGGGGTGCCGAAAGAAAGTATCTTCTCGGAAAGTTTTGGTGGCACATTATCTCGACCTAAGACCCGCATTGTCGAACCGACGGTATCGGCTCAGCGCGACCTTACGAGCTCGGGCATACGGGTACATTTTGCCCGTTCTGGCCGGAAAGTGGGCTGGAGTGGGCGTCAGAGTTCACTTCTTGAGCTCGTTGAAGCTTGCGGCGTACCCGCGCGATACGGATGCCGATCCGGCCAATGCGGCACGTGTAAAACGCGCATACGCAGCGGCGCCGTTGAATATAGCAGTCCACCAGGTATTCAAGTTGATGCTGACAGTTGTCTGCTATGCATTGCCGAACCCAAGACAGACGTGGTGCTAGATTTATGATTGCTGGACCTGAAGGCGCCGCGGTCATGTTTGCTCGGCGCAAGACAGATTGGGCAGCCTTGCGTGCTCGACAATGCTCAATCCCTGAACGCAGGCAGTTGGTCGTTGGTCTGGCGACGCTTACTGCACTTTTGATGCAGCCGCTACATCCGACTTTCGCGGCCGACGCCAAACAAAAGGTCGAAAAATTTGTCGGAGCCAATGCCTGTGCAGAGTGCCACAAGGACGAAGCAGCGGTGTGGAAAGCGACGCATCACTTTTCCACATTCCGGAAAATGCCACGCAGTAAAGAAGCGCGCGCCATTGCCGGCAAGCTCAAGATAAAGCGCATCAAAAGCGACAAGCTCTGCACCGGTTGCCACTTCACCCAGGAGAAGGTCAGAAATCGCCTAAAAGTTACTTCCGGAATTTCCTGTGAATCCTGTCACGGCGCCGGTCGCGATTGGGAAAAATTGCACAGCGAGTTCAGTGGCAAAGGAAGCAAGGAAGCTGAATCAAAGGCCGAGGCTGCGACCCGCTGGAAACAATCCACGGCCCGAGGCATGATCCGGCCGGCCGCCCTCTATAAGATCGCGAAGAATTGCTACGGCTGTCATGTCGTCCCACGTGAACGTCTTGTGAATGTTGGTGGCCATCCCGCTGGCAGCCCCTTTGAACTGGTCTCGTGGTCGCAAGGTGAAGTGCGCCATAACGTCTGGTATTCAGAAGGAAAAAACAATGCGAAGGCGACTAACAACAGGCGCCGCATGATGTATATTACAGGTCTCGCCGTCGAATTGGAGACGGCTCTGCGCGCGATTGGCGTTGCGACTGAGAGAAAAGACTACGCCATCCTTATGGCGCACCGCGCCAACGATGCGCGCAACAAGATTGCAAAGGTTGCTGCATTGTTGTCGAAGTTTCCGGAACTCGGCAACCTCGTTCGCTTATCTCATTCCGCTGGCCTAAAACTGAACAACAAAGCGGCCCTTTCGGCTGCCGCGGACAAAGTAGCAGCTGAAGCGTTGCGCATTGTTGCCAAGTACGATGGCTCAAGGTTCCAGGTCATCGACAAGCTGATCCCGGCACCAGCAGCCTACAAAGGTACACCTGCCAAATAATGCCGCAATTATTAAATACCGCGATACAGCCTAGAAAAGAGCAAACACAATTTGATCGTTATGTACTCAGTTTTCAGAAACCTCATGCTGGTCGGTCTGGCTGTCATCGGCGTTTGGTTCGCCGGCGACTGGTACGGTACGACTTTGCGCGACCCGTTGTTTGTGGATGGCTTGGTGCTGAGTTTTGCAATGGGAATGCAATTGCTCTTGCATTTGCAAAACAAGCGCATCTTCAAACTTCCCGGCTCATTACCGATGTGGTCGACCTTGCATATCTACACTGGCTTCTTCGTGGTTGGTGCATTTATCATTCATACATCGGGGTCACTGCCCGATACTCGCCTAGAGTGGATCCTGTGGCTGTTGTTTGTTGTCGTCGTCATCAGCGGGCTCATCGGCACCTATCTTTCGAGGACCATCCCCGATCGGCTTGAACAAGATGGTGAACGCATTTCCTTCGACAGCATGTCCGCCTTGCGATCTGCATTACAACAACGCGCCAACTCCCTGTTGTTGCTTTCATCGCAACAAGCTTCATTCAGACTGTTCCAAGAACTGTACGACGCGACGCTGCACGACTTCTTCAAGGCGCCGCGCAATGCAATCGCTCACTTGCGTGGGTCCAATCGTCCGTTGAAGAGATTGATGTTTGAGTTGGACGCCATTGAGCCAAACCTTAACCGTGAAGATCATCAACTATTGGTCGACCTAAAGGGGTTGGTCACGTCCAAGAATCAGTTGGACTTCAAGTCCGCACATGAGGCGGCTCTGCGAGTTTGGCTGTTTGTTCATGTTCCCGCAACCTATGCGTTGGTGGTCCTGAGTGTCCTGCACGCCTTGATCGTCTACGCTTACCGGTCGGGGGTTGATTGAGTTGCGGCTCCTTAGCATGCTGAAAACAGAAACCGTTTCACCCAAGGAAGGCGCTTGGGTTTGCCGACACGCATCGCTCGGCAAACCGTGCAGTGATGGACCTGATTGGCGTGGTCGATGCGGTGCATCTTACCAATGCGATCCAAGTCGTGTCGGCGACAACTGGATCTGCGATCGACCGACATTGAATGGGGGACCATGCAAACCTGGACCAAGTCCAGACGGCAAGTGTTGCAACCCGAAACCGGCATGCCGACCCGCACGCTCGACAGAAACCAAGTACAATACGCTGGCCTTGTGGGTTGGGCTTTGTACGCTCGGCCTGATCATTGTTGTGGTTGGCACAGCTGCCAATGGCAACTTCGCACTTCCGGGTCCAGTGTCAACCGTTCACAGTTCGCTCGAAAAGTGCTCTTCTTGTCATGCCAATGTCGACGATGGTCGTTTTGGCTGGCTACATGCGTTGGCCAAGTATGCGACACCCGAAAAAGACAGCCAAACTTGCTTGGCATGCCACAAAATGGGAACCAATTCACTGAAGCCTCATAGTATCGACCCAAGGCTTCTCGCCGCCAAATCGCCAGCGCAAAATCCGAAGGCCGATGCTCCGATATTGTCGTTGGCTAGCCGGGTCAAAAATATTCTACCTGACATAAATGGCCGCACAGATAACGTTTTCTGCGCCTCATGCCACAAAGAGCATCGCGACGGCAAGGCCGGTCTTAACATGGTCGATAGTGCGGGCTGTCACACTTGCCATCAGACCAAATTTGACGACTTTTCAAAAAATCATCCTGAGTTCAAAAACTATCCTTTCGCGCGCCGCCTGCGTATAAAATTCAATCACACCTCTCATTTCTCAAAACACTTTCCAGATACACTAAAAAAACGACCCGATGACACGCGCACGCCGCAAGCATGCGCCAACTGTCATACACCGACAACCGATCAGAAACACATGGCGGTCGCACCTTTCGAGAAGAGCTGCGCATCCTGCCATCTTCAGCAGATCAAAGGTACAGACCGCGCAACCGGCGCACAGGGCATCGCATTACTAAGCTTGCCTGGAATCGATCTACAGGCGCTTGAAGAAAACAATCTTTCGATTGGGCAGTGGCCTGCTGAGTCAGAAGCTGAACTTTCTCCGCTCATGAAACTCTTACTTGGCGGGACGCAGCGAGGGCGAAACCTGCTAGCCGCGGTAGCTGATCTTGATCTTCAAGATTTATCGGGTGCGACACCTGACAAGCTCCAGGCTGTTGTTGAACTCACGCGCGAGGTCAAGCGCTTGTTGTCGGCGCTCTCGACAAGCAAAGCATCCAACGTCCTGAAGCATGTTCAATCCGACGTTAAACGAGGAGGACACCAGCAGTTGATCGCAAAATTGCTGGCAACCTTACCACGAGATGTTCTGATTGCTGCCCAGCAAAGCTGGTTGCCAAAACTGAATGCGGAAGTTGCAAGTTTCGGCGAGCCCGGCTGGGCTGCGTCCGTACGCAAGCGTACAGTCGCGCCGGCGCCGAAGCCCGCAAAAGTAGAGACGGTCGCCCAACCGAAACCTGAGCCCGAAAATACGAAAGTTGCCAAAGCAGGCCCAGCAGAACGGCTTTCGACAAACCCGCAATTCGGAAGCTGGCGGATCAATGAACTCGGAGAATTGGTCCAACAGGGTGATCCGTCAGGCAAGATACCACCCGACAGCGATCAGCAGCCCAACGCAGCTGAAAAACCTGAGCAATCGTCGCCGGCGACACCACCGGCTGAGAGCAACGAGCCAAAGGAAACATCGACCGCCAGTGACGAACCACTCACCAAGGCAAAAACAGCCGTCGATGCAGAGACCTGGGCCGAGTTCGGCGGCTGGTACCGAAAGGATTATTCAATTCTCTATAAGCCGACAGGGCACAAGGATGCCTTCATGCGAGCCTGGCTGGATTATTCAGGACAAGGCCGCACGCCATCAAAGAAAAAACTAAATAATCAGGTTTTCGATCTTTTGGCTGATAGAACAGCCCAAGGACAATGCATCAAGTGCCACAGTATCGATGCCGGTCGCGATGGTGACAAGATTGTTCAATGGCAGCCTTCATCAAGTGCGAACAAGTCGCAACGCTTTACACGGTTTACGCATGAGCCACATTTTCGGTTGCTCAATGACCGAGGATGCCTTTCGTGCCACGAGATGAACGACGCGAAGAAGTTTGAAAAGGCTTATTCGTCGTTAAACCCATCTCGCTTTGTCCCAAACTTCAAGCAGGTCGACAGGAAGCTGTGCGCCTCATGCCACAAGGCAGGTGCAGCCCGTCAGGACTGCGCACTGTGCCATATGTATCATGTGAACCCGATCACTTCTCCGATCATGTCAACGAAACTTCCGAAACAATAAGTTCCGCGCTTCGCGTCGACGACCGATGTCGTCCCAAGATCGACAATTTCGACCGAAGCTTCATTGGCACGACAGCATAAGTCATCGGCATCAAGTTCACATAACCGCCTCCCAAGCTCCGGCATCTTGGAGTGTGCGTCGTCAGGGCTACCCGGCATTTCGCAACAGATGAGTCTTCAGTCGTACTCACCAAGACCATTCATGTGATCGAAGACTGCATGCGCCGCAATTTTTGCCATAAGTCGCCGAAAACTCTCCGAAAATATACTTAGCAAGTCAAACGCGAGATGAATGCCAGCCATTTGGCACATTGATTGCTTGTGATGCCTCCGATATTGCATTTCTGCCCGCACACCCCGACAATACCAGCGAAGATTGAAGCATCGACGCGAACGACGGCATCGTGCCGGCATTTGCCAGCATCACCAGCGACTTCATCTGGTCGCGTTCAAACAACATTGGACATTGCGCCATGTGTTGGTAGGTTTACCGAATGCTTTCAGAGAAAAGTACGTTTCCCGATGACTTGTACACTGCTACATTCGCCGGATAACAAACGACGTTAGGGAGGACTAAAGCTTTGACGAACAAATACTCCATGAAGACTGCCGGTACCCTGCTCGCGACCTCGGCGCTTGTGCTCGGAACGACGGGCGCTGCCCTGGCGCAATACCCGACAAAACCGATCAAGATCATGGTTGGATTCTCGGCCGGCGGCGGCACGGATACAACGGCTCGCGGCTTTGCCAGCTACGTGCACGAAGTACCGGAGATGAACGGCATGCCCGCCGTCGTCGTGAACAAACCGGGCGGTACCGGCATGATCGCGGCCAAGGTCGCCAAGGATGCCAAACCAGACGGCTACACATTGTATATGATCAACTCGGGGACTTTCTCGATCACTCATATGAAGAGTTTCGGCAAGGCGCCCGTAGACCCTTTGAAGGACTTTCAAATTTTGGGTTGCATGTCGCAGTTGGTGTCATCACTACAAGTGCCAGCCGATAGCCCGATAAAGACGGCAAAAGAATTTGCAACCTGGGCCAAGGCGCAAGACGGCAAGCTGCGTTGGGCAAACTCAGGTGCCGGCTCTATGCATACGTTAGCCGGACATCTTTTGCTGGATAGCCTCGGCGTGAAACACCAACCAATACCGTTCAAAGGCGGTTCGAAGGCACGCAACGCGATTGCCGCGAAGAAAACACCACTAGGCTTCAACGGCATTCACATGTCAGCCGGTTTCGAATCTAAGATTCGCGTGCTTGCCGTAACCAGTTCTGATCGCGACCCGGTAAATCCGAAGGTTCCGACACTCGGCGAGTCTGAGCTTCCGGGTCTTGGCATCGTTGGCCCGATGTGCCTTTGGGGCCGCAAGGACCTGCCTGCAGACGCAGTTGCCAAGCTGCAGAAAGCAGTCAAGCATGTTGCTGGGTTGAAAGGCTTCAAGCGCTTCATGAAGAAGTCGAAGCTGGCCGCGCTTTACGCAACCCCGGAAGATGGCGTGAAGAAAACACAAGTGCTGTATGACAAGCTGCAGCCGGTCGTGAACAAAATCTTCAAGAAGAAATAGCAGACGCAATTAGTCTGTAAGAAAGCGAGGCAGGTGGCGATGTATACCTGCCTCATTATTGCTCTGATCTCCCCGGCCCATCTAACCCGAGGGAGCGCCCTGCTCCGAAGGTAAGAAATCCGATGGGAAGAATACGCTACCGAACGAAGATCGATCTCGGCGTTGCAGCAATCACCATAATTTTCGGATTGTTCTTTGCCTACAATGTCGGCAAGATCGAAACGCTTTCTGAGGATGCAATCGGCCCAGCGTATTTTCCCGCGATTCTGTCTGCGCTGATGATTGGACTTGGCATACTGATCGGTGCTTCGGCACTCTACTACAACCCAACCGTTCAGAAGGTCACTGGCGACGCTGAAGATGGTGACGAGAAGTTCGGCTTCCGCGACAGTGACATCACGCGTGTCGCGTTAGTCATTGTCATGGGGTTTGTCTACACGGCCCTGTTTTACGGCTTCGGATACTTCATAGCTACGTTCATTTCGCTTGCGCTTATGCTGCTCGTGTTCGGCAATCGCAACATCACCTTCATCCTGGTCTTGTCGTTGATCGGCGCTCTGGTTTACCAGTATGTCTTCATGGGCATGATGGGCCTGCATGATCCCGCTGGTCTTTTCTTCGACCAAGGGCGTTTTCTTGATAACCCGTCATGGCAAGAGCTTACACGCAAGCTGCCGTTCTAACTCGAAACCCGACGCAAAGGCCCAAGCGACTCGATGACTGATCTTATCGGCGGTTTCGTCAATCTTTTCTCCAACCCTGAGGCGCTGGCATTCACCATTCTTGCTGCCTTCGTCGGGATTGTCGCTGGCGCGTTACCGGGACTGACAGCATCTGCGGCCATCGCAATGCTGCTGCCACTGTCGTTTCATTTGGGTCCGTTGTCGGCATTGGCCTTTCTCTACGTGATCGGGAAATCCGGCCGTTACGGCGGCTCGATCGCGGCAATCCTATTCAACACGCCCGGTACAGCTGCTTCGGCTGCGACGATGCAGGACGGTTATCCGATGACGCAACGCGGTGAAGCCGGCAAGGCGCTCAAGACAGCGACGCTGGCCTCCGTCGTTGGCGACTATTTCGGCGAGATCGTACTGATTTTCGGCGCCGTCTTTATCGCAAGTTATACATCCAACTTTGGTCCGACGGAGTACTTTTGCATCTACCTGATGGCCTTCATCGTGATCGGTTCAGTCGTTGGGAAATCCGTAATCAAGGGTATCCTGTCAACCGTCCTCGGGGCCATCGTTGCCATGATCGGGTTGGACACGATCACTGGCGAAACACGGATGACGATGGGTTTTCTTGAATTGGAGGACGGCCTCGCGCTGGTGCCATTGCTGATCGGCGTATTCGTAATTTCTGAAATCATTATCCAGGCCGAACAGGCCGCCAAGCAGGGCCTTGCAGAAGCTTACAAGATCAAAAGTGAAGAACCATCGGCCAATCATCTGACTTGGTCAGAGTTCAAACGTTGCATCCCGCTGATGATGCGCTCTTCGCTCGTCGGGTCGATCATCGGGATGATGCCAGGCCTCGGATCGTCAGTGGCGTGCTTTGTGGCATATGGCGAAGAAAAACGCCGTTCAAAGGAACCGGAGAAATGGGGCACCGGCATTGTCGAGGGCATTGCTGCGCCTGAGGCGGCCAACAATGCGGTATCGGGTCCGAGCATGATCCCGTTGCTGACGCTGGGGATTCCAGGCAGCACTGTAGCGGCGATCCTGATCGGTGTATTCCTTATTCACGGCATCCAGGTTGGTCCGACAATCTTTACCGACCCGACCAGCCGGGAGTTGATCTTCTCGCTGTTTGCAGCCGGCCTCGTCGGCATCGCGGCGTATGGTGCTATGGGATACTGGGGTGGCCCAATTATCGGACGGATGATCGCCTATCTGCCCGCCCGCTTACTATATCCGTTCATTTTTCTCACCGCGATAGCGGCTGCCTATTCGAGCCGTGCGAGTATTCTCGACGTCATGATCGCCTTGTTGTTCGGCATCATTGGTTACGCGATGCGTCGGACTGAGTTCAGCACCGCCGCGTTTGTTATCGCATTTGTCCTTGCAAAGAATGCCGAAGAAGCTTTTCGGCAGGCCATGCTGCTCTCTGACGACGGTATCCTCATCTTCGTGAAGGAACCTGTGGCGTTGGCCTTCTTGCTTGTTGGTGCAGCTGTTCTGATTCTTCGTTCGGTATCTGTCATGCGGTCAAGCCGGAAGGCCGAAGCTGCATCAGCAGGAGCCTCGTAGAAGCGATGTGTCCGAACAGCCCGAGAGCAACGCCTTACGACGCACTCATGCGGCAAACGATTGTCTGCACGATGCTGACCAATGCGGATCACCGAAGTCGCTACGCTGTTTTCGAATATTGAGCATCTAGCGGACCAAGCCGACAAGGACCGGAAAATCGAAATCCGAGTGTTTGTGTTTTGCGGAGCACGAGGGATATCCCCGGAGTGATCGAACGAGTTATCTGACGTTTGGGCGCGCCATGCATGTTGCAAGGAAGCTGCCGAGGGCCTCCCGCGCGGCGACTTTTTTTCAAGGGAAATACCGGACCGAGTGATTGTGCATTTCACGCAAAGCTTCCAAAATTGAAACCTGCAAGCCTGACCTCCGCGATTACCGCCTGCACTCAGGTTGACTGAAGATTATATGAGCATGATCCGCCTGACAGCGAAGCTAACGGCGTTACCCGGCAACGTTCGTGGCGTACTTTGGGGAATTAGCGCTGCGCTTTTTTTTTCGATCATGCTAACGCTGATCAAAATGCTCGGTCAGACGGCACAGGTTGCCCAGATTCTGTTCATTCGCCAGTCTGTCATGTTTATCGTGGCCTTGCCGCTGATCGCCGCCGAATTCCCCAACAGCCTGCTTTCTCAACGTGTCGGATTGCATCTCATCCGCGTCGGCTTTGCGACATGCTCCATGGTTGCCAGTTTTCTGGCGGTCATTCACTTGCCGCTGGCGGACGCCACAGCGCTAGGATTCTCGCGTGCACTTTTTACCACTTTGTTCGCTATTCTCTTCCTCAAGGAGATCGTTGGCGGTCGACGCTGGATGGCGATCCTATTCGGTTTTATCGGCGTACTTGTTATGCTTCGCCCGAGTGGTGGCTCCGGGTTTGATTTATATGCCCTGTTGGCGGTCATTGGTGCTGCGAGCGCTGCCGTTGTGGGCATACTTATCCGAGTCTTGTCGCGCACGGAGCGCCCAGTCACGATTCTGACCTATCAAGCCGTTTGCGTTGGAATCATCGTAGCTCCGTTTGCGGCCTGCTCATGGGTCCCGCTGAGCCCGCTGCAATGGCTGATGGCAATCGGCGTTGGTCTGGCAGCATCTGCGGGACAAATGAGCAATATCCGATCATACCGAGCCGGGCAGGCGTCGGTCGTCGCGCCGCTCGACTACACCAAATTGATTTGGACGACGCTGTTAGGGTACGCGCTGTTCGCGGTGCTTCCAGGACAGCACACGCTGATCGGTGCTGCCATAATCGTCGTGGCGTCGCTGTATGTGCTGCTGCAAGAATTGCGCTCGGCATCGAAACCTCGTGCAAACACACGCGACGGATGAAGCTTCTCTGGGACCGTGTGCCGCGAAGAATTTAGATCGGATTGTTTATGCGCCTCTTGGGACTGTTGCTGATCGGAGCAGCGTTTGTCGCACCGGCGATTTGGTTTTTTGGACTGTCTACCCGACATGATCCAGTAGCTCTCTTCAGCCAGTATCTTGGGGCCTGCGCCTTGATTGCCATGGCGATATCACAAATTCTCGCAACGCGTTTCGTGTTCCTTGAAACCATCTTTGGAGGGCTCGACCGGATTTATCTGCTGCACAAATGGCTCGGCATCGGCACCCTCGCCCTTATCATATTGCATGACACCATAGATGCGGAGATAGATGAACTTAGTCGAGAAACCGTCGTCGGCGAAATCGCCGAAACTCTGGGTGAAATCAGCCTGTATGGGTTGTTGACCCTCGGCACGCTAAGCGTGCTGACATTCGTCCCATATCATCTATGGAAATTCACGCACAAACTGATGGGCGGATTTTTCGCGGCTTCCGCTCTGCATTTTGTGTTCATTGAAAAACCGTTCACCGTTGCCGATCCGTTAGGTCTCTACGTCATGGCATTCTGCGTTATTGGGCTGACCGCTTATGTTTATTCACTCATTCCGAGTGGCACGTTCAGAGGTTGGCGGCCCTATTCCATCTCAGCTATTGAGATGACAGGCGGCGCACTGGCGGTCTCTCTAAAACCTAATGGGCGTCTGATTCAGCACCGGGCCGGGCAGTTCGCCTTCGTGCAATTCGTGCAGCCGGGCATTTCAGAAATACATCCATTCACGATCAGCAAGGCTTCCGATAGCGAAGGCACGCTTCGATTCACCGTCAAAGACCTTGGCGATTTTACTGGTCGACTGGATCATGAACTCATGCTTGAAACGCCGGTGCGCGTATCTGGCCCCTTCGGGCACTTCCGAATGCAACGTGGAAACGATCCTCAGATCTGGATCGCATCCGGGGTCGGCATAACGCCTTTCATGGCCTGGGCCGAGTCCTTGCAGGAAGCAGACAGCCCTGTACACTTGTTTTATTCTGCGAGAACGCGGGCAGCTGCACCGCATCTTGAAGACCTTGAACAGCTGGCCCGCAACACGTCAAACTTGCATTTGCATTTTGTCGAGACCCAGCACCAAGAACGACTCACTGCTCGGCGAATCCTCGACGAGAGTGAGGCGATACCGTCCAACACGCACGTCTCATTTTGCGGCCCTGAGGAAATGCGTCAATCCCTGCGCCGTCAGTTTCGCGCCACCGGTTTGCCGGCTCGCCATTTCCACTTCGAAGCGTTCGAAATACGTTCCGGCATCGGGCTACGACGCTTGGCCGATTGGTTATGGAGAACGCGCCACAATCTCAATTGACCAACGACGTCGCCTAGCTCAACCAATCAAGCGAGCAGCCGACCTCCGTCGACGTCGATCGTTGTTCCCGTCACGAAGTCGTTCTCGATGACGAAAATGATTCCCTTGGCAACTTCGTCTGCTGTGCCAGCCCGCGGGATCAAATTTTTGGCGGTCTGCTTTTTGTACGACTCTTCGCGCTCTGCGCCGGTCAGCGACGACATCGGTGTATCTATCGTGCCTGGCGCAACGACGTTCAATCGCAGTGGTGCAATTTCCGGTGCGACCGCGCGCACCAGGGCCTCGACCGACCCACCGACACACGAGATTGCGACTTGGCCCGGATTTGGCCTGCGCGCCGGCGTACCGCTCACCAGGACGATTGTACCATCGGAAGGCAGATGCGGTGCGCCGAGTTGCAGAACATTGGCATATCCCCAAAGCTTGGCGAATGAGCCCTTGAAACCGTCAATATCCATATCAAGAAATTTCCCCCTGGCACGCGATCCACCGGTTGCCGCGCTGACCAGAATGTCAAATGGCGCCAGACTATCGAACATGGCCGTCAACGCATCGCGGTCAAGCACATCGCAGGCCTTAAGGGCCACGCCTGCTGGCAGCTCTCCGGCTCGCTCCGGATTACGGCTGATGGCAATGACATCGGCACCCAGGGCGGCAAGTTGCTTGGACGTCGCCAGGCCAATCCCTGACGTGCCCCCAAAAATCAGAGCCTTCTTTCCAGATACGTTCATTTCACAGACATCCTTTGTGGTTTAGCGATATGCGCGCCTGCCGGGCCACTGACCCGGAAATTGTAATCAGAGCTCGTTAGCGAACTGGTGGGGGGCGAGGCCTGATTGAAACCAATTGACCAGAGTGACAATCGAGAAGACTGGAAGCCCTGTGGCGTCTCGAATATCTGCGGCGAACGGCGTCATGTTGGTGCATTCCAAAACCAACGCTCCAACTTCTGGATGATCAGCCTGCAACCGGCGCGCCGCATCAATGTTGTCCTCACGCGCCATCATAACGTCCAATTCTGTGCGATTGCCGAGCACCGCTGGTGTGAATTCCTTGCCGCCCTCGGTGGAACCGATCGGTGTATCGAGTGGTACATTGGCCCTGGCTAGATGTGCATCAGTCAAGCTGCTGCTGGAAATCGTCAGAATGCCGGCGCGTTTCCCGGATCGAAGCATTCGATTGACAAGCTCAACCTGCATAAGAGATGACGTGACGACAGGGATCGACACGGCCGCGGTCAGATCTTCTTGAAACTGGCTCAAAAAACCACAACTGGTGGTGATGCCGTCAACACCTTCGCTTTCGAGTTCCTTAGCCGCTTCAATGAAGACGCCAATCAACCCCTCGCCATTGCGAAGAACGACCCGGTCGGGCGACGCGCCGCGCACCACTTTGTAGTGCACAGGAAACGGAAACGTAGCGGCATTCCCGATATCTCCGGGGATCCTTGGAAAGAGCGTGTCCAGCATGAGGATGCCGACAGCCGCTCCGTAAACGGACTTGCCTCCCTGGATTCTCATGCGTCACATCCTCACGGGTTGAGCGAGCGGCTTCTCGGGCCGGGAAATATCCGTCCATGAAACCGACCTGAACAATAGAACCAGTCGTTGGTCCGGACAACAAGTGATCGTGGCCGAGTAAACCATGCGGCACGATCTCACGGACAATCACAAGTAGAGTTTTTGCTCTGACGAAGGCAGCGCCATTTGATAAACTGGCCCTTGGCCCGCATCCTTGCGCGCAGAACCTAAAGACAGGTCGAAAGCACATGACAGAGACGGTTAAAAAAGACGTTGCGGTAATCGGTGCTGGCATTGTCGGCGTGTCGACCGCCATCTGGCTGCAGCGAGCTGGACACCAGGTGACGCTTATTGATCGGGAAGGTCCGGCCAGCGGCACCTCGTACGGCAATGCCGGTGTTCTCGCCGCGGGCTCAGTTGTGCCTGTGTCAGTTCCTGGTCTGTGGCGCAAAGCGCCTGGCATGCTGTTCGACCGCAATGGCCCGCTGTTCCTGCGTTGGTCCTACCTGCCGCAGCTGGTGCCGTTTCTCGTTCGCTTTCTCAGATCTGGCTCAGAGAGCGAAGTCCGACGGATATCAGAATCACTTGCGCTGCTGTTGCACGATACCGCCGCGCAGCATCTGGCTTTGGCAGAGGGTACCGGCGCCGAAGAATACATTGATGTTGGCGACTATCTGTTCGCCTATACTGACAAGAAAGCCTTTGCCGGCGATTCTTTCGGCTGGAGCATTCGCCGTGAGCGTGCAATCGCGTACGAAAAAATGAACCCGGCGCAAATTGCGGATTACGATCCGGCCCTTGCCGGGCGCGTTGGATATGCGGTGCGCTGCCCTGATCATGGTCGCATTCGCGACCCTGGCGCCTACGTTAAGGCGCTTGCGAGCCATTTCGAGGAAAGTGGCGGTCGCCTATTGATTGCTGAAGTTTCGGACATCGATCTGGAGAATGGCAAAGCGACGCAAGTCAAGACATCCGTTGGCCCCGTGGTCGCCGATGACATCGTCCTCGCAACGGGCGTGTGGTCACGCCCATTGGCAGCAAAACTCGGCATAAAAGTGCCGATGGAATCCGAACGCGGGTATCATATCGAGTTCGTCAATCCGTCGATTATTCCGAGATCACCTATCATGGTTGCCTCAGGCAAATTTGTCGTCACGCCGATGAATGGCCGCCTGCGTTGCGCCGGTATTGTAGAATTTGGCGGTCTCGAAGCCGGTCCCAGCCGGCGGCCGTTCGAACTGTTGCGCGAGAAGACGCTCGAGCTTTTCCCGGATCTCAAGTACGAACGCATTGATGAATGGATGGGGCACCGCCCCTCGACGTCGGATTCACTGCCGCTTATCGGAAAGTTCGATGGCACCGCCAATGTCTGGTCCGGCTTCGGTCATCACCATGTCGGCTTGACAGGCGGACCAAAGACCGGGCGGTGGCTGGCACAGTTGATCGACGGGCAGACACCCAATGTCGACCTTGCGCCAATGGCACCCAACAGATTTTCATAACCATGAAATTCCAAACCAGCACCTAAGTATTAGCGGGTAGGAGATCCTGAACAATACCGTCGAACACACTGTGATCGTTGAGGCTCGATGCCAGCGTCATACCCCCCTGCAATGCCGCCACGATGTGACGCGCGCGGTTGCGGCGTTGAGCGCGTGGCAAATCAGCCGGCAGAGCGTCGATCAGCCAAGCAATATTGCTTTGAAAGAACTCGGCAACGGCCGTCGACACGACCGGCGGCAGCCCGCAACTCTCCGCGCCTAGCATGCCGCATAAGCAAATCCGCTCTGATCCGACGAGCGCATCTCGATAAACCTGCGCAAATGCACGGACACGACCATCCGGCACCTTGGCGCGCGCTGCTTTTGCTTCGACGGCTTCGAAGAACATTTCCGAGTAACGCTGCACCAACGCCACTCCCAAGTCTTCCTTCGTGCGGAAATGATAGTGGACGCTCGCACTCTTGATGCCGAGTTCGTCAGCAAGCTCGCGAAAACTGACCGCATGATAGCCGCGCAAGCGGATGCTGCTCTCGGCCGCGTCCATAAGTTTGTCGCGCGTTTCGCTCATTCCCTCATCCTGTTGAATGCATCTCATCACCAAGTCGTGACGTCACCTATCTACTGATAGGCTTGACATGTTTCAAGTGCAATGATAATTTCCCTATCTATCGATAGATATATCGACATGGAGGGCTGACATGAAAGTTTATGAGTTCGCAGGACTTCCGAACCCGACACGTGTGCGGATCGCGTTGGCGGAAAAAGGACTGACCAACGAGGTCGAATTCATTTCGGTCGATGTGCCAGGCGGCGAACACAGGAAGCCCGAATTCCTCACGAAGAACCCGTCGGGTGCAGTCCCCGTGTTGGAGCTTGACTGCGGCACCACGATCGCCGAGTGCACCGCGATCACGGAATACCTTGACCACCTGACGGGAGACCCAAGTCTGACGGGCCGCACACCGAAGGAGCGTGCCGTCATTCACATGATGCAGCGCCGCGCCGAAGCTGGTTTGCTCGATGCTGTCGGAGCCTACTTTCACCACGCGACGCCGGGGCTTGGTCCTGAGATTGAAACTTACCAATGCGCTGAGTGGGGCAACCATCAATACGAGCGCGCGGTTGCCGGCATGCATTATCTTGATGGCGTGCTTGCCGATCATCCCTATTTGGCCGGTGCCAAGTTCTCGATGGCCGACATCACTGCGTTTGCAGGGATGGCGTTCGCCAATTTCGCACAGGTGCCGATACCCGACAGCTGTACTAACCTGCAGGCATGGCAGGACCGCATTGCTGAACGACCCAGCGTTGCTGGCTAAGTTGCATCCACCTCAAAAAGGAAGAGCCTCATGGATCTCAATGCCAACTTCGCCAAACGGGTTGCAATGCACGGCGCAACTATTGCCTGGAAGGCCTCCCCCATGGCAGGTGTGGAGCGGCGCATGCTTGACCGGATTGGCGACGAGGTCGCGCGCGCCACGACGATTGTCCGATATGCGCCAAACAGCCACTTCTCTCCACATGTTCACACGGGCGGTGAGGAATTCTTCGTCCTGGAGGGCGTATTCCAGGACGAGCATGGCGATTTTCCGGCAGGAAGCTACATCCGCAACCCGCCCGAATCATCGCATACGCCAAGCTCGGCGCTCGGTTGTACGATCTTCGTAAAACTCTGGCAGTTCGATCTGGCTGACCGGACGCAGGTGCGGATCGACACGAACAAGCAAACCTTCATGCCAGATCCAGACCGCGCCGGGCTCGAAGTGATGCCACTCCACCGTGATGCGCGCGAAGAAGTCTGGCTTGAGCGTTGGTCGCCAGGAAGTGCGGTGACTATCGACGCTTCCGGAGGCGCGGAGGTTTTGGTTCTGGACGGCTCGTTCGTTGAGAATGACGAAGTCTTCGCACCACAATCGTGGCTGCGCCTACCCAAAGACAGTCACGCCGCGCTTCGGGCCGGCGAACAGGGTGCGCGCGTCTGGATCAAGCGCGGGCATCTTGCAGAAACACCGCAACCGCCGGTTCTGGGATAACCGCTGCGGCAATTGCCCGCTAAACTCTACGCCAGGACGACGACCTTTGCGTCCACGAGCTTGCGAAGCTCGTCGTCCGACACGCCGCTCGCGTGCAAGACATCCGCCGTATCCGCGCCGAGCTCTGGCGGTTGCGCGCGTAAGCCTGGACGGTTCGCGCCATCATGGAACTCGAATGGCATCGCCGGCAAGCCGAACGTTTGGTCGGTACCACGACTGCCCTTAACGACGACGTCCAGCAAGCCGTTGGTCGCTGCCAGGTGGGCGTCAGCAAACAAATCTTCCGGGCGGCCAACCGGCGCCCAGGACACATTCGCCTTCCCACAGCGCGCCATCAATTCGGATAGATCATACTTTTTCAGCTCTTCATGCAGTCGCGGCAGCAACCAAGATCGCGCCTCAATGCGCATCTGATTGGTCTCGAGCCTCTCATCTGACGCTAGATCGACGAGTTCGAACACGTCTGCGAAACGTTGCCACTGCTGGTCACTGGTCACGCCAATGAACAAGGCGCCATCATCGGCAGAACTGAAGACTTCATAGATAGACCAAGCACTCTTGCGGGCCGGCATAGGCGGCTGCGCCTCTCCCGTCGCGGCAAAGCCGGCCATGTGCGTTATCATCAAGAACACAGCGCTCTCGAAAAGGGCGCTGGAGATGCGCTGCCCCTTTCCGGTTGTTGATCGCTCGTGCAGCGCCGCTTGGGCGGCAATAATCCCGAATGCGGCACCAAGGATGTCGATGACGGAGGCGCCAGCGCGGCTCGGATGGCCTGGCTGCCCGGTCATATAGGCCAGCCCACTTTGAAATTGCACCACCTCGTCTAGGGCCGGCCGGCCGTCATAGGGACCCGACAGGTAACCTTTCAGCGCCAGATAGATCAGTCGCGGATTGATCGACGAGAGAACGTCATAACCACAACCGAGCCGATCCATGGTTCCCGGCGCATAGTTCTCGAGGACGATGTCGACATCCTGGACCAGCCGATGCAACAGCGCCTGCCCTTCCGGCCGCTTGAGATCGATGGCGATACTGCGCTTGCTACGATTGAAGGCGGGAAAGAAACCAGCCGCGAACCCGCCAAGCCGTCTCGTCGGATCTCCACCAGGCGCAGGTTCCACTTTGACGACATCAGCCCCCAGTTCCGCCAGGATCAATCCAGCGGTTGGCCCCATAACGGCATGACTGAACTCGAGAACTTTGAGCCCATTGAGCGGCATCGAAGACATCAGAACCTCATCGTCCATGGCATTGCAAAGGGCAAGACTAGCGTGCTGCGCGCCGGCGTCAAAGCCTAACGAAGATGATGTGTTGGATTTAGACTTCAGCCACGCACTCTCCTGCCGTTACAAACAATGGTCAAAAACAATGAATGGATCACGCCTTGGCTTGAGCATGAAACCACATAAAAGAAACAATAACGATGCAGCCTTGCAATGCGATAGAAAACCAATGCCATACCACAATTGATTTACCCGCGAAAACTACCCCAAACCCAAGCTTCCAAACTTCAAATTATTAACTCGAACACACGCCCCAAAGGCACTTCCCATTCACAATCTACAAATCAACCCCACGGCTTTAACTACACCCCCCATCCGCAGTAAGGTTACATCAACCATCTCTCAGGGCAATTTATGCTTACTTGACGGACACCACCCAACACCAGCCCGCGCCACGCAGCTAACAAACAAACGCTCACGCAACCACCCAGAAACCATGACCCCACACAACCTGCGCGCGCAAGCCGCCGACAGAATGCCCCATTGCGAAACGATACAAACTTAAACAACCAACCATTAGTTGAACGCGGAACATATTAAGCAATAAAATCCCATTTTGGAACAATACTAAAACCGATAACTCACCCGCAAATAAATACAATTTTTCGCCTTAAAATTAATACTTAATACCGTTAAAAAGCTTCAAATAGTCGTATTAAATTGACGCCGAGCATTATTAGAAACATCTTATTTGAGCGAGGCCGAACTCGTTTATTTTATCACTCGCAGAGTTTGGCGTTTTTTTGTTTGGAGGAAGTTTAGTATGAAGAAACTCATCATCGCAGCAGGCGCGTTGGTTATTGCTTCGGCAACAGCACAAGCTGGCTCAAGCGGCGGATACGGATATCAGCCAGTTGGCCAGGGCTACTACAACAGCTCGAAGATCATTCAGTCCAATGTTGAGCGCTATGGCCGCCGAACCGCCTGGGGCAATGATGCCTACACGGCTCAGCTCGGCAAGTACAACAAGAACGTCACGGTTCAGTCTGGCGATGGAAACTACCAGTACCTCTTCCAGAACGGCTATCTGAACAACAATCAGACATGGCAGTTCGGCTACAAAAACTCGCACATCGGCGTTCAAGACGGCATCAAAAACAATGCCGTGGTCGCTCAAAAAGGCCTCTACAACAAAGGCAAGACCTTCCAGTTCGGCCTTAAGAACGACGCACGCATCATTCAGGCTGGCCGTGTAAGCTTCATGAAGCCAAAGCTGCACATGCACCTGGCTGTCAAGAAGCGTCCAACAGCTGCGTTCTTCAAGAAGCTGATCGTCAAGCCAGGCACGATTGCTGTCGGCGGCGGATACTGGGCTCCTCGCAAGCACTAAGTCGCGTACGCGATCAAGCAAAATGACCGCTCATGCGGGAAATTTTTGAACTCCGGGAGGGGCTTGCCCCCTCCCGCACCTATAGACGGTCTCCATTTCTTTGTGTCGAAGGGTTAGCCTCGACAAACAAAGGGTTTTTCCTGGGTAGCGACTGAATTTTCGAAGCCGCACAGTTTTCAATTGAAGAAAGACACTTGGATTTGCAATTCAGCGCCACCGAATCACTGTTATTGTGGTTTGCAACTCGCAGATTGGTTAGGACCAGATATGCAACGCGCAATCAAGGCGGCATCCATAGCCGCAGTTCTCAGCCTTGGCCTTTTGCCTTCACTTGGTTTTGCGCAAAGCTTGGATTCTTTGAACGCTACCGATCCTTATCTGCAGCCACAAGCCGTGCCATCCTACTCGACTGACATACTGGGCAACACGAGATCGTCGAGACCGGATCCGGGCAATGAAGCCAGCACCACGCAGTTCGGCCTAGGTAACAGTAGCCAGATTTTACAATTCGGCGCGGGCAACAACGGCTCTACGTCTTCCTTTGGTGTGGGCAACAGAGCGAACTTTGCACAATACGGTTTTGCCAACCGCGGTTCGGTAGTCGTGGCCGGGGAAGGC
>JAGDYV010000106.1:0-18070 GCA_049116495.1 Hyphomicrobiaceae bacterium | reverse complement strand
AGCCGCCCCAGCCCAGTTCGTAGTAAGCCCACCACGAGCCCATCGCGATGCCGATCGTAAGGCACATCCAGGCAGCCAGTGTCCAGGGCCGGACCCAACGTGCCCATGCCGCCGTCGTTCGCCCTTCGATCAACGCTGCAACCGCAAAGGAAAACGCAATCGAGAATCCGACATAACCCGCATAGAGAAACGGCGGATGAAACGCCAGCGCCGGATCCTGCAGGATCGGATTGAGGCCCTGCCCGTCAAATGGTGCCGGATCGAGCCGCGCAAACGGGTTCGATGTCAGGATGATAAACAGCGCGAACGCCACGGCAATCGACGCCTGCACGGCCAGCACGTTGGCGCGCAGACTAAGCGGCAAACCGGCACCGAAGAAAGCGACGGCTGCTCCAAAACCCGCCAGCATCAGCAGCCAAAGCAGCATCGAGCCTTCGTGGTTGCCCCAAACGCCAGAGAGCTTGTAGATCAGAGGCTTTGCCGAATGTGAGTTCTGGTAAACGTTCTCGACTGAGAAATCAGAGACAACATAGGCGTAGGTCAGGGCTGCGAAAGCAACCGCCGTCATCGCAAACTGCGCAAGCGAGGCCGGCATTGCGATCTGCATCAAGGCAACGTCACCGCGCCGCGCGCCCCAGAACGGGACGACCATTTGCACGATCGCAAGAACCAGTGTCAGGATCAGCGCGAAATGCCCGATTTCGACGATCATACGTTTCTCCGCTTAACACTCATTGGCTCGACGGGTTCTTGTGCACGGCACCTTTGCCCAGTTTCACGCCCTTTTCCTTGAGCGATTTGGCAACCTCCGGCGGCATATAGTTCTCATCGTGCTTGGCCAGGACGCTATCTGCCTGGAAGACGCCCGCCTGATCGAGACGCCCTTCCGTGACGACACCCTGGCCTTCGCGGAACAGGTCCGGAAGAATGCCATCATAGACCACAGGTACAGTCTTGATCGTATCGGTAACGCTGAATTTCACTTTCGTTCCAGCGCCACGCTCTATGGACCCTTCCGCGACAAGCCCTCCCAGCCGGAAGCGCTGATCCTTAGCCAACTTCTGCTCAGCCAGATCGCTTGGCGCATAGAAGAACACGATTGAATCGCGCATCGCGAACAGCACCAGAATGGCGGCCAGAGCCAGCACCATCACGCCGCCGCCGATCAATGTCGCTCTTCGCTGCTTTCTTGTCATTTTCGCTCGAACCGCTCATTGCATCGTGATGTCACTTCGCCGCTAACCAGGACTCATACCAAGTTCGCGGGCAAAGGCGTCCAATTTCTTCCCGATTGCGGCATCCTCAGCGTATTGCCGTTTGGCCTGCGCCAGCGCACCAGCTGACTTCTCACGCCGTCCCAGCACCCAATAGGCGCGAATCAGACGTTGCCATTCCTGCACGCTGCCGCCGTTTTCCTTAAGGCGCTGCGCGAGGCCGCTGACCATCTGCTCGATCATTGCCGCGCGATCTTTCGCCGGCATGGATGCGGCCGCGCCGGGTGGCAGTGATGGCGCCTTGCCGCTCTCGGGCAACGTGCTCGCGGCGGCCTTCGAGGCACCCTTGCGCTCGCCGGATACCACCGCCAATCGTTGCATAATCATCTGACGTATCGCCGGCGGCAGCTTTGTATTCTTACTGGCCGCCCCATCGTCCAATATGGCCTGATAGGCTGCCTTAGCCGCGTCGTGTTTGCCATCCTGCTCCAGACCGACGGCCAGCCAAAAACGAGGCGCGAGCAGTTTCGGTTCCTTGGTCAGAAGTCGTCGGAAGGCATCACGTGCCGGCTTTACGACGACGCCATTGGCGGCCGCCAGGTGCGCTTCGGCTAGGCCCCGCAATCGCGCTCGGTTGTCACCAAGCAACGCAATTGCCCGGCTATATGCACGTATTGCGTCGTGGTTGCGCCCCTGTTTCAGATAGACCGGTGCCAGCACATCCCAACCCTGGCCATCGTTTGGGGCTTCGCGCAGCCGGGCCTCGACCCGGGCAACAAGTTCTTGAATGGGTGCCGCACTTGGCGATCGACTGGCGCGTTCCGCGAACGGCTGGCCGCTATAGCCTGGAGAACCATAACTGAGGTACAGCCCCAGCGTGGAGGCAACGACCAGAACCGACGTTGCGTAGAATATTAGGCTGGAATGAGCAGATGCGACCGGCACCGTGGATTCAGTCTCATCCTCTGGCCTCAAAGCGAGTATCCGCCGGGAGATCTCGATCCGGGCTGACTCACCTTCTTGCTCGGTCAATAGCCCGCGGCTGATATCCCGCTCGACTTCGATCAGCTGCTCTTTGTAAACGCGCAGATCCGGATCATCGCGCGCCTCCGAGACGTGCGCGCTCGTCATAATGGGCCGGAGCGTCACCACAATGGCGACCACCGTCAGCAAAGCGCATATCAACCAGAAGATCATCGGCTCTCACATCTTTAACGAGGATATGTGAGGGGCAAATGTGCCAGGATCAAGTTTGCCTGCTGGTCACGTCACAATGACGCGTTGTCGCGCCGAGCGGTGTCGGCATGTCACATCGTCGAGAGTAACGTTGTTGTCGTCACCGTAAGCGCTGCATCGCGGCCGCTCTAGGCGGACCGCCACGTCCCGTCCTCATTGCGACAGGCCGTGCCGCGCATCACTTCCGGACGGCCACCTATGTAAACGGTATGCGTATAATCGCGACAATCAAGGCTGCCTCGGCGATAGGGGCGAGATGGAACGATTTCACCGTAATTATCGCTACGCTCACTCCGCCAAACCCGCGCACGGCCGGACGAACCGCGCTCCAGTGCATCGTATTCGGCCTGCTGTGCCAGCATCCGATCCTGTTTATCCATGCTGCGGCCGATTTCACTTCCGACAATGCCACCGAGAACGGCACCGACCATCGTGGCGGCAACTCGACCACCACCTTTGCCGACAGTGCTACCAATGAGACCACCCGCCAGTGCACCGATCCCCAGACCGGTATCCTGCTTGCTTAGCCCATCGCCGCTACAACCAGCCAACGTCATTGATGCAATCAACACAACAGCGCATTTCAGTTTGGTCATTTGCCTACTCCGGCATTCGCCTCCACACGTCGCTGAAATGCGACGAATTCGTCATATTTACCATAACCCTAAGCGGTCGATTCGGGCGGAACTTGGACATTTCACGGGCAAATCATGGCTTTACCGCAGGGAGTGTCAATTCGGCCTTCAACCCACCCAATTCCGATCGCGAGAGCTGGAGCTCACCGCGATACGACGTCACGAGATCCCGCACAATAGACAGACCCAGCCCACTCCCCGGTTTTGTTTCGTCAAGCCGCTGACCACGCTTGACCATCGCGTCGCGTTGCGCTTCCGGCACACCAGGGCCGTCGTCCTCGATTGTCACGCGCAATTGCTGTCCGGCATGCGCACGGTCTGTCTCCGTGAAACGCCCCGTTAGACGTACGTGTCCGTCGGACCATTTCGATGCGTTGTCGAGCAGGTTGCCAAGCAGTTCCTCAAGATCCTGCTTTTCGCCACGAAATGTCAATTTGTCCTCGCAATCAACCTCGATCCGAACCCCCTTATCGAGGTGAATGCGCTCCAGGGCGCGCTGCAAGCCTTCGACGACAGGCAGCACGGTTGTGACGCGGCCGATCGTATTGGCGCGCGCCGCCATGCGGGCACGATCGAGATAGTGCGAAATCTGATCGCCCATGATCGACGTTTGTTCCGACACTTTTGCAGCCAACGGCGTCTTGGTCTGGTCCGCCTCATTGGTCAGCACGGCAAGCGGCGTCTTGAGTGCATGCGCCAAGTTGCCAACCTGGGTGCGCGCACGCTCAATGATGTCTTCGTTCGATTCTATCAGTGCATTGAGTTCAACCTGCAGCGGCTCGATCTCTGCGGGGAACTGCCCATCTAGTCTTTCTGCTGCACCGGTCCGGATATCGGAGAGGCCGTGCTCAATGACCGCCAACGGCTTCAACGCAACTTTGACCTGCAGGAATGTCGCTGCCAACAAAGCCAATCCCATCAACCCGAAAGCCAAGGCAAGGATCAGCCCGAAATTGTTGATCGTTGCACCCGGCCAATCTAACGGTCCGGCCACGGCAAACAGATAGATCGGCGCGTCTTTCGCCTCGCTGATGGTGCCGATCAATTCAACAACGCGCAGAGGTTGGCCGAGCGGTCCCGTGACATCGAGCCAGCGCATGTCGCCTTCGACTCTCGCCGATGCTGTCTCGTGCGGTGACGGCAGGCTGCCGGTTGCCAGCGAATTGGACACGAAAGTCCGGCCCGGCGTTTCCTTGTAGGGCTTGATCTGCCAATACCACCCGGAGTTCGTCACGCCAAACAGCGGTTCAGGGAGGTCTTTTGGCCGCGACGGTTCGGCACCGCCGGTAATCGCTTCCGACTGCAAAACCCACGTGTGCTGACGCAGCCGGTTGTCAAATCCGTCCAGGATCAGATTGCTGATCAGACTATAAATGATGATGCCGACAATCGGCAGCGCAATCAACGTCCAAGCCGCTGCAGTGGCAAACAGCCGGAACGCCAGAGAGTTAAGCTTCATCCTCGTCGCTCAGGCAGTAGCCCAGCCCCCGCACCGTTCGGATCAATTGAGCGGGAACCTTCTTGCGCAGACGGCCGATAAAGACTTCGATTGTATTCGAGTCACGGTCGAAGTCCTGGTCGTACATGTGCTCCACGAGTTCGGTGCGCGATACCACTCGCCCCTTGTGATGCATGAGATACGACACCAATCGATACTCGTGTGATGTCAACTTCACGATCTGGCCGTCGTTTGTCACCCGGCCGGATTTGGTATCGAGGCGCAGCGGGCCGCATTCGATCTCGCTTTTGGCATGGCCGGCTGCACGGCGAACCTGTGCACGGACACGGGCCAGCAGTTCTTCCATGTGGAACGGCTTGGCCAGATAATCGTCCGCGCCCGCATCCATGCCGGCAACCTTGTCGCTCCAACGGTCGCGGGCGGTCAGGATAATGACCGGCATCTTGCGATCTTCGCGCCGCCATTGTTCAAGCACGGTCAAGCCATCCATCTGCGGCAAACCGAGATCGAGGATAACAATGTCATACGGCTCGGTCTCGCCAAGAAAGCAACCTTCCTCGCCGTCCGTCGCCGTATCGACGACATAATCTGCATCTTCCAGCGCCGCTACCAGCTGCCGGTTAAGGTCGGGATCATCCTCGACGACGAGGGCGCGCACGTTGTTCACCTCTAACATTCAGAGCCATATGCTCTATGACAGTCGCTCCGGCTTCAACTCGGTAGGCAAGATCGGGCAAATCCGCTCGAAAATCAATCGATTGCCCCCATTGCGGTCATTTGCCCGGATTCAATGCATCAACTTTGACGCGCTGCATGCGCCCGTTATCGCGGCGAATGACCAATCGGTAGAAGTATTCGCCTTTTTCTTTGCACAGGCGTGCCGACATGATCTTTCCGGCAAATTTCTTGCGTGCCAGCTTGCTCAACTTGGCCACGTCCACCATTTTGCGCTGTTGCACGATGGTTGCCGCCTGGGCCCAATCACCGATGCATTGCTCGGGCGCGCCGGCCGAAACCGCGCGCGGCCCGAAGATCACGGCAAGCATGATGGCCGATACGGCAACCAGTGCAGAGAGTGTTGGATGTTTCATCATGCCTGCCACGGTATAGGCCGCCGTCTGAACCCGTGATGAACGCAGCCTTGTTGTCAGATTGGAATTCCGTACATTCCTCAGATCTTGACTTGTATCTGCTGGCGTTCGAGTGGTCTTACGGCACGCGCCCGCCCGTAGATCGTCATCAGGATGCCAACCAACCCGCCAATCGCCTGGACGACAGCGACGACCTGCTCACCGGCCTGGCGCACGATATCAGGCGTAACATCGACCCCGATTGCTGGACCAAGAATTGGCAGCACAGTAGATAGCGCCGTAATCGCCGCTCCCCAGATTGTCATCGAACTGCCCCACCACTTCGCGGTTGGCGTCGTGCCATCAATCGTCGTCATTGGCGTTCCTTTCGTTTGCTTGGACAAGCTCTGCGAGACTGCGGGCGGGCGCCCTAATCGGCTGCGGGCACGTGCCTCAGTGCGGGCAACGCGATTGAGCCAGCCGCGGCCAAACTTCCAGAAATGTTTGAGTGATCGATATTTTCGCCGTCGCGCCTCGGCATACGCATCGAGCAAACGCGTCTCATCGGCGTCCAAGGCGGCTGCGATCGTCAACGGACCAATTTCACCGTCGACCGCGAGTTGCGGCGCCTGATCCTTCAGCGCGCGTTGCAACAGCGTCGCCGCGCCCCTCGCACCATGATTGACGGACGCGTCGAAATGAATAAAGGCAATGGCGCCCGGCAAATGCTTGGCTCGCGACGGGCGCCAATAGCGCCTTTCGTAGATTTCCTCGACCAGTTGATCCGAAATTGCGCGTAGCTCGGCGAGCGGTTCATCACGAAATGCGCGTTGGCGCGGTAGCCGGACTTCAACGCATAGACCAGGTCAATCAGAACATCGGGCGCATCGCTCGACGGAAAGTCTCCGGCCGCACCCGTCTTGAGCGCACCGACCCGACCCCAGCGCCAGGACCGGTTGGCGACCGTCGGCGCCCTCATAAACCCGCTAGGCTTGTTCACACCGTCGCCGTTTACGAACGCCGTGCCTTCCTGCTCGGCGAACGCGTTGCGCACTTCGTCGCCAATCCATTGGTCGATGTCGACCGCACTATCATCGAGCAGCGATTGCGTCGCCGATGGCATCGCGTAGAGCTCCATCGTCGGAAACGACAGCTCCGCCAACCGCATTTCCTGCGTCGTAGATTGACCGTCCCAGGGCTAATGCCATGGCGTTTCGCGATATCCGTGACGGATTCTTGCGAGTTGCAGTAAGCGCTCTCGACGAGACGCCATTGCGCATCGTTCAGAACCGTCATGGCGCCCGCGGGTCTTCATCTATGTTGGAATAAGAAACGCGACATCGTCGCCCTCAGCCAGGGCCCGATTGTCGCGTTATACAAGAACATTACTTCAAGATCGCAACGCTGTCAACGGTTAATACTTGTTTCTGGGAAACAATTCTTAGCAATACTATATCCTATAAATATAGCGCGGCACCTCGATAATATCACGATAGAAAAAACAGCGGATAACTTAATCTGCAACGCGCTGCGTCAAGCAACTGGTCCGGTATCAAATCACACCTTGCCCGCTTTTTCATCGACCGCCGTGGCGCGTTCTTTGCGCGCCACCACGCTCTCGCGGTAGGCGATGTAGCTGCCGCTTGCGAAAATGATCAGCGCGCCAATCCAGGTAAACGCGTCCGGAATCTCGGCAAACAGGTAGAAACCGAACAACGATGCCCACACGAGTTTCAAAAAATCGAACGGCATGATCGCCCCGGCATCGGCTTCGCGCAGCGCTTCGGCCAGCAGGAATTGCGCAGCACCGCCGACCACCCCGATAAACAGCATCCAGAGCCAGGCATCCAACGATGGGTTTTGCCACACATAGATTGCCGGGCCGAGCGCAAACAGGCTCACGAAAATCGAGGCATAGCCGGTCACCGTCAAACTGGTATCTGTGCGCAATAGAAATTTGATGACAATCATCGTCACTGCCCAGATCGCGGACGACGCGATGATCAGAAACGATCCCGTGTCGAGCTCGATGAATCCCGGCCGCACGATGACCAGCATGCCGATAAACCCGAGCAACGTCGCCGTCCAGCGCCGGATGCGCATGCGCTCGCCAAGAAAGATGACGCTGAGGACGGCCATAAACAGTGGCGAGGTAAAACTGAGCGCCGTCACTTTGGCCAGTGCCGTAACGGCAAGTCCTGTGAAGAACAAGAACATCGACGCGGCGTTCAGAAAGGCACGCAGAATGTGCAGCCCGATTCGTTCGGTCCTGAGAAAACCGAACCCGCTGTTAAAAATCGTTGGCAGAAAGATCAGGGAGCCAAATGCGGCTCGGAAGAACGCCGCTTGAAGTGGCGGCAGTTCCTTGGTGACATGCCGGATGGCGGCATGCATAGCGGTGAACATCAGCGTTGTTATCAGCATCAGGATGATGCCTCGGGTCACGGGCGGCAGCGCGTGCCACGATGTCCTGAGCCTGAGAATAACTGCCCCCAAAACGCGCGCCGTTAATGCGCCGGATCTCAATCAAGTGTTCCGGATCGAACACTCGTCCGCCGCCGCCGCGCTTGACCACGCTCTATGCGGTTTGCAGCGATTGCGCGAGTCCATCATCTGCAAGGCAGCCCTGCACGTGCCGCGTAACCGACCGCGCAACTGCCCGTCTATTCCTCAATCACCAGGTATTTGTACAGCTCTTCAACGCGGGACACCGTCTCCGGCATGGCCCAGTCGCGCACCGATATCCCGGCCTCATGGACAGTTTCATCGCTTCCAGACACCAAGGGGTGCCACCAGGCGAGATCCTGGCCTTCGTTAATCAAACGGTAGGCACAGGTATCGGGCAACCAGCTCAACTCGCGCACCATTTTCGGTGTCAGCGACAAGCAGTCCGCCACCTTTTCGTGCCGCTTCTTGTAATCCGTGCAGCGGCATTTGCCGATATCGAGCAACTTGCATGACAACCGCGTCAGAAAGATCTCGTCGGTGTCCTCATCTTCCAACTTAAGCATGCAGCATCGACCGCAGCCGTCGCATAGCTGCTCCCACTCACGCCGGTTCATCTGGTCGAGGCGCTTGCGCCGCCAGTAGGGCGTGTTGCCGTCATCGCCAGGGTCGCCGCTGCTGTTGCTGTTTTGCATACCTACTCGCATTACTGCCGCGATCCATGATAAAGACGGATTCTCCGACGATGGTCAGGTATGCCATCCAACCGGATGGTATGGCAAATGGGCGGCGGGCGCCCCGACAATCGGGACGGGGTCGATTTGGACGAACGTCATCAGCGACGTGGCACCGATCGATCTGTCAGCCTGAAAGGCCGGTGAACCCGAAAAGCACGTGCCCGAAATGGCACTTGCATGAGGCGTGAACGTTGAGCGATTGGTTTTTCAGGCAGGGCGGACGCGACAGGCTGATCAACTGGCTCGGCCTCGACGCATGGATTGATTCCACGCTCTCACAGTCCTGGCACTGGATCAAAAGCAGCTACATGGCGGCGTCGAGCTTCTTTGCGCGTTTCAAACTGCAAGGCTGGCCACGGATCGCCAACGAGTTTGCATCCGAAGGCCTGACGCTTGGCGCTGGCGGCCTAGTCGTCCTCTATCTCCTGGCGTTGCCAGCGTTTGAAGAAATTGACCGCAAGAACTGGCTCGCACTCGATGAATTCTCGGTCACCTTCCAGGACCGCAATGGCAATGTCATCGGCAAACGCGGCATAAATCTCAACAACGCCGTGCCACTCGACGAGATTCCCGATTACATGATCAAGGCGGCGCTGGCCACGGAAGACCGGCGCTTCTTCGAGCATTTCGGTGTCGATTTCCTCGGGACATTCCGCGCGCTTTTCGAGAACGTTCGCGCCAACGCCGTCGTCCAGGGCGGCTCGACGCTGACCCAGCAACTTGCCAAGAACCTGTTCCTGTCTCCGGAACGCTCAATCACACGCAAGATCAAGGAAGTCTTCCTGTCCTTCTGGCTTGAGTCGCGCCTGACCAAGCAGCAGATCCTCAAACTCTATCTCGACCGCGCCTATATGGGCGGTGGCGCGTTCGGCGTTGAGGCGGCGTCCCAGTTTTATTTTGGCAAGTCGGTGCGCGATATCTCGATGTCCGAAGCAGCCATGATGGCCGGGCTCTTCAAGGCCCCGACAAAGTTTGCGCCGCACATCAATCTGTCCGCCTCACGTGCACGCGCCAACGAAGTGCTCTCCAATCTCGTCGAGGCGGGCTTCTACACGTCGGGCCAGGTCTATAACGCGCGTCTGTCACCGGCGACGCCGATTGAGACCCGCACAACCGACAGTCCCGATTGGTATCTCGACTATGCCTACGAAGAAATCCGCCGCAAGATCAAGGATCGCCGCTATTCGGTGCTAACCGCCCGCACGTCGATCGATCTCGATCTTCAGAAGGCCGCAGAAGAATCCGTGCAGGCCAATATCCCACGCTCAAGCCGTCGCTCAAGACGGGTCTCAAGCCAGATGACGGCAGCGTTGGTCTCGATGGAAACCGACGGCGCCGTACGCGCGATCGTTGGCGGGCTGGATTATGGCGAGAGCCAGTTCAACCGCGCGACCTCTGCAAAGCGCCAGCCGGGTTCATCGTTCAAGGTCTATGTTTACGCCAGGGGGCTTGAAGACGGGCTAACGTCGCGGGCTCCCCTGCGCGACAGTGGCGTGCGCTGCGGGCGCTGGAGCCCGAAGAACTACAACGGCAGCTACGGCTCTGGCCGCCGCGTGACGATGGCGGATGCGCTGCGCGTCTCACTCAATACCACGGCCGTCGCAATGTCGCTGCGTGTCAAGCGCAAGCGCGTTGTTGAACTCGTCAACCGGCTCGGCATCAAAGGGCCGCGGGCATCCTGCTCCATGGCGCTCGGCGACACTGGGATCACACCGATCAGTCATGTCGGCGGCTATGCGCCATTTGCCAACGGCGGCAAGAAAGTCGAACCTTACGCCTTGCTCGAGGTCTTCAATGCGCGCGGTGAAATGATCTACAGCCGCAAGCGTGATGAGCCGGAGCCGGAGCAGATCTTCTCAAAGTCGACCGTCCGACAGATGAACCAGATGCTGGTCGGCGTCGTCCAGGCTGGCACCGGCAAGCGCGCCCAGCTGGAATTCACGCACGCCGCCGGCAAGACGGGTACAAGCTCGAGTTACCGCGACGGCTGGTTCATGGGATATACCGGCAAGCTGGTGACCGGCGTCTGGGTCGGCCGTGATGACTTCCGCTCCGTCTACCGGCCCGGCGGCAAGGGCCTGACCGGTGGGAGCATTCCCGCCCAGATCTGGCAGTCCTACATGTCGGTGGCACACAAGAGCCTCGACATCCCGACACTTGAGGGCCTGCCCGACCATCCTCGCCAGATCGAAGAGCGCCAGCGCCTCGCCGAGTTGCGCCGCCAGAACCCATCATTCGGTCTGCAGGGAGATGACGACAAGACGGCTAAACTCATCGCCCCACCGACACTGAAGGTGCTGCAGAAACTGGCGAAATCTCTGCGCAAAGCCGCCGGTGTTCCAGATGGCGCCGCCGCCGACAATCCGCTTGCCACGATTGGACAGCGTTGACATGGCAAGCCCGTCGATCACGACCTCGGACCATTTCGTCCGCCTCAAACGTGCGTTGCAATCCACGCTCGGTTTGATCCTGAAAATCGCAACGTTCGCCGCGATTGCCGTTTTCGGCGGCCTGTTGTCCAGTTGGTACGTCGTCGAACAAGGCGCTGCGTTTAACACCGAGCGAATAGGCCCATGGGTGAAGTGGACGATGGGGGGGCGTCTCAACTCCGACCCCTACAGCCTGATCCGCAACGATAAGCAGGCCATGTTGGTTTTCAGCGCGACGTTCGTGTCGCGTTACGAGGCGATGTTCGACGACAGCGGGCGCCGACTCCATTCGGCCTGTCATTACGCGATCGAAGGCCCGGCACCAGCCAGTGACTGGTGGAGCATCAACGTCTTCAACAGCAACGGCGGTCTGGTCCCAAATCCATCCAACCGGCATGGCTTCAACATCGCCAATGTCGTACCCAGGGCCGACGGGACGATCCGCATTGATCTTGCCCGTGAAGCGCGGCCCGGCAATTGGGTGCCCACGTCTCGGGCCGGCCGCTTGGTGGTGGTCCTTGAAATCCAGAACCGCACCGGCGATACCGGCGTTCCCGCAGATGAGGCCAAACGCCCGCTGCCATCCATTCGAAGGGTCAGTTGCCGATGACCCGGATCATGGCATGGGCGCGCGGCGCAGTTGGCCAATGGCGCTTGATTACGGCGGCACTGATCGCTGCGGCGATCATCCATATCCTGGTAACGCTATCGGCCGCTCAAATTGGCGTGTCATCGTCCTACAGAATTCTCACGGAGGCCCTTCCGGTCAATCAGGTCGCCTTCGACAAGCCCGTTACCGCCAAGACGCAACCGCTGCCCTTCTACAATGCAGATGCCCTCTATTCATATTGCCGCTACGACGCGTCGACGTCGCGCATCCGCGTCAGCGCCAAGCTGCCGAGCGCTGGCTGGAGCTTGTCACTGCATACGCCGAAAGGTGAGAATTTCTATTTTGTGCCGGGCAATGACCGGCGCGTGATCGATATCAATCTTATGCTCGCGCCGCCTGGTAATGTTTTCGCGCACGGCACCACCGAGGTTTCCAGCTCAAACAAGAGCATCCCGGTCGTCAAACTGCCTGGTGTTCGCGGCCTCGTGGTTCTCCGGGCTCCAATCAAGGGCCTCGCCTATCGCCGCCAGGTCGATGAGCAGCGCGCCTCTTTTCGCTGCGCGCCCCAAAACGCGCTCGCCAGGCTCCGCGAGTGATGCCTAAATGTCGAGCCAGTCGCGTCGCGATTGTGCCAGCTCACGCTTGCGCTGTAGCTCACTTGGAGCCCCTGACGTCGCCGGCTCATCGGACCAGCGTTCATATCGAACCCCCGGAAACAATATAACTTCGGCAACCTGCTCGCGGCAGCTGCTGTCAACAATTGCCTCGTCCACGGTCGAATCCGCGATCCGATCCAGTGTAATAATCATTGCCATGCCGCACCCCCTCAGAATGGCTCGTCGTCCTACGTGATCTCTGAACGAGTCCACGCTGCTTGCTGTGTTAATCAGTATGCGATTTGCTTAACAAAACGATAAAAACCTGTTCTCCGCTATGTCTCGGAAAGCCATCCTTCCAGGAAGTGTCTCCTTTTTGCATCCTCAACTTCGATCAACCAAAGATCGGGGTCGAACTCGTGCTGCTGGCGAATGTAATCGTCGACCGCCGCTTCGGTCGTATCTGGGGCAACGAGCAGCGGAACGAATCTTTGATCGTCGGCGACCTCACTGAAGCCGGCCGGTGCGGGGCCATAGAGGCTTGCCGTTCCATCAAGGTGATTGATTTTGATAAACGGTGCACCGGCATCATTGTCGCCATGCCGCACGACCATCGCCGGACAGTGCGCGTTGGCACAGGTGCGAATATAAGCTTGAATCCAGAGTTGTGACTTCAAACGCATGGGGGATCTCCGCTGGCCCACCAGATTGGGGCTGCCCGCGTCACTCCCACTTTCGCAATGTCCTGTCAAAAATCGGGCTAACCCGCATTTGGATCGGCCGTGTCGCTCGCGTGCCCGACCTTGGCCGCGTCGAATGCCGGACCAAGACTGGCAATCAACGGCGCGGACACGCGGCCGCTCACTTGCAAACCGCGGGCGCGTTCAAATTTGCGGATCGCCTTGCGCGTCGCACCGTCCAGCTCCGTTGTGATGTTCGGTTGACCATAGCCAAGATGGGCGAGCGCGCGTTGCACCTCACCAATCAGTTCGCGGGCCGCCTCGGTTTGCGGTCGAATCTGCCGGGACTTGCCCGCCGTCGTGTGCGTGAAGATCAACGCCTTCAAGATCGCGTCGGTCGGCATCGCGGTGAGTTTCTGATTGTGGTCGAACTCAAAGGCGAGGATCGCGGCTGCCGTCGATACCCCCGTTGAAGCACCGGACGATGCCGTTAGATAGCCGCGGTTTTCAAGTTCCCGGCGCACTGCACTTTGCAGGAGTTTGGCATCTGTCTTTTGATCGCGCCTGGCGTTGGCAAGCTTGCGCTCGGCCGACACCGGTTGGCCGATGATTGATCCATTCCCGCGGCCCGTAGCGGATTGCTGCTGGCTGCTGAATATATTGAGAACGACACCGATCCCCACCATCATTGAAATGATTAGAACCGATCGCAGTATCGTGGGTGTCATGGCCTGCTCATTGTCCGGCTGTCGGTTCCTGGCATCTTGACCGCATGCGCTTAACGCTTCCTTAACCCAACAAATGCTGAATACAGATCGTCGGCTGTATCCGACCCAATGTGCATTCTCGAAGTTGTTTTGCGTCTCGGAGTGTCGAATGTTTCTTATGCGTCTCCTGGTGCTCGCCGTGGCCGCTGTCATGCTGTTACCGGCTGATCCCGCATCATACGAAGCGCAGTTGGCCCATGAAGAGGGCCGGTCGCCAGGCTTTTGCAGCCGATATCCGAAAACTTGTGATGCCACCGGTGAGGTCTGGTCCGCCTTCAAGCGCAAGTTTGCCTACGCGATCAAGCTCGCGCGTCAATCGCTGGAAAGCCGGTCGGATCCCTATGACGAACGCTATGGCTCATCAAAGCTGGGTGGACGCCTCGGAGAGTGGCAGCCACCGCCCGATGCCGGTCGATCGCGTTATGAAAACGACACTTTGTCACCAGCCGACCGATCGTTCACGCTGTCTAACGGCCGCTGATCTGTAACTGCCTCTGTACGACGACGACCGGACCACCTACATACGGTGGGTACGCGACGAGGAGTTGGGGCCATACATGTCGATCGAAGCCATCAAGGCGGACTTTGAATTCCTGGACGAATGGGAAGACCGCTATCGCTACGTCATTGAGCTTGGCCGGGAGATGGCGCCGCTGGCATCAGATGAAAAGACGGAGGCGACACGTGTCCGCGGCTGTGCCAGCCAGGTCTGGTTGGTGGTGGATCGACCGCCGCAAGGCGAAGCCGAAGCCCTCCATTTTCGCGGCGAGAGCGATGCCCACATCGTGCAGGGACTGATCGCCATTCTCCGTGCCATTTATGACAGCAAGCCGTTTGGCGCTGTGCTCGATACCGACGCGCTTGGCATTTTCACCGAGCTTGGGCTGAGCGATCATTTGACGCCGCAGCGCTCAAACGGCCTGAAATCGATGATCGAACGGATCCGCGCCGAAGCGCAGGTTCGCCTCGCCGGTTAAAGCGCCGAGGCTCGCCCGACCGGCCTGTTTCCCGGTCGAGCACGTCAGATCTCCGGGCGATAGTCATCTACAGCCCAATGCCGCACGCGCCCGGCACCGTCGACGAGACCATCGTCGCGCACCAATCCATAGTGCCGGGCCAGCTGGCGCAACGCGAATTGAAGCACCAGTTTGCCCGAGCGTTGCGGCCAGCCGGACGCCTTTTCGACTTCGGTCAGACCGCGTTCGAAGCAGCACACATCGATCAAGAGATTGGCGTGATCCTTACCGACCGCTTGCAAGGCACGCTCAAAACGCTGCTTGGCACCGATCGCCCGATCGGAGATGTCAGTACCGAATCCCGGCGTCGCACGCCGTTCCTTGCGGCTTGGTGCAATCCCCGACCAGTTCGCCGTCACCCGTTGGTTGAGCAGCGCCGCGTGAAAGTCTGCCGCCAGTTTTTCGCCGGCAGCCAGTTCCTCGGCTGAGATTAATGGCTGTCCCGCCTTGTCTCGACGCTGGTGCAGCCACGCGAGAGGCCCTTTTTCATGACGGGGCCGGACGATCTTTTCCGATTCTGTCATCGCACCCCTCCCCGCTCGGCGAGCATGAGGTCGCGGCGCAGCGCCGCCGAGGTCTGCACCATTGTGTGGACTGATCGTTCCATCATGGTGTAGGCGCGATCGAAGTGCGGGCTCTCGCGGGCGATTTCAATTCGGCGGCAGGCATGGGCAACGGTCGAGCGGTCGCGGCCGAACATGCGTCCGACCGTCGTCATTGAGAGTTCGCAACCGACATGCGCCAGATACATGGCCGCCTGCCGCGCCAAAGCGACATGCGCACGGCCGCGGGTCGGGTTCGCGAGTTGTTCTGCATCAATCTCAAACACGGCGGCAACCGTGCCGAAGACGAATTCGCGTGTCAGCACCGATTCCTGCTTGGGAACGATCGGCGGCCGCACTGGCATTTGTTGAGATCGCTTGGTTGCGCAATGCCTTTGAGTTGCATCATCATTCAATATCAATTTTTCCTCCATTGGGTGGGCGGCGCCGAATATTGCGCCGGTCAGTCCGACCAGGCATATGCCCTGGTCCGGCCCAGTTAGCCTGCGGTCTGCATGGGCAACGAGGATAACTCCCGTTCATCATGAATGATCCGCCCACTCCTCACCGTTCGGTGTGGCGGCGGGTCGTCATGCACTGCGCCAAAAAAAACCCGATTAACGATGGCACGACGTTGTCCCCCGCGATCCCATGGCGGCGAGACTTGTTGGCATCGCCAAGCCAACATGCGGGGTTCCGATGCTGCCCACCAATCGCCTGCCGTCTTTCCGCTTTCACCCATCAACGCCTGGCCTTGCTGCTGGCCAGGGGAATCGCGACTCATTGATCGTCGACCTGAGCCGCACGTTGCATCTTTGGTCATGCGAGATCGATCTTGACACGCAGGCAGGGCGCTGCCGTCTTGCCAGCAGTCTACGTCGCGCCCTGCGCGTCCAGCGTTGCCAGGCCCGGGCGGGACATTGGAGTTATGATATTGCCTGTCACGCGAGATTGCTTGATCTGCATCGCCGTGTCGCGCGCCTACAAAAAAGCCCGTGCCGCCTATGCCGACACAGCGCCGCCACCACTGCCAGGAAGCCACAACGCTGATGCCTTCAGCGCTCGCGGCGTGTACCAAGTCCCATCTTTTTGGCCAGTTCCGAACGCGCGCGCGCATAGTTTGGCGCCACCATCGGATAGTCATGTGGCAGGTTCCACTTCTCACGGTACTCTTCCGGAGACAGCGAATAGTGGGTCCGCAAGTGCCGCTTGAGGGATTTGAACTCTTTGCCGTCTTCAAGACAGATGATGTAGTCCGGCATGATCGATTTGTTGATCGCAACCGCGGGCTTCTGCGCCGGTCGCTCCTGAGTGGGCGTATCCTGCGCGATCTTGTCGAGCGCGGCGTGCACGTCGCCGATTAAAGTCGGCAGGTCTTTGATTTCAACCTGATTGTGCGAGACGAACGCCTCCACGATGCGGGTGGTTTTTTCGACCAGTTCCGGTTTGTCAGCCTGTTCCGACATCGGCAGTCCTCACTACTCTTCCGACCAAAGACGCGAACTTCTACCCTGGACGGGAGAATTACGCACACCTCATACGCGCTTCCTACAGCAAAACTGGTGTAATACTAAGATTAGCCACGCGTTTCTTTGTGCCGCTCTGACAAACGCGGTCAGGTCTAACTTGTCAATACTCGACCGTTTACCATCAGCCCTTGATCATGTACTGGAGAACCGTTCGCGTGCGCGTCGCGTTGGTAAGCGCTAAGGTCTCGCGCCATTTACCAAATCGTCGCCTATCCACTTTTTGATTGCTGGCACCCACCGTCTCGCTCTAAACCTTATACTCCCGACACGTCGTTCATTGCCGGCAATAGCCTGTGTCCGCTTTTTTCGCGCAATGTCTTAACGGCAACCCGTCCCTCTGGCGCTCTGTGGCAGGCGTGCGATCACATCGGCAAGGCTTGCACGTTATCTGTGATCCTCACCGAGCCCTCGAGTATAATGCTGGTGATTTGATGCTTGAACGCCACTGCCCATTTCGATTGACCTGCGACGTCATCATGCCGCGTTGCGAAGTCGTCCGCGACGTTCCGGACGTTTTCAGTTTCCCTGCACGCTTGCCCCGCCATCTTGCCAAGCCAGGGAAGTGTCTGTCGAATGTCTCTGGGGCGGAACGCAAGCTTTCGCTGCAATGGTAGCGCCTTGCACTTGCAAAGCGATAGCGCTCGATCACATCTCAAACGAGCACAAGATTCCAGGCTGAAGCTGACATTTGTCCTTGAGCCTTTGGAATTCAATGCGGTTTGATCAACCTGGAATTGCATCGGATCAGGAGTTCGCGTGTCTCTCTTCTTTATCGTCGCCTTGCCGTTCTTGGGCGCGCTGCTGCCGGGTCTGATGAATGCCGCCGGCCGCGCCGCCTGTGCCGGGATGACGTTTTCCGTATCGCTCATCGCTTTCATTGGTTTGCTGAGCAATCTGCCGGCGGTCCTCGCCGGCGAGGTCGTCACCGCGCGGGTCGATTGGCTCCCCATTCTGGGATTGAACTTCACGTTGATGCTGGACGGGTTGGGCTTTTTCTTCGCCTTTTTGATCCTCGGCATCGGCCTATTGATCATCGCCTATGCGCGGCAATACCTCAGCCGCAACGACCACATGGGCGAGTTTTTCACCTACCTGCTGCTCTTTC
>JAGDYV010000105.1:0-8280 GCA_049116495.1 Hyphomicrobiaceae bacterium | reverse complement strand
TGATGTAGTTTTCATGCACCTGGGCACGGACGGCGCCGAGCGGCTGCAACTGAGCGGCGACAATTTCTGGCGCCTCCCGGACCGGCTCGACACGCCCGCTCGGCATCGCGAGACCATCGAACGGCGCTTGCGCGGCTTCGGCCATACCGCGGTTAATGTGGGTTGACGGCGGTGCCGGCCGGTACGCGCTGGATGCACCGCTGGAGCTGGCGGGCATTGCCGGCGTTGCTGTGCCGTTTTGTGAACCGGCAAACGCGGCAGCGACATCGATGGTGGCGCGGCCACCGGCGTCGGCGGCACGGTGACCGGCTTCGGCGAGCGCATGGCGCAATGCCGAGATGATAAGACCGCGCACACGACCGGCATCGCGAAAGCGCACTTCGGCCTTTGTGGGATGCACGTTGACGTCGACGTCACGCGGATCGAGCCGGAGGAACAATGCGACGAGCGGCTGGCGGCCACGGGGCAGGAAATCGCCGTAGGCGGCCCGCAGGGCACCGATCAGGACCTTGTCGCGTACGGGGCGGCCGTTGACGAACAGGAACTGCAACGTCGAGTCACCACGGTTGAGTGTTGGCAGACCGGCGAAACCCGAAATCGAGATGCCGTCACGTTCGGCCTCTACGGGCAGTGCATCGGAGAGGAAGTCGCGGCCCATGATCCGCGACAGGCGCGTCAGCAGGCCTTTACGATCGCGTGTTGCCTGGGCGAGGCGCAGGCCGGTGCGCTCGCCGGTGGTCAATGTCATTTCGACTTGTGGATGTGCCATGGCGAGGCGCTTGACAATGTCGCCGATCGCCATGTTTTCGGCGCGCTCGGATTTGAGGAATTTTAGGCGCGCCGGCGTCGCGGAGAACAGCTCGCGCACCTCGACCCGGGTGCCGAATTCCAGGGCAGCCGGTTTGATCGGTTGACAGGCGCCGCGGTCGACAACGATCTCCCAGCCCTCGGCGCTGCCCAGCGGACGCGACGCGATCGCAAGGCGCGCGATCGAGCCGATCGAGGGCAGCGCCTCGCCACGAAAGCCGAGTTGGCGAATGTCGAACAGATCATCCTCGCTGAGCTTCGAGGTGGCATGGCGGGCAATCGCGAGTTCGAGATCGGTGGGGGCCATGCCCATGCCATTGTCGATGACACGGATCAACGACGTACCGCCTGACACCGTCACCACCTCAATATCGGTGGCGCCGGCATCGATGGCGTTTTCGACCAGTTCCTTGACGACGCTGGCGGGACGTTCGATGACCTCGCCAGCCGCGATGCGATTGACCGTTTCGGGACTCAGCTGCCGGATTTGAGAGTTGTTTGCGCTCACGGCCCTTCCTCGCTTCGCTCAGACCTCCGCGGGGACGGTGCCAGGCACCAACTCGCTCGCACAACCCGCAAGAGGAGACTGCCGATTGGTCCAATTTGCCGCCGCTATGCTCGAACCGGTTATCGGCGCTGCTACACTGTCTCGGCGGCCGGCGCGCGCCTTCCTCTAGATCTCACCGGCGAGGCGTTGCCGCGTGAGGATCTTGCCGAGTTCGACAGCCGGCTGGTCAAATGGATCGACGCCAAACAGCCAACCGGCAAGAATCGTCTCCAACATGAAGTGCATCAGCATCGCACCCATTGCCGCCTCGTCAAGTTCCGGGATGTCAAAAATGCGCACCGGGCGGCCCGCCTGCATTAAAGCCTGTGGAACAGCGTAGGTCTGTGCCTCGACGAGGTCGCCGATGGTCTTGCCGGCGAGCACATCGATGCCCGCGATCGCCGCCATCTCCGCATCGATGCGCGGCCCCGTATCGGCCATCGGCTGGCGCACGAAGGTCATATAGTGCTCGCGCGGACCATCCATGAAGAGTTGCAGCTGGCTGTGCTGATCGAGCGGGCCGAGGCAGCCGACCGGTGTCGTGCCTTTGCCATCTTTACCAAGACTTTCCGCCCAGAGCTGCACGAACCAGTCGCCGAGGCGTCCGAGTCGGTCGGCGTAGGGCATCATGACCTGGACCTTGATGCCGCGCGTGTTGGCAAGTTCGACGGCCAGCGTCGCGCCGACGAGTGGCGCGAAGTCCTTGGCGGATTGCGCCGCTTCGAGCGCGTCGACGACCGACTTGGCGCCGTCCAGGACGCGGGCCGGATCAGCGCCGCGCGAGATGGCCGGCAACAGGCCGACATTGGTCAACACCGCGAAACGGCCACCGATACCGGTGTGATGGTCGAGGCAGGGCGCACCATGGTGCTCGAGCAGCTCACGCAGGCCGTTCTTGGTGCCTTCCTTGCGCGGTTCGGTAATGCCCAGGAACAAATCTGGAATGCGCGCTTCCAGCCCGGCGGCCTTGACGGCCTGCAACGCCGCCAGTGCCTGCGACAGCGTCTCCGGCGTGCCACCTGACTTGGAAGTCACGACAAAACGCGTGCGGGCAAGATCGAGACGACCGAGCGCGGACGACAGCGTGAACGGGTCAAGGTTGTCGTAAAACCGTGTCATCGGCGGGCGGGCACCGCTTTTGTCACCGAGCCCGCCGACACCGGGGATTGACCAGCCGCCGAACTGCGCCAGCGTCTGACCGCCGAGGCCGGAACCTCCCGTTCCGAAAAACACGATCGTTTGGGCATCGTTGGCGAGGCGTTGGTAGGCGGCCTTGATGGCATCGACACTGGCGAGATCATCGCCAACCGCCAGCAGCGCAAGATCGCCGTCGGCCCGGCACTGCTTAAGCCTGGCGAGCGCACCGTCGGCCTTGGTCAGGGCTGAGTCGAAGACGGCACTATCCAGGCCACCATCGCCAATCGCAGCCTTGAAGCAGCCATCAATGGTCTGCCGGAACAAGGTTCGCCCAGCCAATGTCGTTTCGGTTGTATGCGCCATGAACCACGCTTCCCATCAGTGTCTCTAAAAGAAATGCCATCGGCGGGGATACGCCAATGGCACAACTTGTACAACGCCTGCACGCGATTGTGTAACGCACCAGATCAGTGGCTCGCCTTCAATCCTTCCGGCTTGCCGACAACCGAAATGATCAGGTTTTCCGGTTTCAGCAGTCTGGTCGCGACCCTTTTGATGTCGTCGAGCGTCACCGCATCGATCAGGTCGTTGCGGACATTGACGTAATCGAGGCCAAGGTCTTCCTGCTGGATGCCGAGCAACTGGCTGGCGATCTTGGAACTGGTGTCGAAGCGCAGCGCATAGGAGCCAGTCAGGTAGCTCTTGGCGTTGTCGAGCTTCGACTGGCTTGGGCCGTCGCTCATCATGCGCTTGATCTCGGCGCGGATGACGTCGAGCGACTCCACCAGCTTTTCGTTCTTGGTCGCCACGCTGCCCGCAAAAATTGCGGCGTGATCATAGGGCTGCAGGTAGCTGTATACGGAATAGGCGAGGCCGCGCTTCTCACGCACCTCCTCCATCAGGTTCGACGCAAACCCGCCGCCACCAAGGATGTGGTTCATGACGTAGGCCGGCACGAAATCCGGATCATTGCGCGCAATGCCTTCGAAACCGAACACGGCAACTGATTGCGGCACCGGCATCTCAATGACCTTGGTTGTGCCCGCGGACGGTTTTACTTTTGGCACACCGGTCAGCTCGGCCTTTTCCGCGAGGCCGCCGAACACCTGGTCGAGCAAGGCGCCGAGCCGAGCCTCCGAGATGTCGCCGACGACGGCGACCTTGAGGGTCGATTTTGCGAACACACGGTTGCGATAGGCATGCAGATCAGCCGGTGCGATCGCTGCAATACTCTCGGGCGTGCCTTTCGAGGGACGACCGTAGGGGTGGCCCGGAAATGCTGCCTCGGACCACGCCTTGCCGGCGACCTGGTTCGGGTTCTTGGCGGCGAAGGCGAGGCTTGCAATCAGTTGCTTGCGAATGCGCTCGGTGGCGACCTCATCGAAACGCGGCTTGGTGATGGCCAACGTCAGCAGTTCGGCCGACGCGTCCAGGTTCTCGCTCAGCGTTTGGAAATTGCCGTAGAAACTGTCACGCCCCTGACTAAAACTCATGCGCATGGCGATGTCTTCCATGCGCTCCTGGAAAGTGCTTGAATCGAGATCGCCAGCCCCTTCATCGAGCATCGCGGAAAGGAAATGCGCAACGCCTTCCTTGCCGTCCGGGTCCTGGGCACTGCCGCCCTCAAAGGCAAAGCGGACCGCGACCAGCGGCACGCTGTGTTCCTCGACCAGCCAGGCCGTGATGCCGCCCGGGCTTGTAACTTCCTTGATATTCATTTTTTTCTTTTCGAGCTTTGCTTTCGCGGCTTCAGACGTGCCGCCGCCGAGCGCCAGCGCAGAAGCCATGACGGCGGTGGCAACGAGTGCTAGAGACTGCTTGAACATTATGAGCGATCCTTTTCGCCGGTTACCGCGGCTTCCTTGCGCGGTTTCGGCAGCAAATGCCCGGTGACCGATGCCTTCGAATTGAAGTACTTCGCCGCGACAGCTTTTACGTCATCGAGTGTGATCTTGCGGATCTCGTCCGGCCAGTTTTCGATCTGTTCGACCGTCTGGCCGACAACCAGGCCAAAGCCATAACGGCGGGCCAAAGTCGATTGGTTGTCGCTCTCGTAGATGTAGTCGGCGATATAGACACGTTTGGCGCGCTCCAGTTCGACCTCGGTCACGCCGTTGGCAATGATGTCGGCGATCACCGCGTCGATGCCGGCTTCCAGTTGCTCGATCGTGGCACCGCGCGCCGGCACGCCGTAGAAGACGATCTTGCCGTATTCCTTGCCATGGCCCGAATAGTAACCGCCTGCCGATGAGGCGATCTTCTGTTTGACCACCAGTTCACGATAGAGCTTGCTCGTCGATCCGCTGGCCGCAACCTTCAAGAGCAGGTCGAGCGCTTCGGCCTCACGCCCTTTGGCGCTGCTGTAGCTGGGCGCCAGATAGTAGCGCTGCAGGATCGGCTCGCCAGCGCGGCCATCGATCAATTCGACGCGGCGGGCGGCTTTGGCGGGCGGCTCTGTCGGGCGCTTGTAAGGTTTGACATCTGGGTTGTTCGGTATTTTTGCGTAGGTGTCCTTGGCGAGTTTCAGCACCTCGTCGAGCGTTACATCGCCTGCGACAACCAAAATCGCATTGTTCGGTGCATAGTGCCGGCGATAGAACGACAGGGCATCTTCACGCGTCAGGCCACCGATCTCATGCATCCAGCCGATAATCGGGATTCCGTAAGGGTGGGATTGAAAGAGCGCCGCGTTCATTTCCTCAGCAAGAATCGAGGACGGATTGTTGTCGGTGCGGGAGCGGCGCTCTTCCTTGATGACGTCGCGCTCCGTCAGCACCTCTTTTTCCTCGAGGCGCAATTTGGTCATGCGCTCAGCTTCCATTTTCATCACCGTCGGTAGACGGTCGCGCGCGATGCGCTGGAAATAAGCAGTGACATCCTGGCTGGTGAAAGCGTTGTCCTGGCCGCCAAGCCGGGCAATGGTTTTCGAAAATTCGCCGCTTGCCATGTTCTCGGTTGCCTTGAACATCAGGTGCTCTAGAAAATGCGCAATTCCGGAAACCCCCGGCTGCTCGTCGGCCGCCCCGACGCGATACCACACCATGTGGGTGACGACCGGCGCGCGATGATCCGGAATCACAACCACATCCATGCCGTTTGCGAGCTTCGCGGTCGATGCGCGCGCGGCGTTGGCATGGGTCGAATGGCTCATTTCAGCGGCAAGTGTCATGGCAAACCCCAGGCAGGAAACGAAAGTAAATAGGCGCAAACGCCCGATGATGTCGGCTGCGAATTTATTCATGGCTGCGTGCAGCTCCATGGTTGGCGGTCACAATCCAGACGGCAAGCCGGCTCGCATGGGAAAATGCTGCACGCGGCAAGGCCCGATTATACGAGATTGGGAAATGGCCCAGCGTTGAGGCAAATGTTGGCGGCTGACGCGCGCAAGTCAAATGACAACGCGTTCATGTTCGCGAGAACTCGCGTTATGTGGCTGATTTAACAATCGTTTTTATATATTCCGCGACTAAAAGTCAGATCACGGAAATCGACTGTGGTCGCGTTAAACATCAAGCGTTTACTGTGCGCCGACGGCCTTCTTCCCTGACAGGTCTCGACCCGTCAACTTGCGCAAAGCAGACTGATGACAGGCGCCCCACGGACTTTGCTCAACCGTGGCTGCAATACCGGAATCGTAGCGCTGTTGGGCTTTTTCGCAGAACGCATTGTGCTTCCTGATAACATCGTCGCGGCGCTGCTTCTTGGCATCCTCCGGGTTAACCGGGAAGGGCTCGCCGTTCGATGCAATCACCGTTTGTGGAGGTGCGCCGGGCTTCGGCAAACTCGCAGTTGATGGAGGGACGACAAGGCCCTGGCGATTGGCCATCTTGGGCTCTTTTCGCGAAGCATTGATGTCATTTACGCCCAACGCATCAAACACCCCGCCTTTCAGTTCGACATCGTATCCACTGCAGGCGGCGACAAGCAGACCAGCCGTAGTAACGGCGGCCAACGTTCTCAGGCGAGCTGCGAACTGTCCCATTTTCGTCCCCTCAAGCGGTGCTCATGGTCCCCATATGACGCCCCCCATACAACGGACCCGATGTCATATGCTCGCTCATACGATCGCACCGGCCGCAACGTTTTTGAACCACGTTACGACAAGCGCATCCGAAACCATGAGCCGTCAACTATGACTGTTTTGCGGCGTCTTTGCGACTCAGAATGAATGAATCGTACAATAGCGCCACGACACCGGCAACTATTGCCACATCCGCTATGTTGAACACATACCAATAGAAGCCGAAGGCGTGCAGCTGAAAGAAATCGGCGACACCACCAAGATGCAACCGGTCAATCGCGTTGGCAACAGCACCGCCAGCGATCAATCCAATGCCGATCGCCGAACTGGACGTATGCGTCCCTTTCGCGAGCCAGACGGTCAAAGCCAAGGCAACAATGAAGGCAAACGCGGCGAGCGCAAATTGCCCGGTCTGGCTGCCCTGGGTGAACATGCCGTAGCTGACACCCTTGTTGATCACATAGACGAGATCCAGGAACGGCGCGACCGTGACACGCTCCTGCAATTCAATGCCGTAAACCGCGATCATCCACCACTTGTGCAACTGGTCGATGATCAGGGTCGCAACGGCCATGCCGAGTCCGAGACGCAAAAGCGCACCAGAGGCTGCAACCTCGTTCGTCGATTGGGCGTCGGTCTCGCGCATGCGCCTACTCCGCGGCTTCGGCTGGCCGGGCGTCGAACTCGCGGACTGCGGCGGCATCGCGGGCCGAAAGATCTGGGAAATCCGGGTCGGCACCGATGTCATCGACGATACGCCACGAACGCGCGCATTTCTTGCCCTGCGCCAACGCGGGCATGACCGCGACACCGGCGACTTCCGGCATCGTGAACGCGTCGGCAGGCGCGGCACCGGATCGCAGCGTGGCGGCCGACGTGATCATCAGTTCCGCGACATCGAGGCCATCGAAAGCCTCAAGCAGGGCCGGATCGCTGATGTAGATCTCAGGCGCCGCCTCCAGGCTTGAACCGATCCGCTTTTCGCGGCGCTCGACCTCCAGGGCGCCGGTGACGACGCGGCGCACGCGCAGCACCTTGTCGAAGCGGGCCGCGAGCGCTTCGTCGCGCCATGCCGCGGGGATCTCCGGGAAGGTCTGCAGATGCACGGAGCCGTCTTCGGACGGATGCCGCGCAAGCCACGCTTCTTCGGCCGTGAACGACAGAATCGGCGCCAGCCACACGGTGACGGCATCGTAGATTGCCGAAATCGTGGTCAATGCCGCCTTACGCTTTTGCGACGAAGCCGGCTCGCAATAAAGCGCGTCCTTGCGCACGTCGAAGTAGAACGACGACAGATCGGCGTTCATGAAGTTCGACAGCGCCGAGATCACGCGGCGATACTCATAGTTGGTATACGCTTCGCGGATCTCGCCATCGAGCTGGGCCAGGCGATGCAGCATCAGACGATCGATCGCCGGCATATCCTCAGGCGCGACCGTATCCGTCGCCGGATCGAAATGATGCAGCGCGCCGATCATCCAGCGCATCGAGTTTCGCAGCTTGCGGTAGGTTTCGACGAACGTCTTGAGGATCTCCGGGCCGATGCGCAGGTCATCGGTATAGTCCGACGAGCCGACCCAGAGGCGCAGGATATCGGCGCCGTTCTTGGAGATGACGTCCTGCGGTGCGGTGACATTACCGAGCGACTTCGACATCTTCATGCCCTTCTCGTCGAGGACGAAACCGTGCGTCAGGACGGTATCGTAGGGCGCACGGCCGCGCGTGCCGGCGCTTTCGAGCAGCGACGAGTGGAACCAGCCGCGGTGCT
>JAGDYV010000104.1:0-2798 GCA_049116495.1 Hyphomicrobiaceae bacterium | reverse complement strand
GGCAGGTCGAGATCGAGCGGCTGGCGTTTGTCGCGTGCCTTCTTGAGGGCCTGATAGGCTTGCCAGAGCGGCTCCAGGGCGCCCGCCATCAATGGCTGAGCGACGTCGTCGGGATGGCCGTCGAATGCCGCTTGCGCGTCCTCGTAGCTGAGTTTTGCGTGGCTGCGCATCATGGCGCGCAGGAATTTTTGGCCTTTTTTGGAACCGCTCCGGTCGAACGTCATTTGCGCCACCAGGCACGGCCTGTCCTCGTGCGGGCGCAGTGAACACAGATCGTTTGAGATGCGCTCTGGCAGCATCGGCACGACGCGATCGGGAAAGTAGATCGAGTTGGCGCGCAATTGGGCCTCGCGATCGAGCCGGGAATTCGGGCGGACGTAGTGAGCAACATCGGCAATCGCGACCGAGACGATCCAGCCACCTGAGTTGCCGGGGTCTGGATCTGGCGCAGCATGGACCGCATCGTCATGGTCGCGGGCGTCCGCCGGATCGATGGTCAGGAGTGGAAGATCGCGGAGGTCCGTGCGCGCTTCGAGGGTGGGTTGTTTCAAGTCGCCGAGCTCGTCGAGCACAGGCTCTGGGAACTCATCCGGCAAGCCGTGCGCATGGATCGCGATTAGGCTGATTTTCTGCTGCTCGTCCGGATTGCCGAGGACCTCGTCGACGCGCGCGGTCGTGTGGCGATGGCCGCTGCGCACCGTATCGAAACGGACCAGGTCGCCGTCATTCGCGCCGCCTTCGTCGCCGCGCGTCACCGTCCACTCTTTGAGCGCCTTGCGATCGATCGGATCAATGCTGCCACCCCGATTGCCGCGATCGCGGTAGATGCCAAGCATACGCCGCTTCTCGCGCGGCAGGCGTCGAACGACGGCGGCTTCATAAAGAGCACCGGCGGGGCTTGGTTCGTCGAGACGGGTGAGCTTGGCAAGGATGCGATCGCCGGGGCCCGGTGGCAGGGTATCGCCGCGATTGCTTTTGTCGAGGCGGCCGGTGCGACTATCGAGGACGATGACGCGCGGGCGCGGACCTTCTTCGATGTTCCAGGTGACCGGTTCGGCAACGAGATCCCCTTCGGCATCGATCTCTTTGACTTCGAGAACGGTGACTGGCGGCAAGTGGCCGGGCTGGCGGAAATCCTTGCGGTTGCCGACCAGCAGGCCTTCGGCGGCCATTTCGTTGAGCAGATCCTTTAGTTCGCGACGTTCGCCGCCCTTGATCGAAAACGCTTTGGCGATCTCGCGCTTGCCGACCTTGTCCTGGGATGCTGCAATGAATTCGAGGACGTCCTGTTTGGTTGGCACGCCGCGCGCCCGCGTGCTGTCATCGCGCGGCCGGGAGGTGCGTTTGGATTTGACGCGGGGGCGTTTGGCCAAGGCCTGTCCTTCGTTGCGGTGACCGGCCAGCGGTCGGCCTTACTCAGTTTCTTCGGCAGCGGCCTTTTTCTTCTTGGCTGCGGTTTTCTTTTTTGCCGGCGCTTTTTTGGCAGCTGCCTTTTTCGTTGCAGCTTTTTTGGCAGGTGCCTTCTTCTTGGCCGCTTTCTTCTTCGGTGCCTTGGCAGCGCGCTCGGCGATCAATGCGACCGCTTCTTCAATGGTCACGTCAGCCGGTTCTTTGCCCTTCGGCACCGTCGCGTTGGTCTTGCCGTGTTTGACGTACGGCCCGTACCGGCCTTCAAGGACCTGGATTGGGCCACCCTCGTCCGGGTGCTCGCCCAGATCCTTCAGGACTTTGGCCTGTGGCCGCGACCAACCACGCTTGCCGCCACCAGCGATTTTCTCTGCGATGAGCGTGACGGCACGGTTGATGCCGATGTCAAAAACCTCCTCGGCGCTTTCGAGGTTGGCATAGACACCGTCGTGCAGCACGAACGGGCCATAGCGACCAAGTCCGGCGGTGATCATCTTGCCGCCTTCGGGGTGCGGTCCGACCTCGCGCGGCAGCGACAGCAGCTTGAGCGCGAGTTCCAGATCCACATCATCTGCGGAGACGCCTTTCGGAATCGATGAGCGCGGCGGTTTATCGCCTTTTTCTTCCGGTTCGCCGAGCTGCACGTATGGCCCGAAGCGCCCGATCCGCAGGGTGACCGGTTTGCCGGTGTCGGGGTCTTCACCGAGCAGTTTGCCATCCGCCGTCGATGCTTCCGCCGGCCCATCCGGGTTCTGCGTTAACTGGCGCGTGAAGCGGCATTCCGGATAGCTTTCGCAACCGACGAACGCGCCAAATTTGCCGGAAACTTTCAGGCTCAAGCGGCCTTTCTGGCAGGCCGGGCAAAGTCGCGGGTCGGTACCATCTTCCTTAGCCGGGAAGATATGCGGTCCGAGAATTTCATTGAGCGATTCCAGGACATCCGAAACGCGCAGTTCCTTGGTTTCGTCGATCGCGGCCGTAAAGTTCTTCCAAAAGTCACTGAGCACGTTCTGCCAGTCGAGCTTCCCGTCCGAGATCAGATCGAGCTGTTCTTCCAAAGCGGCCGTGAAATCATACTCAACATAGCGCTGGAAGAAGCTCGACAGGAAAGCGGTGACGAGCCGGCCTTTGTCTTCCGGCACGATTTGGCGCTTTTCCATGCGGATGTAGTCGCGGTCCTCAAGGACGCCCATCGTCGAGGCGTAGGTCGACGGTCGGCCGATGCCGAGTTCTTCCATCTTCTTGACCAGCGTGGCCTGCGAGTAGCGTGGCGGCGGCTGCGTGAAATGTTGGTTGGCGTCGATCGACTTGTCACTGAGCGTGTCGCCGGCCGATAGCGGCGGCAACAGACGGGAATTCTCGTCGCCTTCGTCGTCGCGGCCTTCCTCGTA
>JAGDYV010000103.1:0-41817 GCA_049116495.1 Hyphomicrobiaceae bacterium | reverse complement strand
AGTTCTCGATCAGCACATCGGCATCTTCGAGGAGGCGCAGCAGTACCGCACGGCCTGCTTCCTTCGAAAGGTCGAGCCCGACCGAACGCTTGTTGCGGTTGATCCCGATGAAATAGGCGGCATCATCGTCGTGGAAGGGGGGGCCCCAATCGCGGACTTCGTCGCCTTGCGGCGGTTCCAGCTTGATGACGTCGGCACCGTGGTCGGCAAGGAGCTGTGTGGCAAAGGGACCGCCGAGCACGCGGCTGAGATCAATCACCTTCACGCCGGTAAGTGCGCCACCGGGCTTCGGCGTATCCGCAGCGTCCTTGGCCATGATATCTGTCACTCCGCAAGTTGGCTTCTGCTTGTTGGCGCATCAACGAAGCCACCGGGTCCGGGACGCAGTGGCTCCGCGAGCTGTCTATTGTACGCTCGAAAAACTGGTCGGCGCGATGATCTGACTTGAGACATTGGCGACTATCGGTTTTTCGGCTTCAGTGGCCGCGCGCTTTTCGATCCATTCCGGGTCACTTTGGAACGCGGCCCATTTCTTTTCGCGATCGGCCAAGCTCTCCCATTGCAGAAGATAGATCAGTTGATGATTGTTCTCGCCAATCACGGTTGTCCAGAAGCCTGCCTGTTTGATATTGTGGCGCTCCCAGATGCCGAGCGTGATCGTATTGAAACGGTCAAGCAGTGCCGGCAACCGGCCAGGACAGCAATCATAAATGCGCAGTTCGTAAAGCATCGGACGTCTCCGGGTTCGGTGTTTGTTGCGATCAAGCGTCAATCCAGACCAGCCAATGGCGCTCGCGGCGGATCGCCAATTCGAAATCGGGCGCCGCGATCGAGGCCGCGCCGGACCGGTCGATCTATCACGCGTCGCTCGCTCATCAGGAATGCCGCTCCAAAGCTGGAGCGCCAACGAACCACAAGCCTCGCAAGGCGGCAAGCGTGATGCGCGCATCCATGAGATGGATCAAGCAGGATTGCGATTTACTTCTTGCGGAAGGCGTCGAGACTGACGATTTCGGCGCCGACGTTATCGTCTTCTTCCGGTTCGCCATCGATCACGTCGGACGAATCGACCAGCGGCTCGCTGAGATCAGCGGCATCGTCGTCCGCGACGGACGGTTTCGGGCGCAAGGCTTCCACCGGCGCGATTTCCGGTACAGGACGCATGGGTGGTGCATCGCGTTCCCGCGGTGCTGGCGCCTGTGCCGGTTCTTTGAAGTCACGATCGGCGAACGGGTCGTCAAAGGTGTCATCCAGCGAGGCGGCTGCCTCTGACTGAGCTTCCATCGCCGATGCCACACTCTCAAACTGCAGGCCGTAGCGGACACTAGGGTCGAAAAAGACACGGATGGCCTTGAACGGCACAACAAGGCGCTCAGGAATACCGTCAAACGTCAGCTTAACTTCGAAACGATGCTCATTGATGATCAAGTCCCAGAAACGATGCTGTAGGACGATGGTCATCTCCTCGGCGTATTTTTCCCGCAAACGCTTTGACAGGATGACACCGGGAGCCAGCGTGTCGAAAGAAATATAGAAATGATGGTCGCCGGGCAGGCCTTTTTCAGCGGCCTCGATCAGGACCGAGCGCACGACATTGCGCATCGCCTCCTGCGCAAGAGCCTCGTAGTCAATCATGCTCTCGCCCGTCATCCGGTCCAACCTGTTATCCGGCTCATCTTCGCACGTGCGCCTTGGGAAGACCCATAGGCAAAACACGTCCAAATCCCACACTTTATGCGCATCGGCTGATTCGGGCGTCCCGTTCAACCGGCACCGGCCATATCATAGCGGACAACTATGGGATGACGCTACAATTTAGTGGAGGGCTTCCTGTTGCCCGGTGCCCTCCGAACCGCGCCCAGGCCTGCTACGGCACTAGGACTTAATTTGAGACCTTAAGACATCGCTTATGCAGCGATGGCAGGTGCCTCAGCATAGTTGTCATTTGCAACTACAAAGTGACCCGATAACGGCGGTATCATGCCGGGCAAAAGCACGCCTTTTACACCCTCGTCGATCCTATTTCGCCCCCGCCAAAGCGCGCCGCACGAAGCAGATAATGCTCGTTGATGCGCTTTGGTGGAGGCGCCGGGTACTGCCCCCGGGTCCGAATGGCTTATTATGACGACCGTTTATCACCATAGTCGGACGAGTCCGACAGCTCAGATATAAGCGCTCTGTGCGGAAAAAACTAGTCCAGGCCCTCTGTCTCGATCATCATCACCTTGCCACAGTGCTTGCAATGCACCGCATCGGCGTCATGGCGGTTGAGGCCGCAGCCAGAACAGGTTTGGTGGACACGGTTCGGCCGGAATATCGTCTGTACCATGCGTAAAAACAAGGCAACACCGATCACCATGATCACGACGGCGAGTAGCTTGCCGGCCGTGCCGCGCATCACTACATCGCCGAAACCGGTCGTCGTCAGGGCGGTAACGGTGAAGTAGAGCGCATCAATATAGTTGGTGATCTGTGGATTGATGTCTTTTTGCAATACGTAGACGACGGCGGTCATCACAAAGACGAACACACCGAGATTGAGCACGGCCAGAACGACGTCTTCGTTGCGGCGGAAATAGGCAAATTCACGGCGCAAGTCGTGCAGAACCCGGTAAGTGCGCAACAGTCGCAAAGCCCGCATCACACGTAGGAAAAGGAAGCTTTCGACCAGCGTCGGCAGCAGCAGGGTGAAGATCACGATGACATCGAGCAGAACGGAAAAACTGAGGCTGGTCTGGAGCGGGCGTTCGGCAATCCAGATGCGGGTCGCCACATCGGCAATGATCACCAGCGCAATCAGGAAATCGACGCGGTAGATCCAGGCTGCGTCCGGCATCAGCGACGACACGACAAAGAAGAGAATCGACACAATATCGAAGGCGAGCAGGCCGTAGCGAAACAGTTTCGCGGAGCGATCTTTGCCAAAGTAGAGGTTACGAAGCGTTTGTCGCATACTGATCCGCCCTGCCTAAGTGCCGTGCACCGCCTGGAGATTCGTTATAGTCACCCGTTGGTTAAGGTGCTTTGGCTCGCTTGACCAGTTCCGGGCGGGCGAAAAGCAAAGGATGACTTGATGCCAACTGCCCCGGAGCATGGCGCGCCAATCCCATCCGCGGGGCCGGACGAGGCGCCCGCAAGGCGATCTGTCGGGCCGCAATCGTGGACATTTGGCCTGTTTGCGCTGTTAACGACGGTCGCCATCATCACGGTCGCGGCCGCCGCTCCAATCCTCTTTGATCGATTGGTGCTGCCGATTGGGGTTTGGCTCGGCCTGCCGGGCGAATCTATCGGCGCTGCCGAAATTACCTGGAGCCATCTGTTGAGCTTCCAGGTGGCGGTCGTCGTGCTGACCGTACTGATGGCGGATGTAGCGCCCGGTCGCAGGCCGTCGCTGGGCTGGCAGCCACCGACAGGGCGGATGCGCTGGCTGCTGCCGTTGGTTGTAACGATCATCATCAGCATCATCACGTCTTTCATCGCCTTCACGTTCTTTGCCGATATCATCGCGCATGATCTTGAGCCGATCCGGCGGATGATCGATAGGGCGCCGTTGTGGCTGGCGTTTGTGGCGTTGGCGATCGGCGCACCACTCTCCGAGGAACTGCTGTTCCGGGGGTATCTGTTGCATCGCCTGAAGCAGACGCGGCTTGGATTCTGGGGCGCTGCGGTGATCGCCAACACCGGCTGGGCGTTGCTGCATTTCAACTATTCGTGGCTCGGCCTGGCCGATGTCTTCCTCGCCGGCCTGCTGTTTTCCTGGGCGCTGTTGAGAACGGGCAGTATTTGGGTGCCGATCTCGTTTCACGCGCTCTATAACGCTACAGTATTCATCGTTCTGTTGATTCCCTCGACGCAGGCATCGGTGCCGGCGCTTTGGTGAGGCGGCGATGCGATGAGGAGCCAAGATTATGCAACAGTATCTCGACCTGATGCGCCACGTGCGCGACAACGGCGTCGAAAAGACCGATCGAACGGGCACCGGCACTCGCAGCGTATTTGGCTACCAGATGCGGTTTGACCTGGCCGATGGTTTCCCGCTGGTAACGACCAAGAAGCTGCATACGAAGTCGATCATTCATGAATTGCTGTGGTTCCTGAAGGGCGACACCAATATTGCCTATCTGAAGGACAACGGCGTCTCGATTTGGAACGAATGGGCTGATGAGACTGGGGACCTTGGCCCGGTCTATGGCCGCCAATGGCGCGCCTGGCCGGCCATTGATGGCGGTGCGATCGACCAGATTGCCGAGCTGATTGAAACCATAAAGACCCAACCCGACAGTCGCCGGATGATCGTTTCGGCGTGGAACCCGGCTGACATTCCGGATATGGCCCTGGCACCTTGTCATTGCCTGTTCCAGTTCTATGTCGCCGATGGCCGCCTGTCCTGCCAGCTCTATCAGCGCTCTGCCGATATCTTCCTGGGTGTGCCGTTCAATATCGCCAGCTATGCCTTGCTGACCCAGATGATCGCGCAAGTCACAAGGCTCCAGCCCGGCGACTTCGTGCATACCTTCGGTGATGCCCATCTTTATCTGAACCATCTGGAACAGGCCGATCTGCAGCTCTCGCGGACCCCCGCACCGTTGCCGCAGATGACGATCAAGCGCGATGTCCGCAGCATCTTTGACTTTCGATACGAGGACTTCGAGCTGTCAGGATATGCTCCCGCCGCTCATATTAAAGCGCCGGTTGCGGTTTGACCGGCACCAGCGACACCCCGGGGGTCCAGCAGCGCCGGATCGCGCTGGTGGTCGCGGCAGCCCGCAATCGCGTGATCGGCCGCGACGGTCGCATGCCCTGGCATGTGCCGGGTGATCTCAAGGTATTCCGACGTCTGACTATGGGCCGACCCGTGATCATGGGGCGCAAAACATTTCAGTCGATCGGCCGGGCACTCGACGGCCGCACCAACATTGTCGTGACACGCGATCCGAATTTTGCAGCCGATGGCGTTGTCACGGCCCAATCATTGGATGAGGCGCTGGCGCGCGCGGCAGATGCGCCAAGTGCGGATGATACAACTATGGTCATCGGTGGCGGAGAGATCTATCGGGCAGCTCTGGGCCTGGCTGAAACGATCTACATGACTGAAATTGCGGCAGATCCCGAGGGTGACACCTGTTTTCCGGCGTTGGATCCGGCTGAGTGGGCCGAAACGGCACGCATCGCGATCCCGGCTGACCCGCGCGACGCACACGCTGCAGAGCTCGTCACGTATCAACGCAAGCCTCTAGCTGGTACCTGAACGCGATCGGAACGCCGATTATCTCTTGAACTTGCCGCATTGCGTTACCAATTCCCGGAAAGCAGGTTTGCGCCGGTTGGGCCCGTACCGTATAAGCGGCCAGGGTCAGCGGCGCAGCCGGTTTGTTTAACCAATCCGGTATCAAATTTGCATGGTGAGCGGTGCGATCCATTCCTGGCAATTCGGTGCGGCGACGGCGAACGTCAATCCTAGCTGAAATTCAACGAACAACTTAAAGGGCAGAATGCATGCCTTGGCAGAATAACAACGGCAGCGGCGGCGGCGGCTGGAAGAGCGGCGGCGGCAATGGCGGCGGACCGTGGGGACAGGGTCCGCAAGGACCGCGCGGCGGCGGTGGTGGCGGGCCGAACCAGCCCGATCTCGAGGAGATTTTCAAGCGCGGCCAGGATCACCTGAAGAACGCGATTCCAGGCGGCACGGGCGTACCGTCGTGGTTGTGGCTGCTGGCCTTTGCGATCGGCATCGGCGTCATCGGGTTCTACGCATTTACCTACAAGGTCAACCCCAACCAACTCGGCGTCGTGCTGCGATTTGGCGAGTACGTGACGCAGAAGCCGCCAGGTCTGCATTTCCGCTGGCCGTACCCGATCAACGAGGTGCTGTTGCCGGATGTCACGCGCAACAACCGCATCCAGATCGGGATGCGTTCTGCTGTCGGCCGTAACTCAAGCCGCGCTCAGGCGATCCGCGATGTGCCGGAAGAAAGCCTGATGCTGACCGGCGACGAGAACATCGTCGATGTCGATTTCGAGGTGCAGTGGAAGATCAAGGATGCCAAGAACTATCTGTTCAACATCCAGAACCCCGAGACGACCGTTAAGGAGGTCGCGGAATCAGCGATGCGCGAGATCGTCGGCGAAAACGACATTGAGCGTGTGCTGACCGAGGCACGTGAAGAGGTCAAGAGCAAGGTCTTCAAGCTGATCCAGAGGACGCTTGATGAGTATAGTGCCGGCATCGAGATCGTTCAGGTGCAGCTGCAAAAGGTCGATCCGCCCAGCAAGGTGATCGGATCATTCCGAGATGTTCAGGCCGCGCGTGCCGACCAGGAACGCCTGCAGAACGAGGCGAACGCTTACGCCAACAAGATCGTTCCGGAAGCGCGCGGTGATGCCGAGCGTATCCTGCAAGCCGCTCAGGGCTATCGCCAACAGACCGTTGCCGAAGCGGTCGGTCAGGCCTCGCGCTTTGAAAAGGTTTACGGCGAGTACAAGAAGGCGCCGGAAGTCACACGTAAACGCATGTTCCTGGAAACAATGGAACGTGTCTATCAGGGAACCGACAAGATTATTCTCGATAGCAAGCCTGGCAGTGGCGTCGTGCCCTACCTCAACCTCAACGAACTCACCAAACAACCAGCCAGAAAGGGAGGGCAGTAATCATGCGCGCATTCATGGCGTTTATTCTGGCGCTGCTCATTCTGGCCGGCGTCGCGGCGTATTTCTCAGCGTTCGTCGTTCGTGAAACCGAACAGGCGATCGTTCTACGATTTGGTGAGATCAAAAATAACATCAGCAAACCGGGGCTGTACTTCAAGGTGCCGGTGGTCGAGACCGTCGACAAGTTCGACAAGCGCATCCTGGACCTCGACACCAGCCCGCAGGAAGTCATTGCGGTCGACAAGAAGCGATTGGTGGTCGACGCGTTCGCGCGTTTCAAGATCATTGATGCGTTGAAGTTCTATCAGGCTGTCCGCACCGAGCAGACCGCGCGCAACCGTCTCGGTACGTTCGTTGATGGTGCCATTCGCGACGAGCTCGCGTCAGCCAGCTTCCAGGACATCGTGCGCGACAAGCGTGAAGAGTTGATGCGGGCGATCACCAAGCAGGTGAATAGCCGTGCAACCAACATCGGTGTCGAAGTGATCGACGTGCGCATCAAACGGACCGATCTTCCCGAGGAAAACTCGGCGGCGATCTACAGCCGGATGCAGACCGAGCGTCAACAGGAAGCGGCGGAGTTTCGCGCTGAAGGGAACGCGGCTGCCAACCGGATACGCGCTGAAGCGGACCGCAAGGCAACCGTGATCATCGCTGAGGCTAACAAGAAATCCGAGCAACTGCGCGGTGAGGGCGATGCCGAGCGCAATCGGATCTTCGCTGAAGCCTACGGCAAGGATAAGGATTTCTTCGCGTTCTACCGGTCGATGCAGGCCTATGAGAAGGGACTTGGCTCTGGTGATACGAGACTTTTGTTGTCGCCCGATTCCGAGTTCTTCCGCTATTTTGACAACCCGAGCGGGCGCGGCGCAACCGGTAGAAGTAAGGGACCGTCGGCCACGCAATGAACGACCTGATCGTCGGCTTCGGTTTGGTACTGGTGTTTGAAGGGCTGCTTTGGGCTGCCTTTCCCGACCTTGCCACCAAGCTGTTGATCGCAGCCGCTCAGACACCCCAGCAATCGCTCCGCACCGCCGGGGCGATTGCCATTGCTTTTGGCGTCGCCATTGTCTGGCTTATTCGTGGTTAGGGCGCCGCGCTTGCGGATCGCCCACGATCTCCTCAAATAGGCCACGAACAGTGCGCTAATCTCGGTTTCGTGACATGATAATCGTAGCAGTTTACGGCGATGTCTTGCATGATAGTCGGCGTACGCGCCAACGCCGCCGGGCCAGAGCAATTGGCCTTTGAGGAGAATGACACCGTATGTCGACCTACGTGACTACTCGCTCTCAAGCCCAATCGAAGTTGCGGGCTGCGGCCCGAACGGCACCAAAAACACCTGATATTGCGGGTATCTGGCGCCGATTCTGGCTGGTATCGCTTTGGTTGGCGCTCGGTGCAGCCGCGCTGATGACGGCATCACGAGCGGATGCACGCGGGCCGGTATCGGTTGCTCCAATCGCTGAGCAACTCGTCGATGCCGTGGTCAACATTTCGACCAGCCAGAGCGTCAAGGGGCCGGGCGGCAAGCCGCTGCCGCGTGTCCCCGATGGCTCGCCGTTCGAGGACCTTTTCGAGGACTTTTTCAAGAAGCGCAGAGGTAAGCGCGGCCAGCCGCGCAAAGTATCATCGCTCGGATCAGGTTTTGTCATCGATGGTAAGGAAGGCCTGATCGTCACCAACAATCATGTCATCGAAGGCGCCGACGAAATCACCATCATCTTTCGAAACGGCTCCAAGCTCAAAGTCGAGAAGGTGCTGGGCAAGGACACCAAGACCGATCTGGCCCTGCTCAAGGTCAATCCGATCAGGCCGCTGAAAGACGTCAAATTCGGGTCCTCTGAAAAGCTCCGGGTCGGCGACTGGGTGATGGCTGTCGGCAACCCGTTCGGCCTCGGTGGTTCGGTTTCTGTCGGTATCATCTCGGCCAAACAGCGTGATATCCAGTCCGGTCCCTACGACGACTATTTGCAAACCGACGCGGCGATCAACAAAGGTAACTCGGGCGGTCCGCTGTTCAACATGGACGGCGAAGTGATCGGGGTGAACACGGCGATCATCTCACCGACCGGCGGCTCGATCGGGATCGGGTTTTCGGTGCCCTCGGACGTGGCGATCGTGGTGTTGGATCAGCTCCGGCAGTTCGGCGAGACGCGGCGCGGTTGGCTTGGCGTGAACATTCAATCCGTGTCGGAAGACATCGCACCATCGCTGAAAGTCGAACCGGGGCGCGGCGCGCTTGTGGCCAGTGTCTCGCCAGGTGGTCCGGCTGAAAAAGCGGGCATCAAGCCGGGCGATGTGATCGTTAGGTTCGCCGGCAAAGTTGTGCGCTCCGTGCGTGCACTGCCGCGCATCGTTGCGCAGACCGCACATGGTTCGACGGTGGAGGTTGAAGTCGCGCGCGAAGGCAAACGCGAAGTGCTCGCCGTCGTTGTGGGCCGACTCGATGAAGACGCCAAGGGCAAGAAGAAGCGTTCATCGGACAAGGAACTCAAGACGGATCAAAAGAGCCTGCTTGGCCTCAAGGTCGAACCGCTGACGGATGCGCTGCGCAAGAAGTATCAATATGGAGCGGATGCCAAAGGTGTCGTGGTGACGGATGTGGCGACGCCAAGCCCCGCCGCGAGAAAAGACATAAAAGTGGGTCAATTGATCATCGAGGCGGCACAGGAACCGGTTCGAAACGCCAAGGACATCGCCCGCGCGATCGCAACGTCGCGCAAGTCCGGCCGGCGAGCCGTTCTGCTGCGCGTCGAAGATGGTGCCGGGAAGCTGCGCTTTGTCGCACTGCCTTTGCCAGCCAAGCAATAAGCGCAGCGAGCAAGCGGTTTCCTGCGCACCGGATGTTGAACGGCGTGTCGTTGCGGTGGATCATCGCGGCCGGGATAGCGTATATCTAGACATTGAGATTGACTATGACACGGTGTGCGGGGCGCTGGGCGACGCACGGCCGACAGTGAGGAGGCGAGCGACGTGTCGAACCATCAGGGATATCTAGACTGGTTCGGGGATCTCTTCGTGCCAATCCATCGTGACGGCCACAAATTCCTCGGCATCAGTCTGCTTGCAACGATCATCGGGTTCCTTCTGTGGTCGGCGCTGGGCTGGATCCTGCTGATCGTGACGGCGTGGATTGCGTATTTCTTTCGCGATCCTGATCGGGTGACGCCGTTACGCGAAGGGCTGGTGATCGCGCCTGCCGACGGCCGCGTGGTCGGCATCGAGCGTGTTCCGCCGCCGACGGAACTCGGCCTTCAAGGCGATCGCACACGGGTGTCGATCTTCCTGTCGATGATGGATTGTCATGTCAATCGCGCGCCGATCGCCGGGCGTATCTCGCGTTCGATCTATGTGCCCGGCGCGTTCTTCAGCGCCGCGAGCGAAAAGTCGAGCGAGCAGAACGAACGCCGCGCTCTCGTGATTCAGACGCCCGTCGGCACTGAGATCGCGGTGCTGCAGATCGCCGGATTGATTTCACGCCGCATTGTGACGTTTGCCGGGGAGGGCGATACCGTCGGCATCGGCCAGCGCTTCGGCCTCATTCGCTTCGGCAGCCGTGTCGATGTCTACCTGCCCGACGGGCAATCGGCGTTGGTCTCGGTCGGACAGCGCATGGTGGCCGGCGAGACCGTGATCGCTGATCTTGCCTCCGACGAGCCCGAACGTGAGGCGCGCCGGAGCTGAGATAATCATGCTGCGGCCATTGCCGCGACTTCAGTGAGGTATTCTGGTGCGCAGAAGTTGCTATTCGCGCTTCATGATGCGGTTGCGCAACGACTGCAGCGCGTTGCCCGGCTCGGTGCCGGGGGCGGCAGCGGCAGCCGGCGTTCGGCGCAGCGTCGGGCGATTGTCGTCACCGGCAGCAGCCGGCGCAGCGGGGCGCTGACGAAGGGAACCGGCAGCTGGCGGTGCTGCGGCGGCCTTGGTGTCAGGCGCATACTGCGGAGCCGCGGCAGGCTGAGGGGCCGCTGCGGGTTGAGCCGCCATTGGTCGTCGCTCGCCGGCTTCCGGCTCGCGGCGCAAACGTTGCCCGGCAGGTGCCGTGTTCTGAGCGGCTGGTGCGCTGCGCCGTAGTGATCCGGCGTTTGCGTCGCGCCCGCTCGGTGCGGGCGGAGCAAGTGCCGGGCTTGCCGGCGGCGGCGTGTCGCCCTGCAAGCCGATGGCCTCGGCCAGCATGGCGTTTTGGTCGAGTGCATCGTCCTCTTCCGTCATACCGGTTGAACGCCAACGCTCAACCAGTTTGTGCAGGAAGTCTTCATCGCCGATCGAATTCTGCCATTTCTCACTGAACTGCGCCGTTGAAGACCGCGGCAGGTTCTGTTTGGCCAGTTCGTCAAAGCGGATGCGAACCGGCAGCGTGACACCGTCGCCGAACGCGATTGCTTCGCGCTGCCCCAGTGCCGGCAGGAATTCCAGCAGGCCTGAACCGGTGTCGGAGACGGCCGATTGGACGATTTGCTGGTCGCGGTCGTTGGACATGCGCAAGGCGAACACGGTGTTGCACTGCGACAGGATCGTCGGGTCAATTTCCGCGGGGCGCTGCGTTACGATACATAGCGAAGCGCCGTATTTGCGGCCTTCCTTGGCGATCTTCGCGATCGCACGTTTGCACGGCTCGAAGCCGGCGTTTGGATTGGCCGGAACATAGCGGTGGGCTTCTTCGCAAACCAGCGTGACCGGGATCTGGCCCTCGCCCCAAAGCGCAAAGTCAAACGTCATGCGGCACAGCACGGAAACGACGACGTTGACAATTTCAGTCGGCAGGCCGGTCAGTTCAAGAATGGTAATCGGCTTGTTGTTGACCGGGACGCGGAATAGCCGTCCGAGGATCTGGGCCATGCCATCGTACACGGTCAATTGACCGAACATGAACGCATAGCGTGAGTCCTGACTGATCATGTCAATGCGCTGGCGGATCTGGCGGTAGGGCTGCAGGTCCTTCTTGTTTTCAAGTTTGCCCATGCGATCGTCGATCAGCGAGGTCAGATCCGAAATGCGATAGGGCACTGGTGTGTCGACGGTGTAACGGCTTGCATCCGATCCGCCGCGACGCAGTGTTGTCGATTCCTGTGTGCGTCCGCTGCCGTAGCGCGCCTTGCACAAGGGAATGAGTTCCTGGAGAATTTCGACTTCCTGCTTGCGCCCCGTCAGGTCGCCGATCAGGACCTCGATGAGTTCTTCAAACGTCAGCAGCCAATAGGGCAGTTGCATGTTGCGCGGGTTGACCACCTCGGCCCATTCGGTGAACGCGGTGGCGTATTCGTTGTGTGGGTCAAGCAACACGATGTGTGCGGCCGGGTTCTGCTCCAGGATCGAGCGCAGGATCAGCGCGGTGGTGCAGGATTTGCCGGTGCCGGTCGTGCCGAGAATGGCAAAGTGCTTGCCGAGCAGATCGTTGACGCTGACCATTGCCGGGATGGTCGAATCCTGGCGGATGCCGCCAACCCGGACCTTGCCGAGCATATCGCCGCAGAACGCCCATTCGAGTTCTTGCGTTCGGGCGACGCGAACGCGGTCGCCAAGCGATGGATAGATGGTCACGCCACGATTGAATTTTGCCGATTGTCCGTCGTCTGCAATGCGCAGCTCGCCAACCAGACCGAGTTCGGCGATCCAGATTTCAGCATCGCCTTCACCCTGGCTCGGCACCGGAACGCTAAGCGCTGAAACGATCGCGAGGACGATGGTGTTCTGCTGCGCGATCGCGAGCAGCGTGCCCATTTCCGGCCGATCCTTGACGTCCACCTGGCGGCCATCCGACAAACTGTCGAGCAACACAATCGCCTTCGAGCCGGTGACAGATACGATTCGTCCGATGGAGGAATCACGCAGCGGTTCGGTTTGGGCGCCAAGTGTCGACGGTGCTGCCGCCTCTGCGCCCATGTGTGCCACAGTATCTTGCATCAGGTCCCGCTCCAGTCTGCGTCGTTTCCGCTCGGTGCCGCCGAAACCAGGTGCGCGGCAGGCAGAAGTACAATCACCTCGGTTCCTTCGCCGGGTCGGCTGTCAATTTCGAGGTTGCCGCCATGTAGTTCAACAAGTGCCCGTGCGATGGGCAGGCCAAGACCTGTTCCTTCGCGCCAGCGGCTTCGTGATCCGTCGACCTGGCCGAACGGGCGAAGTGCAATCTCAACTTCTTCCTCGGACATGCCGACGCCGGTATCGATAACGCGGACGGCTGCGCCGCCGCTCGGTGTACGTTGCGCAGAGATGGCAACATGCCCTTCGGGCTCGGTGAACTTGATGGCGTTGGAGACGATGTTGAACACGATCTGTGCGAGTTTGCCCTCGTCGCCGCGCACCGGTGGCAGGTCACCGCTCAGCTCGAAGTCGATCGTCACCTGCGCCGCGGCTGCCTGGTCCTGCAATTGGCCGACGGCGTCTTCAATCACGCCTTCGATTCCGATCTCGCGATTGTCCAGCGTGTAACGCCCGCTCTGTATCTTGGAGATATCAAGAATGTCGTTGATCACAGCCAGCAGATTGGTCGCGGCATCATTGATCAGCGTTGCGTACTGGACCAATTCGTCCTTGCTGCGGGATTGGCTATCTTCTTCGCGCAGGATTTTCGAAAAGCCGATAATCGTATTGAGCGGCGTGCGCAGTTCATGGCTCATATTCGAGACGAACTCGGATTTCACCTGGCTGGCAAGTTCGGCTTCGATGCGCGCGGAGTGTTCCGCCGTTCGCGTCCGGCGCCGGAGAACGGCCTCCCCAAGCATCAGCGAGTATTCACTGAGGAGTGAATTAGCCCGATTGTCGCTGAATGCGCCGTGCAGCATGGTGTCCCACAACTTGAATTTGTTCCGTTGCGAAACATATCGAATATAACATAATGCGGGGTTAACGGACCATGATGGGACGTTCGGAGTCCATCTTAAGTTTATGATATGTAGGGATAAACTCGTTATGCTCGAGGCCTAATCAAAGATTTTAACTCTTTTGAAGAGCGCACAGAGCAAAGACTTTTGGTACGTTTTGTTAAATATGATGGCGCATCGCGGCGTCCGCTGCCGGATGAGGCGAAACAGGCAGCGCAACGACAAGGCGGCTAGGCGGCGCCCTGAAGACGGCCAACAGTTTGGCTCTTTCGCCGTTCAACCTCAGGCTGGCAAAGTTCATCCAGCCTGAGTCTGTAGGGCTCTAGCGTGGCAGGTCGCTTGATCCCATCAGGAAGGTATCAATTGAATGCGCGGCCTGACGGCCTTCGCGGATCGCCCATACAACCAGTGACTGCCCGCGCCGCATGTCGCCGGCGGTAAACACCTTCTTGCGGTTGGTGCGATAGTTCCGTTCGTCGGCGATGACATTGCCGCGCTTCGGATCCGTTTCGATATCAAGGTCGTCGGCAAGACCCTTGTTGACGGGCGCAACGAAGCCCATCGCGAGCAGAACAAGGTCTGCCGGAATCTCGAACTCGCTGTCGGCGACCTCTTTGAAATTGTCGTCTACCCGGCAGCAGACCAGTTTCGTCACCCGGCCGTTCTCGCCTTCGAACCGTTTGGTATTCACCGAGAATTCGCGTTTGGCGCCTTCGGCCTGCGAGGATGACGTGCGCATCTTCATGGGCCAGTGCGGCCAGACCATGTCCTTGTCTTCCATCTCAGGCGGTGACGCCATGATTTCGAGTTGCGTGACGCTGTTTGCGCCCTGACGGAACGACGTGCCGATGCAATCTGAGCCCGTGTCACCACCGCCAATGACAACGACATCGCGTCCTTTGGCAATCTCGTCAGTGCCGCTCGGCAACAAGGCTTCCTCTGCGACGCGGCGGTTCTGCTGCGGCAGGAAATCCATGGCGAAGTGGATGCCGGCCAACTCTCGGCCCGGCACGGGCAAGTTGCGCGGTAGTTCTGCGCCGCCTGCCAGGAGCACGGCATCATAGTCGCCCTCAAGCGACGAGATCATCTTGTCTTTGCCAATCTCGACGTTGCAGTGGAAGGTGACACCTTCCGCGGTCATCTGGTCGGCGCGGCGCTGGACAACGTGCTTTTCCATCTTGAAGTCGGGAATGCCGTAGCGCATCAAGCCACCCGGCGTCGCATTCTTTTCGAACACGTGCACATCATGGCCGACGCGCGCGAGCTGCTGGGCGGCAGCCATGCCGGCCGGGCCAGCACCAACGATCGCGACCTTCTTGCCGGTTTTCGTTTCTGGCGGCTGCGGCTTGATCCAGCCTTCGTCCCAGGCCTTGTCGGCGATCGCGCACTCGATCGTCTTGATCGTAACAGGATTGTCTTCGATGTTCAGTGTGCACGAGGCTTCGCAGGGCGCCGGGCAGATGCGACCGGTGATCTCCGGGAAATTGTTCGTCGAATGGAGGTTGAGGATCGCACGTTCCCAATCGTCGTTATAGACGAGGTCATTCCAGTCCGGGATCTGGTTGTTGACCGGGCAGCCATTGTGGCAGTAGGGGATGCCGCAGTCCATGCAGCGCGCGGCCTGTTGCTTGGTGCCCTCATCTCCGAGTGGCACGACAAACTCACCCCAGTGCTTGACCCGCTCTGCAACCGGCCGGTAGTCGCGATCCTGCCGCTCCAGTTCGAGAAATCCCGTGATCTTACCCATTGCTCTTGTCCTGCTCGTCTCGTTGTCTGCTTCAGTCTCGTGATCTGGCTTGTGGCATCAGCCGCCCGGGCTCACGATCCCTTCACGTGCGTCAGTCCGATCTCGATGACGTCAAGACCCGTCGCATCGGCGTCCTGATGCTTCGCCATCTCGGAGAGTGCGCGCGCATATTCAACGGGCATGACCTTTTTGAATTTGGGCAGCCACGTGTTCCAGTCGGCAAGGATGGTTTTCGCTTTGTCGGAGTTGGTGTAGTGGCCGTGACGCTGGATCAGGCGGTGCAGCCGCTCGCCATCCTGGCCGGTCATGTCCTGCATGACGTCGACGAGCCCGTGGCTCGAGGACGAACCAGCACCGGAAATCCGTTCCATCGCCGCATCCTCGTCGGGGATCGTCTCCAGATCGATCATCGCCATGTTGCAGCGGCTTTCGAATGTCCCGTCCTCATCGAGGACGTAGGCAATGCCGCCTGACATCCCGGCAGCGAAGTTGCGCCCGGTCGAGCCGAGCACGACGACGACGCCGCCGGTCATGTATTCACAGCAGTGATCTCCGGCCCCTTCGACAACGGCCAGTGCGCCGGAGTTGCGCACCGCGAAGCGCTCGCCGGCGATGCCGCGGAAGTAGCACTCGCCTTCGATCGCGCCATAAAGCACCGTATTGCCAACGATAATGCTCTTTTCGGGCTCGATGCCGCTGTCAGGATGGGGCCGCACGATCAGCTTGCCGCCGGAAAGGCCCTTGCCGACATAGTCGTTGCCCTCGCCGATCAGGTCGAGCGTTACACCGCGGGTAACCCAAGCACCGAACGCTTGTCCGGCCGTGCCGGTGAACGTGAACCAGACGGTGTCTTCGGGAAGTCCTTCGTGGCCGTATTTCTTGGCGATCTTACCGGACAGCATCGCACCGGCCGTACGGTCGCGGTTGGTTATCGGCAGCTCTTTCTTGACGGCTGCACCACCTGCGATGGCCGGCTTGGCATGCTTGATCAGCTGATTGTCGAGCACCTTCTCAAGGCCGTGATCCTGACGCTCGAAGTTATAAATGCCAACATCTTTGGGTACGTCCGGCTTGGCGAACAGATTGGTGAAGTCAAGGCCCTGCGCTTTCCAGTGCTGGATCGCAACGTCCTTGTCGAGGATGTCGGTTTGGCCGATCAAGTCGTTGAATTCGGTGACACCGATTTCGGCCATCAGTTCCCGGACTTCTTCGGCGACATAGAAGAAGTAGTTGATGACGTGCTCCGGCGCTCCCTTGAAGCGCTTGCGCAACTCCGGGTTTTGCGTGGCAACGCCGACCGGGCAGGTGTTGAGATGGCACTTGCGCATCATGATGCAGCCAGCGGCGATCAATGGTGCGGTAGAGAAGCCGAATTCGTCGGCGCCGAGTAAAGCGCCGATAATGACATCGCGTCCGGTCCGCAAACCGCCGTCGACCTGCACCGCAATGCGGCTGCGCAGGCGATTGCCGACCAGCGTCTGATGGGTCTCTGCGAGGCCGATTTCCCAAGGGCTGCCGGCGTGCTTGATCGAGGTGAGTGGCGATGCGCCAGTGCCGCCTTCGAAGCCTGAAATCGTGACGTGGTCAGCGCGCGCCTTGGCGACACCGGCGGCGACCGTGCCAACGCCAACTTCGGAGACCAATTTAACCGAGACATCACCGTCCGGGTTGGTGTTCTTCAAGTCGAAAATCAGCTGCGCGAGATCTTCGATCGAATAGATGTCATGGTGCGGTGGCGGCGAGATGAGGCCGACGCCAGGCGTGGAGTGGCGCACCTTGGCGATCGTCTGATCGACCTTGTGGCCGGGCAACTGGCCGCCCTCACCGGGCTTGGCGCCTTGCGCCATCTTGATCTGCATCATGTCGGAGTTGACCAGATACTCGGTCGTGACGCCGAAGCGGCCGGAGGCGACCTGCTTGATCGCAGAGCGCATCGAGTCGCCGTTCGGCAGTGGTGTGAAGCGGTCAACCTCTTCACCGCCTTCACCCGTATTGGATTTGCCACCAAGGCGGTTCATCGCGATCGCGAGCGTGGTATGGGCCTCGCGGCTGATCGAGCCAAAGCTCATTGCACCGGTCGCAAACCGCTTGACGATTTCGGTGGCCGGTTCGACATCCTCGAGCGGCACGGCGGTGCGGCCGGTTTCGTCGGCTGGCCTGATCCGGAAGAGCCCGCGCAGCGTCATCAGCTCTTCGGCTTGATGATTGATCTGGCGCGCAAACGAGCGGTACTTGTCCGGCACTTTGTCCGAGGTGCCACCGCGCACGGCGTGCTGCAGGTCCGCAACGACATTCGGGCGCCAGACATGCGCTTCGCCGCGAATGCGATAGGCGTACTCGCCGCCGACATCGAGATCGTTCTCCAGGACCGGGACTTCGCCGAACGCCAGGCGGTGACGCTCAAACGTTTCCGCTGCAATTTCCTCAAGCCCGATCCCTTCGACCTGACTGTGCGTGCCGGTGAAATACTTGCCGATCAATTCCGAGTGCAGGCCGACCGCGTCAAAGATCTGCGCACCGCAATAACTTTGATAGGTGGAGATGCCCATCTTGGACATGACCTTCAAGAGACCTTTATTGACCGCCTTGATGAAGCGCTTCGAGCCTTCTTCGGGTGTGATCTTGTCTTCGAAGCCTTCGATCATCTGGGCGATGGTCTCGAACGCGAGATAGGGGTTGATCGCCTCTGCGCCGTAACCCGCAAGGGTCGCAAACTGGTTGACTTCGTGCGCTTCGCCGGTTTCCACGACGAGGCCGACCGATGTTCTGAGACCCTGCCGGATCAGGTGGTGGTGTACCGCGCTGGTCGCGAGCAATGAGGGGATCGAGACCCGGTCGGGTCCCATTCGGCGATCCGACAAGATCACGATGTTGCAGCGCCCGGAGCGCACGGCCTCTTCAGCCTCGGCGCAAACGACGTCGAGCGCCGCCTCGGTGCCGTGCGCACCGCGGTCGACGCTATAGGTGATGTCGATCGTCATCGAGTTGAAATTGTTGTCCGGCACTTCGCCGATCTGGCGGATCCGCTCAAGGTCTTCGTCCGAGAGGATCGGTTGATAGACCTCTAGCCGGCGCTGGTCGGCCGAGCCCTCAAGGTGGAGAAGGTTGGGGCGCGGGCCGATGAAGGACACCAGGCTCATCACCAGCTCCTCGCGGATCGGATCGATCGGCGGGTTGGTGACTTGCGCGAAGTTCTGCTTGAAGTAGGTGTGCAGCAACTTGGACTTGGACGAGAGGACGGAAACTGGCGTGTCCGTGCCCATCGAGCCGATCGCTTCCTGGCCGGTCTCGGCCATCGGCGCCATCAGGAATTTCAGGCTCTCTTGTGTGTAGCCGAACGCCTGCTGCATATCGAGCAGCCCGACATTGGACTTCTGGCGATGGCGGAACTCCTTCGGCAACGGCAGGTCGCCGACCTGGATCTGCGACTTTGACAGCCACGTCTTATAGGGGTGGGCCGCGGCCAATTCGGTCTTCAACTCGTCGTCGGAAACGATCCGGCCTTTTTCAAGATCGATGAGCAGCATCTTGCCTGGCTGCAACCGCCACTTCTGAACGATGTCTTTTTCGTCGACCGGCAATACGCCGGCTTCCGACGACATGATCACCATGTCATCCCTGGTCACGAGGTAGCGCGCCGGGCGCAGCCCGTTGCGATCCAGCGTTGCCGCAATCTGTCGCCCGTCCGTAAAGGCAACGGCAGCCGGACCATCCCACGGCTCCATAAGGGCGGCGTGGTATTCGTAGAAGGCACGGCGTTGTTCATCCATCAAGGGATTGCCGGCCCATGCTTCCGGGATCAGCATCATGGCCGCATGCGCCAGGCCATAGCCGCCCATTGTCAGAAACTCGAGCGCGTTGTCGAAGCAAGCGGTGTCCGACTGGCCTTCATAGGAGATCGGCCAGAGCTTGCTTATGTCGTCACCAAACAGCGGCGATGAGACAGATGCCTGTCGCGCCGCCATCCAGTTGACGTTGCCACGCAGCGTGTTGATTTCGCCATTGTGCGCAACCATCCGGTAAGGGTGGGCCAGTTTCCAGGACGGGAACGTGTTGGTCGAAAAGCGTTGGTGGACCAGGGCCAGTGCGCTTGCCATGCGCGGGTCCGTGACATCTTTGAAATACTCGCGGACCTGATAGGACAGGAACATGCCCTTGTAGACGATCGTGCGCGATGACAGGCTGACCGTGTAGTGGCCGATGTCGCGGCCCTTATAAGCGTTGTAGATCGCGTTGGATACAATCTTGCGCACGAGATAAAGCCGTCGTTCGAACGCGTCCTGGTCGGCGGCATCGTTCGGCTTGGCGAGGAATATCTGCCAGTGCGCCGGCTCCGTTTCGCGCACGATGTCGGAGAGCTTCGAATTGTCGACAGGGACTTCACGCCAACCGATGACATCGAAACCCTGCTCTTCGCAGATCCGATTCCACACCGTCGAGCAATGCGCGCGCAACCGGTCGTCCTGCGGCATGAACAGCTGACCGACGGCGTAGTCACCGGCGGCTGGCAATTTGAAGCCGAGTTGCTCGCACTCCGGCGCAAGCAGTTGATGCGGGATCTGCAGCAGCAGACCGGCGCCATCGCCAGCCAGTGGATCGGCGCCGACCGCACCGCGGTGCTCAAGATTTTCGAGGATGAAAAGTGCGTTCTCTATGATCTTGTGCGACTGCTCGCCGGACATATTCGCAATAAAGCCGACGCCACAGGCATCGAACTCACGTTTGGGATCGAAGAGACCATGCGCCTTGGGTGCGTTATAGTTCATCTGTGGGCGGTGGCTCTTCGTCATTTCGAGACCTTCCTTCGAAACGGACCTGAATCAGGTCACAGGGCGTCATCTATTATGTCTGGGTGCAAACCGGTTGCCCGGTGAAGGGCTTTGCCTGCTTGCAGAGGGCAATCAACGGCGGCGCCGGCGTCAGGCGCTATCGGCCGCCGGTTTTCGGGCGGGCCGTTTTCGGGCGCGCCCGGGTTTGGGAGCAGGCCCGGCGAGCACAGGCTGCGCGGCGGCGACCGGGTGTCCGGACCGCGTGGAGCAGATCAGCCTTTTGAGCTCACGAAACATATCGCCTGTAGCGTCCCGCTGTTCCCGTAAAAAACCCCGCGCTTGCTTGCCTTGGCAGGCTGCATGCCGGGATCTGAAATCGACAAATCAGTTTATGCGCCCTCGTTAGCACACTCAAATGAGAGCATAAAGGACAGCACAACTGACCTAATGCCCTATTCGGCCGCATTTGCCAAGCCCTAGGTTTAAATCGGCACCCGCAACAAGCTGCCGCAGCGGGCGTGATGCAACACTTGGCGTGCAATGAAACGCCTCCGACCTCAAGCGAGCACTATAGTGCGTGTCACACGCGGCTGGGCGACTGCCAACAACCTGCGAGGCCAAAAGCAACTTTGTGACTGTCCGATCTGACACGCTGCAAAGTTGGACTTGCAGGGGAAGCCTTGCCGAGCTGGAGACGCAGAGCTAGCATCGTCGGACGCACCGCGCCGGTTATGCAAAGTACACGGGCGACGCATTGGGGCGCGTTGAGAGGAAGGCGTCATGACATCAGCAGAGACTTTGATGGAAAACAGCAATGCTGCATTATATTTCATAGATCGCCATGCCGACGAAGGCCGTGGCGCCAAGGTGGCGTTCATCCAAGGTGGCCGTGCACAGACTTTTGACGATCTCAAACGCGATTCGGACCGTATGGTCGGATTCTATCAATCGCTCGGCATCGATCGCGAAAGCCGGGTCGCCATGCTCGTGCTCGATTGCCTGGAGTTCCCCGTCATCTTCTGGGGCAGTCTCAAGGCCGGCGTCATACCGGTGGCGCTCAATACGCTGCTCTCGACGGAGCAATACCGCTTCATCCTGGCAGATTGCCGGGCGAAAGTTCTGTTCGTATCGGCGCCCTTGTTTGATGTCGTGGCACCGCTGATCGGCGCGCATCCGACGATCGAAAAGGTGTTCGTCGTCGGTGGCAGCGCCGGTGACCTGCCGTCGTTCGAGCAACGTCTGGCCCAATCACAAACCGGTGCAACCGTCGACGCGGCGCCCGATGAAGCTGCGTTCTGGCTCTATTCGTCGGGCTCGACCGGGATGCCCAAGGGCGTCATTCACGTCCATTCCAGTCTCAAGGGGACAGTGGATACGTATGCCAGCCAGGTGCTTGGCATTCGCGAAGACGATACGGTTTTTTCGGTCGCCAAGCTGTTTTTCGCCTACGGTCTCGGCAACGGCATGACGTTCCCACTGTCGGTTGGTGCGACCACCGTGCTGTTCGGCGGCCGGCCGACGCCAGAGTCTGTCTTCGAGGTTCTTGAGACCAATCGCCCGACCATTTTCTATGGCGTGCCTACGCTTTACGGCGCCATGCTGGGTGCTGCCGGCGATGCCCCTATTCCCGGCACCGACCGGCTGCGCATCTCGGTATCGGCAGGTGAGGCGCTGCCCCAGGAAATTGGTGAACGCTGGCGGGCAAAGACCGGCTCCGACATTTTGGACGGCGTCGGGTCGACCGAGATGCTGCACATCTTTTTGTCGAATGTGCCGGGTGACGTTGCCTACGGCACCTCCGGCATTGCCGTGCCGGGTTACGATGTCCGGCTTGTTGATGACGATGGCGCCGATGTGCCCGACGACGAGGTCGGTGAACTCTTGGTGCGCGGCGAGACGGCGGCCAGCGGCTATTGGAACCAGCGTGAAAAGAGCCGCGCGACTTTTCTTGGCGAGTGGACGCGGACCGGCGACAAGTACACGCGGCGCAGCGATGGGCGTCATATCTACTGTGGCCGGACCGACGACATGTTCAAGGTCAGCGGCATCTGGGTAGCGCCGTTCGAGGTCGAGTCGGCGTTGATTGCGCATCCCGCAGTTTTGGAAGCCGCTGTTGTCCCGCACGAAGATGACGAGGGGCTACTGAAGCCGAAGGCCTACGTCATCCGCGCCGAGCCCGGCAAGGATGCCGATCCGGCGGCGCTGTTCGAGACGTTGAAGGAACACGTCAAGGGCGAGATCGGGCAGTGGAAGTATCCGCGCTGGATCGAATTCGTCGATGACCTGCCGAAAACGGCGACCGGCAAGATCCAGCGCTTCAAGCTGCGCGGCTGAGATGGCGGTGACGTTCGATTGGGCCACGCAAGCCATTGATGGCGACAACGTCTCCCGCTTTGCAGTCGCGGACGACAGATTTGTCGAGTGCGCGGTGTGGGGGCCGCCGCCGTCGCAGGCGCCGACGATTGTCCTGCTTCATGAAGGGCTTGGCTGCATCCGTTTGTGGCGCGATTTCCCCGGAAAACTCGCCGAGGCAACCGGCTGCGGTGTGTTCACCTACTCGCGGCTTGGGTATGGTCAGTCTGACCCCATTGCGCCGCCACTGCCTGTCACCCGCATGGCCGATGAGGCACGTGACGTCCTGCCCGCGCTGATCGAGATGCTCGCGCCAACATCTCTGATCCTTATCGGGCATAGCGACGGCGGCACGATCGCGGCGCACTATCTTGCCGGCGAGACGCACCCGGCGCTCAAGGCAGCTGTGTTGATGTCGCCGCACTTCTTCTGCGAGCCCTCCAATGTGGCGGCCATCAAGGACACATGCGCGGCCTATCGTGATGGCGACCTGCGCTCGCGGCTTGCCAAGTATCACGCCGATGTCGACGGCGCCTTTTATGGCTGGGCTGACACCTGGCTCGACGCGGATTTTGGCGCATGGGATATGCGCGACGAGATCGTGCGATGGCATCACCCGGTGCTCTTCGTGCAAGGTCGCGATGATCCTTATGGCTCCGGGGGGCAGGCGGCAGCGGCGTCGCTGTCGGCGCATGCTGAAATTGTCTGGCTCGAGGATTGCGCGCACAGCCCGCATCTCGAACAGAGCGCGCGCGCGCTGGCGCTGCTGCAGAGATTCATCGACAAGATTGCTGGCGATGACCGATAGCGGAGTTCCATTCGATGCCGCGGTGCCGGTGTCGCCCTTGGCGGTGGCGGAAGCGGCGCACGTGCCCGGCACCGGCAGCGCGCCGGATTGGCCGCCTCTGGAAGCTGCGAAGGCCTTGGTGCCCGATGTCACGTCCGAGGCTGATTGGGCCGCCAACCAGGCCTACATCTATGGCTTCGCGCTGATGCGTTCGGGCTGCTATTGGGAAGCGCACGAGGTGTGGGAAGCGGTCTGGCTGGCATGCCCGCCGAACGGGCGCGCGCGCTCATTGCTGCGCGCCCTGATCCAGACGGCCAACGCGCGTTTGAAGGCAAGGATGAACCGTCCGCGCGCGGTGCGGCGCCTTGTGGATGAGGCCGATCACGACTTGGCCGGCCTCGGCGTGGCTGATGGCGAGGCGTTCATGGGCGTTGTCGTGTCTCGATTGCGGGCGCAGTTGAGTGAACTCGCGAGCCTGCATTCCGATGATATTGTCGGGTGACTTATTGAACTGTGGCACCTTGGAGGAGAACCGGAAAATGATCGAGGCCGTCAACCTTGCCGAGAAGCTCGGCACGTTCACCGAACATTGGAGCCCCAGGGTTGTCGCGGAGTTCAATGGTCATGATGTGATGGTTGCCAAGCTGAAAGGAGAGTTCGTCTGGCACGCGCATGACGACACCGACGATTTCTTCTTGGTGCTCAAAGGCAATTTACGCATCGAAACCGACCAGGGCACCGTGTATCTCAAACAGGGTGATCTTCACGTTGTGCCAAAAGGCGTGCGCCATCGCCCGGTCGCCGACGAAGAAGTCGAGGTCCTGGTCATCGAAACGGCCGGTGAACCGAACACGGGTGATAGCACGGATCGTGCGCCGGCCGTTCGCAACGAAATCTGACGAGCAGCACATGGTCCCAACGCATCCATCCGGGCTGAACCCGAAAATCGTAGCGAAGGTTGTTGCGCGGCGCGGTCGGCTGCACGCTTTCGAAACGCTTGATCCGACGCGAACGGCGCTGGTCGTTATCGATCTCAACACCGCCTCCGTATTGGGCCATGAGAACTGCGGAACAATCGTGCCCCGGATCAATGAACTCGCGACTGTCCTGCGTGATGCCGGTGGACATGTCGCCTGGGTGTTGACGGACTTTGCCGGCAGCTCTGCTGCGGAGGTAGTCTTCGGTTACGAGACGGTGCAACGCTTTCGGCGTGAGAGCCGTGGAGGTGACGGGGAACTATGGTGCGAACTCAAGGCAGATCCGCGCGATATCGTCTGCCGAAAGACGGGCATGAGCGCCTTCTTTCCGGGCAAGTGCGATCTTGATAGGCGCCTGCGTGATGCCGACATCGATACGATTTTGATCGCGGGAACAGTGACGAATGTCTGCTGCGAATCCTCGGCGCGCGATGCCTGCGAACTGGGCTATCGCGTGACGATGGTATCGAACGCCTGCGCGGGACACGCGCAAGGCCTGCACGAGGCGGCGCTTGCAACCTTTTATCGTAGTTTCGGCGATGTTCGCCCGGTATCCGAAATGCTGGCGTTGATTGCCAAGCGCAGCGATTATCCATGAGCGCGCGCGCCTGGACCGCTAAACCAATCCACGCACTGCCGCCGACTGCGCCTGGGCGCCGCTCATCATGAAGGCGAAGTCGCTGCCTGATAGGATGAGGCGGACGCCGAGGTCGGTGTAGATCTTCATCTGATCGAGTGCGTAGACGCCGCCCATGCCGGGATGCTTTCCGTGCGCTTTGCACGCCGCGATCATCGTCTTGTAGGCGTCGACTACGCGCTCGTGCGTGAACTGGCCGGGAATGCCCATTTCGAAGCACAGGTCATTGGTGCCGATCAGCAGCGCATCGACACCGGGCACCGCGGCGATGGCATCGGCGTTGGCGATCGCCTGCGGTGACTCCAGCATCATGACAACGAACGTGCCTTCGTTGACGCCTTCGGCGGTTTCGTCAAGCGGATATTTCTTGAAGTCTAGCTGCGCCAGTGCGCCGGTCATCGAGCGCTTGCCGTGTGGCGGGTAGCGGCAGAACGACACCAGTTTGGCCGCCGTCTCGGCATCATCGACGTGCGGAAACACGATGCCCTGCGCGCCACCATCAAGCGCGCGGGCAGCGAGGTGCTGCTCGAAGCCCGGCACGCGCACGAGCGGGGTGATGCCGGCATCCTGACCGGCGACGGCGATCTGCGTGGCAATGTCGATGCCCATCGCGTTGTGTTCCATGTCGATGAAAAGCCAGTCAAAGCCGGCCGTCGCCATTGCCTTGCCGATGTCGACGGTGCGCGCGTTGCGCAGCCCGACGCCGAGCGCGAGTTCGCCGCGTGCGAGTTTTTCCTTGGTGAGATTCTTGACCTGGACCATCTGGGCGTTTCCTTAGTTCTAGTAGTGTTTTTCGAAGGTTTTCTGCAATGTCGTGAGTTCGTGACGGGTTGCGCCTCGAGCAGCATCGTCGCGATCCGTTGTGATGTCTTGATACTCGATCGGCTGCTCGAATTGCGAGGCCGTGAAGTCATAGCGCGCGCCGTCGATGCGATTGTAGAAATGTTCACTATCGGGCAGCGGCGTCTTCAGGATGTCGCCGCCGAACAGGTCGTGCACGAGCAGGGCGGTGACATTGCATTGACCGGCCGCCGGATTTTCGGCCGACCATTGCTGGGCCGTAACGATGGACCAGGAGTGATAGAGCGCGGACAAGACCCTGTGTTCGTCGAATTTCATGCTTAGCGTCTCTCTTGTAGTGCGAGTTGCAACCCGAGCGCGATATAGATGCTGCCGATAGCCTTGCCCTGCCATCGGCCGATACTGCTGTTGCGCCCAATCCATTTTGAAACACCCGCCGCGCACACTGCAAGCAGCGATGTGAACGCAAAGCTCATCGTCACGAAGATCACGCCGAGCACCAGCAATTGCATCCAGAGGGCGCCGCGCGAAGGATCCGTGAACTGTGGCAAAAACGCGAGGAAGAAGAGCGCGGTCTTGGGGTTCAGGATCTCAATAACAATCGCTTGCCGAAACGCTTTGTTGGCGCTGATCGGCGGCACATCAGGGACGTCGAGATTGCCGGCGCGCTCGAAGAACGCAACGAGCCCGAGATAGATCAGATAGCCGGCGCCAAGGTAACGGACGATCTCATAAGCAAGCGATGACGTCATCAAGATGGCCGAAAGACCGATCACGGCGGCCAGTGTGTGCAGCATGTCGCCCATCGCGATGCCGGCACCGGTCGCGACGCCGGCTTGAGCACCACCGCTGATGCTGCGCGCAAGCGTGAGGATGACCGCTGGGCCGGGCACGATGAATAGGAGTGCCACAACGCCGATGTAGATCAAGAGCTGACTGGGGTCGAACATGCTTCAACAATCACCTTTTGCGGAACATCGTGGCCGTGGAGAGGCGCGTTCATTGGAGACGATCAAAGAACGTAGCGATCTTTTGGGCGGCCAAAGTCGGCTGCTCGTAGTGGACGAAGTGACCGGCGTCTTCGGCGATTTCAACCGTTGCATGGGTGAAGGTTTCGTCAATGTTGTCGGCCCATTCGGCCTTGATGACCGGATCGTGGCGCCCCCACAGGATGAATGTCGGGGTGTCGATCGGTGGTAGTTTGGGCGCCGTTCCTTTCATCATAGCAAGCCGTGCGGCATTCGCGCTGACGTACCAGTTGAAGCCGCCCTGCAAGTTGCCTGGCGCCATGAAGTTGTCGACCCAGATCTCAAGCTCGTCGGTGAACGCGTCGTCGCTATGCGCCCAATGCGCCAACATGTTCTTGAGGTAGATGCGGCAGTTGTCGCGTGAAGCGCCAATCAGTTCGGCGGCCCAGTCTTTTTGCTGGAACGACTGGTACCAGATCTCAGCGAGATGCTCTGGCACCAGCCAGCGCTGGCCAATGCCGGGATGAACGCAATTGAAGAAGAACAGCCCCGTCAGCCGGTCGGGATGCTCGCGGGCGAAGACCTGCGCGATAAGCGAGCCGACGTCGTGACTGATCAAACCAAAATTTTCGAGGCCTAGTTCACCGGTCAAGGCGGCGAGATCTTGTGCCATGACAGGTGCGCCGTTCTGGTCGGATTTGCCGTCGTAGGGCTTCTCCGTCGCGCCGAAGCCGCGCAAGTCGGGCATGATCAGCTCATATTGGTCGGCAAGCAACGGCACGACCTTGTGCCAGACGTACCAGAACTCCGGCCAACCGTGCAGGAGCACCAGCGGTTTGCCTGATCCGGCGCGCGCAACATGGATGTCGATGCCGTTGGCTTTGACGGTCGAGTGTGTGACGCCGGCAACGTCGGGTTGTTGGAACACGGCTGGGCCTCCTTTGAACGCAGTCTTATAGAGCCCTCAAGTCGCGTCGACGGTCAACCGGGCTAATCCTGTGCGCGCCTCAGGCTGGCGGCGCTCTGGTTAAACATCACGTTGTTGTTGCTCGCCGTATGCTGACCGCGGTTCTGCTTGTCCTTGTTGAGATCGATCGCGCGTTGCACGGCAGGGCGTTCCTTGATGCGACCGCGCCACGCGGCGACGTTGGGGAACGCATCGAGGGAGGCGGTGAGCGGTTTGGCGATGAACGCCCACGGGAACGCCAGCATGTCGGCGATCGTGTACTCGCCGAGGATATAGTCGCGGCCTTCGAGGCGGTTTTCAAGAACGCCGAGGTTGCGGTCGTATTCGCCGAAGTAGCGCTTGCGGCCGTACTCGGCCTGGTCTTTCGGCGCGTAGTTGACGAAGTGACTGAGTTGACCGGCCATCGGTCCCTGGTTGCCGACCTGCCAGAACAGCCATTCTGACAACTCCTTGCGCGCGAGCGCACCGCTCGGCATGAACTGACCGGTTTTGTCGCCGAGGTAGAGCAGGATGGCGCCGCTTTCGAATACGGATACTGGATCGCTGCCGAACTCTGACGGGGGGGCATGATCGACGATGGCCGGCATCTTCGCGTTCGGGCTGATCGCCAGAAACTCTGGTTTGAACTGGTCGCCTTGCGAGAGCTGCATCATGTGCAGATTGTAATCGAGGCCCATTTCTTCGAGCGCGATAGCGACCTTCCAGCCGTTCGGTGTCGGCGAGAAATAGAAATCTATCATACCTTTTCGCTTTCCTTTGTCGGAACCGGCTCGGCTGCAGCACCGCTCGCGAGTAGCGCCTCAATGTCGCTCGGTGAATACCCCGCCTCCTTGAGGATGGCTGTCGTATCGGCGCCGAGCAACGGTGCCCCAAATCGATGCTCCGGCGCCGTCTCGGAAAACCTAGCGGGTGTCCGGGTTTGCCGCAGCCGGCCGGCGACTGGGTGGTCGGTCTCAACGATCAGCCCGTTCGCCTCGATCTGCGGGTGGCGGATCATCTCGCGGCGCGTCAGCACCGGGGCGCACGGCACGTCGCGCGCTTCCAGGCGTTCGATTATTTCAGCACTGGTGAAGCCGGCGATGGCATCCTGCATCGCCCCAAGGCGGGCATCCTTGTTTTCTTCGCGCAGCGCCGCGGTCTGGAAACGGGGATCTTCACGCAAGTCCGGTTTTTCGAGGGCGTCGGTAAATGCCAGCCATTCCTTGTTCTGCATCACCGCGACGCTGACATAGCCATCAGCCGTCTCATAGATCAGATCGATAAACGACTGCGCCTGTTCCTTTTCCATTTCATCGCCGACGAAGGTGTGGCCGCCCATGTCCGAGCTCCAGAGGAATGAGACCACGGTGTCGATCATGGAGAGTTCGATGTGCTGGCCCTTGCCGGTGCGCTCGCGGGCGAACAGGGCCGCTGAAATGGCTTGCGAAGCCTGAATGCCGGTCAGCTTGTCAGGAAGGATCGTGCGCACGAGGCGCGGGCGCTGGTCATCGGAACCGGCCTGCACGGTTGTCAGTCCGGAAACGGCCTGCACCAGTGGGTCGAATACGGGCTTGTCGACATAGGGGCCCGAGAAGCCGAAACCGGCGATCGAGGTGTAGATGACGCGCTCGTTTAATTCACGGGCTTTCGCCTCGCCAATGCCGATCCGATCGGCAACACCGGCACGAAAATTCTGGACAACGACGTCGGCACCCGCGATCAGCTGGTGAGCTGTCGCAAGGCCGTCAGGTTTTTTGAGGTCAAGCACGATCGAGCGCTTGTTGCGGTTATTGTTGACGAACGATGCGGAAAATCCGGCGCGCTGTGTTGCGACAAGCCGTGTATGATCACCACCGTTCGGAGGTTCGACCTTGATCACGTCCGCGCCCTGGTCGGCGAGCGTCATCGTCGCTAGAGGGCCCGCGATCATTTTCGTAAAGTCGACGACCCGTATGCCGTCCAGCGGTCCTGCCATACGTCATGCTCCAAGCTGAGTGTCAGGTAAGTCTAGCCGGAGCTCTGATCGATTGCGAGGATCGACGGCCACTTGCCACGATTGTGATGATCAGGGCATCGAAAAAGCCGGACAGCAGGCGGGCCGCGCCCTTTCGAGACGCGGCCCATTTGTATGCAATAACCGTTACGCGACGGGATTGGCTTCGATCTGCTTGCCAGCGCCAATCGGAACGCTCCGCGGTTTCATGCGCTCGGGCAGTTCGCGGACCAGATCGATATGCAGCAGGCCGTCGATCACGTCAGCGCCCGTCACCTGGACATGGTCGGCCAGTTGGAACCGGCGCTCGAAATTGCGCTTCGCGATGCCGCGATGCAGATACTCGGTTGCGTCGTTTTCGTCAGATTTCGTGCCTTTGACCGAAAGCGTGTTCTCCTTGACTTCGACTTCGAGTGCATCTTTGCCGAAGCCAGCGACGGCCATCACGATGCGATACGAATTATCGCCAAGTTTCTCGATATCGTAGGGTGGAAATGTCGGTGCGTCGGCATCCGAGCCGGTGGCGCCGTCGAGCAGTTGGAAAAGACGGTCAAAGCCGACGGTTGAGCGGTATAGGGGTGCAAAATCAGTGTGTCTCATCACAAGTTCTCCATTAGAAGCAACACGTGTCCGGCCCATCCAGAACGGACTGGGCCAAGTTTTCCGGCACCTGCCCGAAGCAGCGTGCCTGTTACTGAAATAGGTCATCTGATGTCCGTTTCAAGGTGCCGATCTACGAGAAAATTGATCGGACCATTGGCGCCCTGATTGACGCGGCGTAAGCAACGGCTCACAACAGCCCAACCGATTTGCCGACAGGAAAAATATCACATGCAACTCGTGTCGCTGGCGCGAAATCCGATCCCAAGTGGTGCGACGTCCGGCTTTTTTCCAGGTTATGACGAGCGCCCGATTCGGTATGCGATATGGGGGGCGACGCGAGGACCACGCCGCGGCACTGTGTGCATTTTCCAGGGCCGCAGCGAGTTCATCGAGAAATACTTTGAAACCATTGCCGACCTGCGCCGCCGCGGCTTTGCTGTCGCGATTATGGATTGGCGTGGGCAGGGCGGCTCGGACCGGCCGATTGACGACCCGCGCAAGGGACATATCGATGATTTTGCCGAGTACGACCGCGATATCCGCCAGTTCATGCGCGAGGTTGTGCTGCCCGATTGCCCGCCGCCGTATATTGCGCTCGGGCATTCGATGGGCAGTCATATTGTGCTGCGCAACATCGCCCAACCCGGCAGCTGGTTCGAACGTGCCGTGCTGGTCGCGCCGATGATTGCCCTGCATGCCGATATGATGGGTTTTGCACAGCCGCTCGTGAGGATTTACGCCGGCGTCGGTTCGACGGTCGGCCTTGCCAAACGTTATGTTCACGGAGGTTCGGCGGCGTCGGGCTACAGTCCGGAATATGACGGCAATGTGCTCACAACTGACCGCGAGCGCTTTGCCCGTAACCGGCAAATAGAACGGACTGCCCCGAAGTTGCTGCTTGGATCGCCAACCGTCGGCTGGCTCAATGCCGCATTGCGCTCGATGCGGTTGGTTGGTGATCCTGATTATCCGAGCCGTATTCGCGTGCCTGCATTGATATTCGGTGCCGGTCTCGATCGTATCGTCGATACGCCCGCCGTGGAGAAATTTGCCGCCGCGCTGAAGGTGGGCACCTATGTTCTTATCCCGGACGCACAGCACGAAATCCTGCAGGAAAGTAATGACATACGCGCTCGGTTCTGGGCGACCTTCGACGCTTACCTGGATATCAGCTCCGACAAGCCGGTTTTCGTTAGATGATTTTCCGACCGAAAGAATTGCGGTGGCGTCAACGCACCGCCGATTAGCTAAAGCCGAAGCCGGAAAACAGCAACGCAACGACGGCGACAAGCGTTAAAACCGCCGCCAGGATCAGCTCATGGCCGTGGGTTCGCAACAAATTCTTAAGATCGTTGATACGCGGTTTCATGCGACGGCGGGCCTCGTCATGCGTTCTCGACAAGAGCCTGCCACCGAAATTCGGCGCCCGCCAGATCACGCCTTGCCGCGCGACAGATGAGCCCGCACCTGAATATTGCCAAAATTGGCTGCGCCGTCGCATGATTGTCACATGCACGACCGACTGTTCGGCAGTGCACAACAGGTCGCGGCTCCCGGACGCGCGAAATGGGGCCGTCAAAAAGGATTGATGCCGTGAGCCAACCAGCCCCGACGACGCCACCGAAAATCGCACTGCTCGGAGTCATTCTCGAAAGCAACCGATTGTCGCCGGTTGCAACCAGAGCGGACTTCGAGAGCCTCTACGTTCTCGAAGGCGCCGAACTGCTGGCGGCGGCACGGCAACCGCAATCCGTTATCGCACCTGAAGCATCCGCGTTCGTGAAAATGATGGATGCAACCGGACCGTGGACACCTGTGCCACTGCTGCTCGCCGGTTGCCACCCGCATGGCCCGATTGACGGTGATGCAATGCGTGATTTCACCGAGTCGATGTTGGCTGGCTTAAACGCGGCCGGACCCGTCGATGGCGTCTATATTGCCAACCATGGCGCAATGGTCGCGACCGATCATCATGATCCGGACGGCGAGTTGATTGCCGCCGTTCGCGCCGCAGTCGGTCCGGATGTGCCGGTCATTGTGACGCTCGATCTGCACGCCAATATCTCCGATCAAATGGCGGCGGCAGCGGACATGATTATTGGCTACCGAACCAATCCCCACGTTGACATGATCGAGCGTGGCGAGGAGGCCGCCGCGGCGATGCGCATGGTGCTGGCCGGACGGGCGCAGCCGCGCATGCATCTTGAGCGTCTGCCGTTGACGCCGGCTTCCGTCAATCTGCTGACGGCCACCGGCCCTTATGGCGCGATGATCGATGTTGGCCAACGCCGTCAGGCGGAAGAGGCTGGCCGTATTATGAACGTCTCGATATTCGGCGGGTTCGTGTTTTCCGATACGCCCGACAATGGCCTGGCCGTCGTTGTGACCGCGCGCGATGACATCGAGCAGGCTCGGTTGTTGGCGCGGGAACTTGCGACCCTTGGTTGGGAGACACGTACAAAGTTCCGCAAGCAGCTCACGTCGATCGAGGATGGCATCGCGCTGGCGCTCGATACGGATCGTGCACCGGTCATCTTCGCTGACTCCGGCGACAATCCCGGTGGCGGTGGCAGCGGCTGCACGTCGGCCTTTCTCGAGACACTGATCAAAGCCGAGCCGCAGGATTTGTATTACGGCAGCTTCTTCGATCCGGCACTCGCCAACGCCGCGCATGCAGCAGGCAGCGGCGCCACGTTTGAAGCACATTTCAACACGCGCTCAGGCACCCCGGACGACATGCCCCTGTCGGTGCAGGCGGAGGTTGTTGCGCTGCACGATGGTGATGTCGTCGGCCGTCTCGGCCTCCTTGCCGGGCGCCGGCTGCACCTTGGGCCGTCGGCAGCATTGCGTATCGGGGGGATCACCGTGATTGTCATCTCCGATCGCTCACAGACCGCCGACCCGATGTTTTTCGAGATGTTCGGCCTTGACATTGCGGCGGCGAAGACGGTCGTCGTCAAGTCCCGCGGTCATTTCCGTTCGGGATTCCTGCCCTGGTTCACGCCGGACCGGGTTTACGAGATCGATACCGCAGGCCTCACCTCGCCGGTGCTTGAGCGGCGCCAGTGGCACCATCTGCCCCGGCCCGTCTATCCGCTCGACGAAGATGCGACGTGGGACGTGTGAGGCGCCTTAGGCATCCGTCCGATCAATCGGTAAAGACCGGCCATCTGGCCCGCATCGGAACGGTCGCGTCAGCATGCGATCAAGTCGCTGTTTTGAGATCTCGCGGATGTCTTTAACGCCGATCGTCATGACCTCAAGGCCCGCGACGGGCTGCGCCAGGGGAGCATGAACTTCGAGAGCGCCATGACAATGAAAACGCCGGTAAACGCACCCAGACCAGCGTATGGCTCCATGTCTGTGATGGTCGCGTTCACTTGCAACACCAAGATTTACACTCTGACCGAATGGGCAACCGACAGACCGTCCGGTGGGCCGACCGTGTGCATTCGCCTCGGAGCCTATCGCCATCGATGATCGGTTGCTATGATCAACGTTCAACGTGGCCGACGGTACCAGACGGCATTTCATCACTCGCCGACATAATCAGCCAATTGCCATGGGCACGTGTGGCCGTTGGTTGCGTCAGGTCGGGCAATTTCTCAAAAGATCCTGAGGAGGACGTAATGGCATTGCGTATTAACGACGAGGCTCCCGATTTCACCGCCGAGACGACCGCCGGTAAACTGAGCTTTCATGACTGGATTGGTGATGGTTGGGCGGTGCTCTTCTCCCACCCGAAGGATTTTACGCCGGTGTGCACGACGGAACTTGGCTACGTCGCCGGGCTTGCCGATGAGTTTGCCAAGCGCAACGTGAAGATCATTGGCATTTCGGTCGATCCGGTCGACAGTCATCTGAAGTGGAAGCAGGATATCACGGACGTCACCGGTCACTCGGTCGACTACCCGCTGATCGGCGATCCGGAACTCAAGGTTGCCAAGCTCTATGACATGCTGCCGGCTGCAGCTGGCGACAGCTCGGAAGGCCGCACGCCAGCAGACAACGCGACCGTGCGCTCCGTCTTTGTGATCGGCCCGGACAAGAAGATCAAGCTGTCGCTGACTTATCCGATGACCACGGGGCGCAACTTCGACGAGATCCTGCGGGTGATCGATTCGATGCAGCTGACGGCCAAGCATCAGGTCGCAACGCCAGCCCAGTGGCAGCCCGGTGACGACGTCATCATCACGCCGGCCGTATCGGACGACGATGCCAAGCAACGCTTCGGTGGCTTTACGGCGGTGAAACCCTACCTGCGCACGACGAAGCAGCCGACGGGCTAGTATTTGGCTTGCCGACGGATCCGCCGCATCTATGACGGATCAACCGGTGTGCATTCCAGATTGGCAGCGGTGGTGCATGTCTGCGCCACCGCCATGATCGCTCAAGCAGCGATGGCTGTGCGTGTCTTGCCACTCACCTGATCTGCTTGCCCCCCTTAAAGGAAGGCGCTTGCGGGCTCGCAACCTGGTCGCATACCGCCGGTGGGGAATGTCACCCCGCCCTGAGAACACTGAGAAAATGATCGACACAGCTGCCGCGCGCAAGCATTGCCCGATCGACCACGTGATCGATCGCGGCCGGCACATGTTGCGCGTGGTCCCAGCTGTCGTACAGTTGCTCGAAACATGCTTTTCGACACGGAGGAAGTTGCCATGCAGGATGCAGCGACGCCCGGGCTTAGCACGCCGCTGGAGTGGCCGGAGCCGGGCTACACCAGCGTGCCCTATCGGGTCTACTCGGACGAAGAGATCTACAAGCTGGAGCATGAGCGGATCTTTCGCGGGCCGATCTGGAATTTCATTTGCCTCGAAGCTGAGATTCCCAATCGAGGGGACTACAAGACGTCGTGGATCGGCGAGATTCCTGTCATTGCCACGCGCGATGGTGACGGCAATCTTAACGTCCTGATCAATCGGTGTGCGCATAAGGGCGCCCTGGTCTGCCTCAAGGAGCGCGGTCACGCAACGGCGCTGACCTGCATCTATCATGCCTGGACTTACGATCTGAACGGCCGCTTGCGCGGTGTCGCGTTTCGCGATGGCGTCAATGGTCTGGGCGGCATGCCGGACGATTTCGACACGTCGAAGCATCGCCTGGAAGCGCTGCGCGTCGAGAGCTTTTGCGGGCTCGTATTCGCGACGTTTTCCGAAGAGACGCCGCCGGTCGAAACCTTTCTCGGCGCCGACATGGCGAAATTCGTCAAGCGGAATTTCGGGCGCCCGTTGAAAATTCTCGGGTCGCACTCGCAGGTCATTCACAACAACTGGAAGCTCTACTGCGAGAACGTGCGCGATTCCTATCACGCGACGCTGCTGCATACCTTCTACACGACCTTCAAAGTCAACCGGCTCGACATGGATGGCGGGATTACGCTGTCAGACAACAAGTGGCATCACATCAGCTATGCCAAGCGCGCGACGTTGAACGAGGCCGACGAATACAAAAGCGCAGAGGTCCACGCAGCCAAGTTCGACTCGCAACTCGAGGGCCCCGAACTGCTCGACTCGTGGACGGAGTTCGATGATGGCATTACGCATTCGATCCAGACGCTGTTTCCGACAGTCGCTCTGCAGTTCACGCTGAACTCCTTGGCCTTGCGGTTTTTCGTGCCGCGCGGCGTCGACAAGACCGAGCTGTTTTGGTTCTACCTGGGCTACGAGGACGACACTGAAGAGCAGACTGCGATGCGCCTGCGTCAGGCCAACCTGACCGGTGCGGCCGGTCTCGTGTCGCTGGAAGATGGCTGTATCAATGAGTTCGTACAGCGCGGAACGGCGGGCAGCGGCGATCGACGTTCTTTTATGGAAATGGGCGGTACCGACGTCGAATCGAGTGAAAACTCGCGGGCGACGGAGGTTTCCATTCGCGGTTTCTGGGACGGTTATCGCCGCATCATGGGGTTCGCCTGAGGAGGCCGGAGATGAACAGCACTGAGCAATCCGGACGCCAGCGGCAACGCGTGCCATCCGACATCCGCGATGCCATCGAAGACTTGATGAGCGATTACGCCTACGCTCTTGATGACGATGACCTGGAGCGGTGGCCGGATTTTTTCACCGAAAATGCCGCCTATAAGATCATCTCGCGGGAAAATCATGAGGCCGGCCAGCAACTCGGCATCCTGTCGTGTGATGGCCGCGGCATGATGCGTGACCGCATTCTTGCACTGCGCACCGCCAATGTGTTCGAGCCGCACACGTATTGTCACCTGATCGGCCCGACACGGATTGAGGCGGACGGCAATGGCTTTGGCGCGCGAACCAATTTCTCGGTGATCCGAACGATGCAGAGCGGCGAGGACATCCGCTATGCGACCGGCAAGTACCTCGATACGTGCGTCGTCAAGGACGGCGTCGCCCGGCTTCAGGCGCGCACTGTTGTGCTCGAGTCGCGCCGCATCGATGTGCTGATGGTGATCCCGTTGTGAGGCGACTGGTCTTTAGAAAGCCGCCAACTCCGCATTGATCTTGTCAGTGACCAGCATTGAGCCCGGCATATGTGTGATGCACAGCGGCAGCTTGGCGTCGAGCACGACGGATTGCGGCGTCACCCCGCAGGCCCAGAAGACAGGCACGAGATCGTCGGAGACGACCGGCGGTGGGGCGCCATAGTCGGGCTGCATGATGTTGGCGACGCCAATTTTCTCCGGCATTCCGAAATGGATCGGTGCGCCGTGTACGCTTGGAAAGCGTGATGTGATCTGCACCGCCCGGATCGCCTCGCCCGGTGTCAGCATGCGCATCGAGACGACCATCTTGCCCGAGAACCGGCCGGCCGGCACGCAGTCGATGTTTGTGCGGTACATTGGCACGATGGTGTCGCGCTCGATGTGGTGCATCGGAATGCCGGCGTCCATCAGTGGAGCCTCAAAGGAAAACGAACAGCCGAGCACGAACGCGACCATCCGGTCGCTCCAGCGGTCGCGGATATCAGTTGGCTCGTCGACGCATACGCCGTTCTCGAAGACGCGATAGCGCGGCAGGTCGGTGCGGATGTCGAGGTCGCCAAGGTCGGGCATCGCCGGGTCGCCGGCAGCGCTCATGCCGATCACCGGGCAGGGCTGCGGGTTGCGCTGGCAGAACGCGGCGAAGTCTGTTGCGAATTCCTTATCGACGATGCACAGGTTGCCCTGCACATAGCCCGGCGCGACCCCGGCGGTGTGGCCGGTGAGGTCTTCGCGGCGACAGGCAAGACGGGCGTCGAGGGCGGGATTGGCGGTTGTCGATGCGGTGGCAGCATCCTGCATGGCGGGTCTCCTTACTGTGGCTCGCAATAGATCACAGCCACGGGCGGGCGGCCAGCGTTTTGGTGGGCGCCTGCGACCCGACGTACCGCTATCGTTAGCGATCCATTTTGCTCTATATTGATCGGAGCTCATATAGGGATTCGCTTGGCGGAATGACAATTCACGAAGACGACGGTCTCCGGCGCCTGCAGCGGGCAATCGCGCGTGACTTCGAACTGCTTAATCTGCCGGCGACGAACTGGGTCCCGGCGCGAAACGGGCCGGATGGCAAGCCGCTTCTCGACGTTCTGGTGGTTGGTGGCGGCATGTGCGGCCTAACGGCGGCGTTCTCGTTGCGCCGGCTCGGCGTCCACAACATCCGCGTGATCGATGCGCAGTCGGCGGGGCTCGAGGGACCATGGCGCACGTATGCGCGCATGGAGACGCTGCGCTCGCCAAAACATCTCACCGGTCCGGCCGTCGGCCTGCCGAACCTCACGTTTCGCGCCTGGTATGAAGCGCAGCACGGCGGCGAAGCGTGGGAACCGCTTGGTTATATTCCGCGCGAAATGTGGGCCGATTACCTCAACTGGTACGGTCATGTCACCGACGCGGCTGTTGAAAATGGACTTTCACTAAAGGGCCTCGCCGCTGTGCCAATTCCGAATGCGGCCGTTGATGCGGGCGGCGGGCCTATATGGCAAGCTGACTTGCAGAGGACGGCTCGCGAAACCGAAATCGTCTACGCTCGAACGGTCGTGCTGGCGACCGGCCGAGATGGCCTCGCGGTGCCGCGGATTCCTGAACCGTTTGCACCGTTCAGAGGGGACGGTGTCGATCATACCGGCGATGCGCCGACGCGCGACAAGATGCGCGGCCGTAACGTGGCGATCATCGGTCTCGGTGCATCGGCGTTTGATTATGCAGCGGAGGCCCTGGAAGGCGGCGCAAATCATGTCCGCATTCTTGGCCGCTCGCCGGAACTGTCGCGCATCAACAAGGCCAAGCAGCTCGGATATGCCGGCTTTGTCAACGGTTTTCCATTGCTGCGTGACCCAGAGAAAGTGGCGATCTTCGAGTACATATTTCGACGTGGTGTGCCGCCGCCGCGCAGCACCGTGCAGCGTGTGATGCGCCACGCGAACGTTGAACTCGTTCTCGGTGCACCGACGACTGAGGTCATGCGATCAGCAGGCGGACGTCTCAACCTGCAAACACCTCGCGGCGCATTCGAGGCGGACCGGGTCGTGCTCGGCACGGGTTATTTCATTGATCTTGACGCACCCGCCTATCTCGCGGGGTTTGCCGCTGGCATACGGCGCTGGCGTGACGCGCTGCCGGAGGGCACGTCAGGCGGTGAACTCCTCGATGGGCCCTATCTTGGGCAAGGTTTTCAATTTTTGCCGCACGGCAATTCCGCGCCGGCGGGCCTCGAACAGGTGCTCTGCTTCAATCATGCCGCGATGTTGTCGCTTGGCAATCTCGCCAATGACATTCCGGCGGTTAGCGAGGGCGCCGATCGTCTCGCGCGCCATATTTCGGCGATGCTCTATCTCGCCGAACGCAAGACCCACCTGGCCGATCTCCATGGTTATGAAGACCCCGAACTTCTCGGCGATGAGATTCCGGGCCTCAAGGACTGGTGGCCGCCGATGTGAGGCTCAAACAGTAACCACACCCGGAATCGATTTTGCCGGGCGCGGGTCTATTGGGACCTGGGTGCTGAGGCCGGTGATCTGTTCGAACAGGTGCGCAGCCGACAAGAGAGCTGCTTCGCCGCGATGGCGCCCGACGATCTGAATGCCAAGTGGGCGATCGTACTGATCAAAGCCGGCCGGCACGGCGATCGACGGCATGCCCATAAGGGTCGGGATCGCGGTGATCAGCGAGGCGCCGAGATAATGCTCAAGCTTGCGGCCATCGATCGTCTCGGGCATGCGCCGCATCACGTCGAATGCCGGCGTCGATGCCCCGGGCGTGACGAGCAGATCATAGGTCTCGAAGAACGTCGCGGTGTTGGCGAACAGCTTGGCGCGCTCGCGCTCGGCTGCCGCGATATCACTCGGCGTTTGTTTCAGGCCAAGCTCCGTGTTCCAGATGATATCTGGCTTTATCTGGTCGCGATGTTCTGCGAGCAGACGTTCACGCTCAACAACATAGTGCTGTGATCTGAGCGGCAGGAAGGCGGCCTCAATGTCGCCAAGCGGCGGGCACACTTCTTCGACAATCGCGCCGATGTCTTCGAAGCGGCGGGCGGCGGCAATGCACATGTCGCGCGTTTCCCGGTCAACCGGCACGGTGCCGGCAAAGTCAGTCGTGAACGCGATGCGCTTGGGGGCAACGGGATGGCGCACCACTTCGACGAACGGCACGGCCGGAGCATCGAAGGTCAGCGGATCGCGCGGGCAGAGGCCGGTCATGGCGTCGAGGAACAAGGCGACGTCGGCCACCGTGCGCGCCATCGGCCCCTGCACCGAGAGCGGTGCGTAGAGGTGGTTGGTCGTGCCGCGCGTGACGCGTCCGGCGCTGGGGCGCAAGCCCACCACGGAACAGTAGGTCGCCGGTCGGCGCAGGCTGCCAGCGTGGTCGCTGCCATGCGCCAGCCAGATTTCGCCGGCTGCCAACGCCGCCGCGCCACCGCCCGTCGATCCCGCCGGTGTCAACGCCAGATTCCAGGGATTGCGGGTGCGCCCGAAAACCTCGTTGAAGGTCGAGCCGCCGGCGGCGAACTCCGGCGTGTTGGATTTGGCGACGACGATACCGCCCTGACGCTCGATCCGTTCCACGACCGGGTTCGAAGTCTCCGGCACATGGTCCTTGAAGACCGGTGAGCCATACGTCGTGCGCACACCGGCGACATCCGTGACGTCCTTGATGGCCAGCGGCAGGCCGCCAAGCCAGCCCGGCTGCATAGAGCCGGACTTTCCACGCTCTGCCATCAAACGCTTGGCATGGTCACGTGCGCGGTCGAAACAGGTCGTCGGCAACGCATTGAGCTGCGGCTCGACGGCGGCGATTCGCTGCTCGGCAGCATCGATCAGGTCAAGCGGAGAGAGCTCGCCGCTGCGCAGATGCCCGACTGCTTCGGTTGCCGTCATGCGAATGAGTTCGTCCGTCGTCTGGGTCATGAGCCTACCGGATGAATTGTTTGACGTAGTCAGCGCCCAACCCGACGTTTTCAAAGTGCTTGGCATAGGCTTCGATGCGGGTGAACACATCGGCGTAGCCGGTTGTCTCACCCGCTTCGTTGAAATAGATCAGCGAGCCCGTGACGTTGAACAGGGTGATGCTCTCTTCGACATCGGGCAGCGTCACCAGGGTGTGAATGTCGCCGGGCGGCTCGAACACGTACGACCCCTCGCGCCCGGTCCAGTCGTGCTCCAGATAGCGCCATCCGCCCTTGATAATCAGCGCATGTACCGGCGCTGGGTGGCGATGGCAGGAGACAACGCCCTGCCCGCGGTACTTCGACAGGTGCACCCAGTAGCCTTGGCTGGCACACAGGCACAGCGGTCGTGACCAGCTGTACGGTGTGACCGGCATCCACAGCCGCTCGTCGTCCTTGGCAAAGGCGTCTTCGATGAAGATTTCGTCGAGCGCGAAAGGTGAGATTGGTCCTTGATAGGGCTTTACGTCGGCAAGTGGGTCTGTCTCATCGCGCATCGGACGCTCCTCTTTGGCTGTTCGGGTGGCTGCTGGCATGAGGCAATGGTTGGCTTGTTTTGTCGAGGACCACATCATCACGGCCATGATGGCTGCTGCACCGCTGCACGCCCGGTTTTCCAGAAATTCAAGAGTAACGCGACCAAAGTAGTAGACCCAACGTCCGGGTTCACAACTGCAACTGAGCTGGGCCATCTTCGCGGGGCGAAAGTTTCGTCGACGAAACTGCGGCATCTCTCAATGAGGCAACTGTTTTTGCAACCGTCTAGCGGCTGTGTGTTGCGTATGAGAGACGTCATAAAACCAAACCCGGAGGAATCCCCCACATGAGCGGATCCAATTTCACCCGTCGCGGCCTGTTGAAAACCGGTGCTGCCGGCGGAGTTGCGCTGGCAGCGCCAACGATATTCACAAGTCAGGCATGGGCCGCCGATTACTGCAACGCGCCAACCGGTAGCACCGTCACGCTCGGCTTCAACGTGCCGCAGACCGGTGCCTATGCAGATGAAGGCGCCGACGAACTGCGCGCCTACAAGCTGGCCGTCAAACACCTCAACGGTGAAGGCGACGGCGGTCTGCTGAACACGATGAAACCGAAAGCGTTGAAAGGCAACGGCGTCCTTGGCAAGAAGGTCGCGTTCGTAACCGGTGATACGCAGACCAAGTCAGACGCGGCACGTGCTTCGGCGAAGCGCATGATCGAAAAAGACGGTGCGATCATGATCACCGGCGGTTCCTCGTCAGGCGTTGCGATCGCGGTGCAGTCGCTGTGCCACGACACCGGCGTGATCTTCATGGCCGGCCTCACCCATTCGAACGACACGACAGGCAAGGACAAGCGTCGCTACGGCTTCCGTCACTTCTTCAA
>JAGDYV010000102.1:0-33115 GCA_049116495.1 Hyphomicrobiaceae bacterium | reverse complement strand
AGAGCCCCGAACCTTCAATTGGGATCAATTATGTTCCAATTGAAGGTTCGGGGCTCTAGTTTGCAATCCGTAACTGAGCGACAGATGGACCATCTCTTCGTCTACGGCACGCTGCTGTCAGAGGCACGCGATACACTCGGCGCTGCGATGCGCGCGCGCCTGCACAGCGAGGCCGACCTGATTGGCAAGGCATCAACGCCGGGGCGGCTATATGATCTCGGTGATTATCCCGGCCTTGTCGAGGCAGAGCCGCGCGGCGCACGCGACCTGGTCTCCGGCGAAGTGCTGGCGCTCAACGACGCGACAATCACCTTCCGCTGGCTGGACCTCTACGAAGACGTTGATCCGGTCAATCCATCGGCGGGGCTCTACCGACGCGTACCGCAACTCGCCTTGCTCGGTGATCAAAGCGCCTTGCGCTGTTGGGTCTACGTGCTCAACGCCGTGCCATCGGATGCGCCGCTGATCGCCGGCGGCGGCTGGCTGTCAAACGGCGAATAAAGCTCCACTTGATCTCGAACCAAAGCCGCTTGGCAGAATGGCTCCATCTAGAACTAAGCTGCTCTAACCTGCGAGCGTCACCCGCGTCTCGCCGACACCGTCGAGCGTAAAGTGAAACTCTTCGCCGGGTTGAATGGGAAGTGTGGCGACCACGCTGCCGGTGATCACGATCATGCCCTGGCGCAATGGATCGCCGTGCTCCGACGCAAGATTGGCGACCCATGCCAGCGCGCCCATCGGATCGTCGGTCTTGCCCTCATCGCGCAGCACGCCGTTGACCGTGAGGCGGCTGTGTAGCCCATCAAGTTCCATATCAGCAGGCACCGGCCGCGCCGCGCCAATGACAATGCCGGCATTCCAGGCACCGTCGACAATCACGCTGCGTGCATCCACGTCCTTGTAGACGGCGTTGCGATCCTCGATCAATTCAAACGCAGCCATCACTTCACCGACCGCGGGGCGCACGCTTGCCGCCGTGTGACTGCCGGCGGCGCCGCCCAGATCGCTCGATAGGCGCACAGCCAACTCGCACTCAACCACAACGTGAATGTAGTCACTGGCCTTGAGCGTCATCGGCGACGCGTGCACGCGCTTTTCAAAGATGACACCGCCGCAGGGATGGTCGATTCCCATCAACTCCTGCATCACCTTGGTCGTCGTCGCAATCTTGCGCCCGGCAATGGCGCCATACTTGGCGGACCACAGCTCGGCGAGCGCGGCTTGACTGGCATAGGCATCCGCGATCGTGGGCGGATTGAGGTCACCAGGCAGGTTGCAGAAATCCGCCCGCTTTGCATGCGCGTCGGCGATAAACTGTGCTGCCGCTTTCGGATCAAATTCTGCCATGGGTCACCTTCTGTCCAACTGTTCCAGCCGTCCATCATCCGGAACAACGATAGAACCGTTTGCTACGCTGGTGGCGGTGCGGTTTCTGCGAAAGATGGCACGGCCTTGTCGAATGCTTCGAGCCAGGCAACCATATTGGGATGACCCGCGCGCCATTTGCCTTCGTGGCGGAAGTCAAGATAGGCCAGCGCAACGGCAATCGTTATCTGGCCGTAGTCCGGCTGGTCGCCCATCGCGGGCGGCGCTGCTTCCAGATGCGCGAGCGCCTGATCGATCTTCGTCTGCTGCATTTCGCACCACGCCTCTACCCGCAGTTCGGCCGGGCGATAACGCGACTCATAGACAAGCAGAATGGCAGCGTCGATGATGCCATCACCGAGTGCTCCGAGCGTCAGCGTTTGCCACCGCTTGGCGCCTTCGCCTGGAAACAAGACAGGTGAAGCGACCTGGGCATCGAGATACTCGCAGATCACCGGGCTATCGTAGATTGCGGTGCCATCATCGGTAATCAGTACCGGAATTTTTGACAGTGGATTGGATCCAGCGGCGTCACTGGCCGCCGTCGTCTCAAATGTGATCTGGTCCGACAGCCCTTTCATCTTGGCCGTGATCTTGACCTTGCGTCCGAATGGCGAAGCAGGTGACGACAGAACTTTCATGGGATGCCTAGTGTCCGAGTGGTTGGGGCGGGAAGCCGGATCGACAAAGATCGGACCTCGCAACGCGAATGCGTCGCATCGTGGCGCCTGCGCCAATCCGCATCAAGCAGAATCTCAAACATCACTGTGATGAGGCTGGTTAAAAGCCTCTCCGGTGGCGAATGCAATTTTCGTTACCTTCGCAGCGCTGTTGCCCCCAAGCGCGCGTCGCGTAAATTGCATTCGCCACGACCGGTCATCATTACCGGCCCCAGGATCTGGCACGAGAGTGTCGGAGCGCCGGTGCACCATTCCCGCGAACATCTCTGCTCGACAGGTGAAGGCTTGCCCCGCTCTAGTCTTTCGCCAACGGTGGCACCGACCTCCTAAGCCCCAGTCACTACTCCCCGGCCGCGGAATTTTGAAGCCACCAAAATACCTCGACGGCATTTCCCTTGTGGAAAGGGATCCCCCTCCCGCAATCAAATGACCAGACCAGGCGGTCTCCTAGAAAGTGCTTGACGCGCAAAATGCGGTGGAACATTCGCATGAACGCGGATTAGGCAACCGTCCGCTGGCAGACCTGGACCGCCGATCGTTTCGCCGCACCGTAGCCGACATGCAACGACACACGGAAAACGAATTCAGCACGTGCAATTCGAGTGCTCGCCGGTCTTGCCATGAGAGGCGATTTCTGCGCAGTGCGGCGGCGCCGGCCGATCTCATTAGGAGGCGTTTTTGAGAGCAGCAGACAGGGGTCAGGCGTGCGCGCCTGCCGCCTCATAATCGTCGGCAGCCTGAAGCCACTCGAGTTCAAGATCTTCGAGCTTCTTGGCCAGCGTGCCACGCTCGCGCATCAGGTCCTGGGCGCGCGCGGGGTCGTCTGTATAAATGGCCGGATCAGCGAGTGCGGCATCAAGTTTGGCGACGGCTGCCTGGGTTTGCTCAACGGCACGTTCCGCCTGTTGCATCTTCTTGCGCAGCGGCGCCAATTGCGCGCGCTGTTCCGCAGCCTTGCGCCGTTGCTCGGCACGGTTCGCCCCGGCGTCGGCCTCTGCCGCCACGGCGGCAGCACGCTCCGGCGAGACCTGACGACGCCCACTGCGCGCCTCCAGCATCCGGACGCGATAGGCATCCATGTCCGCTTCGTAAGTCGTCACGGTGCCATTCTCGACGATCCACAGCCGATCCGCCGACGCATCGATCAAGTGACGATCGTGGCTGATCAGGATCACCGCGCCTTCGTATGCGTTGAGCGCCTGGATCAACATCTCGCGGCTGTCGACATCCAGGTGGTTGGTCGGCTCATCAAGGATAATGACGTGGGGGCCATGGAAGGCGGTCAGCATCAACAGAAGGCGCGCTTTTTCACCGCCTGACAGCTTGCCACATGGCGTGTCGGCCTTTTCAACGCCGAAGCCGAATGCGCCGATCCGGGCGCGCTTCTGGGCTTCGGTGGCATCGGGCAGCAGACGAGCGATGTAGTCGTAGGGCGTCAGGCGTTCACCCAGTTCGTCAAGCTGATGCTGGGCGAAGTATCCGACCTTCAGCTGCTTGTGGGCACGCATCTCGCCTGCTTCGAGTTCCATTTTGCGCGCGAGCAGCTTGGCAAACGTGGATTTGCCGTTGCCGTTCTGGCCCAGCAACGCGATGCGATCATCGTGATCGATACGCAGATTGAGACCGTCAAGCACCGGTTCGCCCGGCACATACCCAACCGCCCCCTTCTCAATCTGAATGAGCGGGCTCGCCAGGACCTTGGCCGGGTCGGGAAACTTGATCGGCGCAACCGCGTCATCGGTCTCGGCCGCAATTGGTTTCATCCGTGCCAGGGCCTTGATCCGGCTTTGCGCCTGCGCGGCTTTGTTGGCCTGGGCCTTGAAGCGCGTGATGAATTTCTCGATCCGCTGGCGTTCCAGGTCCTGCTTGTTCTTGAGCTTGCTTTCCAGCCGCTGGCGCTCACGCCGCGTATCCTCAAACGTGTCGTAACCGCCCGAATAGAGGGTCAGTTTCCCCTTATCGAGATGCAGGATGGCGTTCACGGCGCGGTTGAGCAGATCCCGGTCGTGGCTGACCATCAGGACAGTGTGAGGATAATGGCGCAGATAATTCTCAAGCCACAGCGTGCCTTCCAGATCAAGATAGTTTGTCGGCTCATCGAGTAACAGCAGTTCCGGCTCGAGAAAGAGCACGGCGGCCAGGGCGACACGCATGCGCCAACCGCCGGAATAGGAACGGCATGGCCGGCGTTGCGCGGCTTCATCAAAGCCGAGCCCGGCAAGCAGTTGCGCTGCACGGGCCGGCGCCGAATGCGCGTCGATGTCGTTGAGCCGCAACTGGATGTCCGCGATCCGGCCCGGGTCGGTTGCGGTTTCCGCCTCGGCCAATAGCGCCGCGCGCTCCACGTCTGCCGCCAGCACCCAGTCGATCAAGGTGTCGTCACCGCCCGGCGCTTCCTGTTCGACGTAGCCGAGGCGCGAGGATTTCGGCCAGCCGATTGCGCCATCATCCGGTGAAATGTCGCCCCGGATCAGGCGCAACAACGTTGTCTTGCCGGTGCCGTTGCGCCCAACGAGGCCGACCTTATGGCCGGTTGGAATGGTTGCGGTCGCAGCCGTTAACAGCGGCCGGCCTTCAATCCGGTAAGTGAGATCTTTAATTTGCAGCATGGCGCTTTATGCCGCGATCGGTTGGTCGCCTCAACCACCAATCACCGGACGCAGGGACGCGGCGATCAGTTGATCCCGGACCGCCTCATCCTGAAGCTTCGTCTGGGTCGCAAACCACTCGGTCACCAGCCGGCAAACCACCTTCGGCTCCGCCTTGGAAAGCGCGATTGGATCGGAAAACAGCTTGAGGTCGGCCGCCGACCAACCACGCTTGCCAAGCTCGACGGACAGCTTGTTGAAGTCGGCGCTTGTCGGCTGCGTGCGGTTCTTGGTCGGCGATGACTTGCCATCTGCGATCGCCTGCATAATCGCGAGCATCTGTGCTTCAAGCTTGGGCGCGATGGTCGGCTCAAAATAGTAAGGCGCTATCTCCGGCGTTGTCTCGCCGTTCGAAATGTATGCGTAGCACGCCTTGGCCCCCTTCGCAGTCAGCGCCCGCAGGCTGCTAACAAACGCCGAAGCAATATTTTCGAGACTGTCCGATGACGCCAGCATTGCGTACTCGGCATTGTTGCGGCGGAATTTGACGAAGGCTGCAACCAGGTATTGGTTGGCTTCCTCCTTGGATTTGTCCTGCTCGGCGAGTTCCGCCAGACGCTGCTCGGTCCATTCACCGAATTCCTTCTGCGCGAACTGCCAAAGCTTGGATTTGAGGATCGGCAGTTCTGGCAGAGGCTTGTCTGTCGCGACCGAAGCGACGGGCGGTTTGACCTCGACCGGGCGCAACGGCTTTGGTGCTGCCGGCGTGCGCACGGGCTTCGACACCGGCTCACGCGTGGCCTCCTTCGGGGCCCGCACGACGGCAACCTCAGAAGGCATGGCCCGCCCCATCAGATCGGAATAAAACGCCGCGATCTGGGTTTGATTGTTGTAGGCAAACAGGCCACCGGCGCCGAGTAATACGAACAGGAACAACGCCGCAGCGACCATCAGCCAGCCGCTGCGACCGCCTTCTTCGTCTTCAAGATATTCTTCATCATCGTCGAGATTGTCCGCAGCCGGCCGCGCGACCTCCATGGCAGGCGCGCCGAGCTGCTCGCCGGGCCGCAATGTGGTCACATCGGAGGCTGCCGCAGCCGGGCTGGGCTTCAGCGGTTCCACCAGTTGCGACGGATCGGTCGGGCCGACCGTCGGGTGCGGCCCACCGAGACCACCGCCCAAGCTGCGCGGTTCCGCACCGAGTGGCGCGCGATAATCCATCGGCTGTGCCGCAGCCGGCCGAGTGTTCTCCGCAGTGTCGGCTACAACGGTCTTGCGCACCGGTTGCGTCGTCTCCGTCGGGCGGACCGGCGAAAGCGTCTCGGTTCGTGTCGGCTGTGCGACGTTGGATGCTGGCGGCGCATCAACTGAGAATGCCGGCACGACGGGTTGTACCGGCGGCTTCGGTTGCGGCGGCAACGGCGGAAATACTTCCGTGGCGGTGCGCCAATCATCAAACCCGACCCGCCACAACAGATCGGTCGGCTTCAGGTGCCCCAGCTCAATAAATTTGTCGAGTTCAACAGCTGACAGCGGCCCGTGTTGCTGGCCGTCCCGGGCGAGGTACCATTCAATCTTGCCAGAATTTCCAGACATTCGTTCAATTCCCGCCGACTCGGCTGGTTGCGCAAACTTGACCGCCAACGCACCTCAATCACGGCGCAGTTGATCCGGTCTGCCATGCTTCGGACAGACTCCCTTTCAGCGCCCCCAAATTTCCTTACCGCATCCGATAGTTACACCATTTCGGACCGGTCACTGCAAGCTCGATAGCAAACAACGCAACCACGCAGAAATGCCGGAATCCAGCACATGCATGCACACCGCCACTGCCAATTGATCACGCAAGCAACGGCGTACAGGATTCAACGCAATTGAAATGCTCGATTAGCACAAAATATGGCGATGCCTGAATTAACTTGGACTGACGGTTTTTGCTGCGGTGCACACGCCGCAGGCCGGCTGCCTTGAAGCGCCCACCGGCCAACGCTATAAACCCGCGGAATAACCGGCTTTCCGGGCACTTATCCGTCAAACAAACATAAAGGCAGAAGACCATGGCCATCGAACGGACGTTTTCGATCATCAAGCCGGATGCAACCAAGCGCAACCTGACCGGCAAGATCAATGCGATGCTGGAAGACGCGGGCCTGCGTATCGTCGGGCAAAAACGTGTTCAGTGGACTGAAGCACAGGCGCAAAAATTCTATGAGGAGCACAAGGAACGTCCGTTCTACGGCGAATTGTGTGAATTCATGACGTCTGGTCCGATCGTCGTGCAGGTTCTCGAAGGCGAAGGGGCAATCCTCAAAAACCGCGATGTGATGGGCGCGACGAACCCGGCCGAGGCCGATGAAGGCACAATCCGCAAGACTTTTGCTCTGTCGCTTGGGGAAAACTCGGTGCATGGCTCCGACAGTCCCGAAAGCGCCAAACGCGAAATTGCACTTAACTTCACGGACGCCGAGATCGTCGGCTAGCCCGAACCCACCATCCCAGCTGTGAGCCAAGAGGATCGCGATGGCGCGTGAACGCATTTCGTCCGGATCGACGTTCGAGGAACAGATCGGCTATGCACGCGCCGTCGTTGACGGCGACTGGGTCTTTGTCGCCGGCACCACCGGCTATGACTACGATACCATGGTGCTGGCCGACGATGTCACGGCGCAGTGCGAGCAGACGTTCCGGAACATCGACCAGGCCTTGACGCAGGCCGGCGCGTCGCTGGCCGATGTCGTGCGCGTCACCTACATCCTGGACGACCGCGAAGACTGGCCGGCCTGCTGGCCGATCACGCGCAAATATCTCGGCGATGTCTGGCCGGCAGCCACCATGATCGTCGCCGGACTACACGACCCGAGCATTAAAATCGAGATCGAGGTGACGGCCAAGAAGCGCGCGTAGATTGGAGAAATTGCATGATTACGCCGGCCCATGCGCAAATGATGGCCCGCTACAATGTCTGGCAAAACCAGTCACTTTACGACGCGGCCGACACGCTAACCGACGACGAACGCCAGCAGGATCGCGCAGCGTTCTGGGGATCGATGCACGGCACCCTGAAGCACGTTCTGTGGGGCGATCAAATCTGGATGAGCCGGTTCGACGGAACGGCGGCACCGATAGCCCCCAACGAGCCCGTCTCTGCACATGATCTCTCGACCTGGGACGGCCTCAAACGCGCCCGCGTGGAGTTTGACGAGACCATTGTGGCATGGACCGACCGCTTGACGGAGGATTGGCTGCGCGACGATCTCACCTGGTATTCCGGCGCTGCCGGACAGCATGTGACGAAGGCGAAATGGATACTCGTCACGCACTTTTTCAATCACCAGACGCACCATCGCGGCCAGGTGCATTGCATGCTGACGCAGGCCGGCGCCAAGCCGGACGATACGGATCTGTTCCTGCGTGCCGAATAGTCAGCCTTGACACGTCACGCGTGCACACGTCACCCCGGAACGGGTGCGGCGGCATCGAGCAAGCCTTCCGCCTTGAGGTCCGACCACAGCCCCGCCGGCACCTCTTCCCGCATGCCGGCAACATTACGCTCGACCTCGCTCGGCTTGACGGCCCCGAGCACGACAGACGCGACTGCTGCATGGCCAAGCGGGAAGTGGATTGCAGCCGTTGGCAATGCTACGCCATGGCTCTGGCAGACCCGCTCGATCTTGCGGACCTTGTCGAGAACATCCGGCGGCGCTGGCGTATAGTTGTAGGTCGCCCCCGCTACCGGCCCCGTCGCCAGGATGCCCGAATTCAGGACGCCGCCGAGCATCACGCCGACATCGTTCTCAAGCGCCAAAGGCAGCACTTTGGCCAATGCCGGTTGCTCGAGCAGCGAATACCGCCCCGCCATCAGCATGCAATCAAAATCGCCGTCGCGCAGGAACTTCGCCGCATAGACAATATCGTTGGTGCCGATGCCAATGCCCTTGATGACGCCCTGCTCGCGTAACTCAACCAGCGCCTTGTGTGCGCCATCCATCGCCTCGCGGTACTTCTTTGGGCCTTCTTCCGGGCCATGGCTCCAAGCGTCCGCATCGTGTATGAGCACGACGTCAATCCGCGGAATGCCAAGGCGATGCAACGAGGCCTCAAACGATCGCATCGTCGCGTCATAGGTGTATTCGTGGGTGACATTGAAGTCGAGACCGCCGACGAACCGTGTCGTCTTGGTCCTGCCCTCCGGCGCCGGTGTCAGCACGCGGCCAACCTTGGTCGAGAGCACAAAACTATCGCGCGGCCGGCGCCGCAGCGCCGTGCCAAAACGATGCTCGGAGCTGCCTTGTCCATAAAGCGGTGCGGTGTCGAACAGCGAGACGCCGTGCTCTGCCGCGGCCTCGACGGTCGCGATCGCAGTTGCGTCATCGAGTTGCTCATAGATGTCGCCGAGCGGCGCGCCACCCAAACCAAGCGTTGTCACGGACAGTTCCGTCCGGCCGAAGCGACGCGTTGCAAATTGCTGGGTCACGGCACACCTCACATGATACAGGCCATTAAACGGCGGGACGTTGGTTTACGGGCCATCGCGACGGCCAGACGCGCGAAGAATTGACCGCCCGCCACTTGCGCATCTCCTCGGCCCTCTATCAGCGCTGGCGCGAGTGCGCGTACATCACCGGATAACCTGTCGGGCAGGTTGTCCGGTGACGGTCAATGGTTCGGCGGCTACTTCACCGGAGGCTTCGGCATGATGTCGGTCGCAACCAGGATCTTGTTTTCCTGGCTCGCCAGCCCGCCGAGTTCGGCCGATTTCTGGGTATAGGCGATCCAATCGGGATCCTCCCACATGGCGGCACGCTTGGCGGCACGATCGGCGATATCCTTGTAGGCCCAGATGTGGACATAGGAATTGACGTCGCCGACTTCGGTCGTCGCCCAGACCACCGGCTGGCCGAGGTGCTTTGTTTGCGGTGCTTGACCGTATTGCTTGTAAACCTCGATGTGCTTTTTGATCATGCCGGGCTTACAAGTGTAGGTGCGCATATCCAGGATCATTTGAGGGGCCTCCGTTGGCGTTACGTGTTTGCGAGAAATTGCGGATGGCGGAGCCTATCAGAAAACATCCCGGACGGCGCGTGCGCCAACGCATGCATTTCGGTTTTGATCACAATCCGCCGGAGCGCCCAATCGACCGGCAGGCGACAGGTCAACGCCCACCGATGGTCACTGGCTCATTTTCCGCCGGCGGCATAACATCCGCACCAAGCGGCCGAGACCGAAACCCAGCCAGGAGGCAACCAGGCTTCAGCATGACCCAGCGATTTCGCGAAATTGCGTTCACACCTGCCGTACGCGCGGCACAGGCCAACAACGGCAGCGCCGATATCTATGCCGACACGGGACCGGCCGACGGCGACGCGGACGAACTGACACCTTATGAAATGACGTTCATCTCGCTGCGCGACAGCTTTTACTTCGCAACCGTCAGCGCATCCGGCTGGCCCTACATGCAGCACCGTGGCGGACCGCCGGGCTTCGTCAAAATTCTGGGACGCCGCACCATCGGGATCGCTGACTACCGCGGCAACCAGCAATACGTCAGCCTCGGCAACCTCGCCGATAACAACCGCGCCTCGCTGTTCTTCATGGACTACATGAACCGCCACCGGCTCAAAGTACTGGCCCGTGCACGGGTGGTGGACCTGACCGGCGACCCGGAGTTGACCGCTGAGCTCAGCGACGCCGCCTACGAGGGCAGGCTTGAGCGCGGCATCCTGTTCGAGGTCGAGGCCTTCGACTGGAATTGCCCGAAATACATCACACCACGCTTCACGGAGGCCGAGTTACGCAAGTTGACGACTCGGTAACGCACCAACCGGCCGGGCACGGCGCTTTGACGTCGATCAAGGCTGCCGGTTCACGAGCATTGCAATGACTTTAGCGAAAGCTCATGCCAACAGGTGCACTGCCCATGCAAGAAACATTGATCGGCCACAACTCCGCGGATCTCACGGTCGAAGTTGAAACGCGCCTCTTCAACACGCTGTCGCGTTATGCCGACGCCGAAGGGCGCCATCGCAAAATGGAGCTCTCCGCGGGCGCAACCGTCGGTGATCTGATCGCGCTCATCGGTATTCCGGTTTCCGAGATTTTTCTCGTCCTGTGCAATGGTCGCGATATTACGCCCGGCCTCTATCAGGCCGGTGCGGTCAACCGAGAGCACGTGATCAGTGATGGCGATGTCATCGCGTTTTCCGGCCCGGTGCCCTACAGTTACGGCTACGGCTCTCCGGTCGTTTGATGTCGCAAAACCGGTGCGCCGGGCCCTACCCGGCCAATAGCCGGCTTGATAACATATCCTGCACGGACAACGCCTGCCCGATCGGTGTCGATTGTTCAACTGATTAAGGCGAAAATGGAATACCGGCGCTCGTCGATTGAGATAAAATCGAGGTTCCAGCGGTGCAATGGCTGCGGCGCACCAGCGACAAACGCAGGAGCGATCGGGAGCAATGAGCACGCTTACGCAGACGCAGAAGGATCAGTTCTGGAATGACGGCTTCCTGATGGTCGACGATGCCGTGACACCTGAAGACCTGAGCAATCTCCGAGCTGTTTTTGACGAATGGGTCGAAGAGAGCCGGCACCACCTCGAAGACTACGGCGAAACGCTCGACGGACGGCCGCGGTTCGATCTGGAGCCAGGCCACAACGCCACGCATCCAGCCCTTCGCCGCGTGCAGTCGCCCGAGGAAGTATCAGACGTTTACGCTGGCGTGATGCGCACGGCGCGCCTGGTCGATCTGGTGGCCGATTTGATCGGACCATCGATCAAATTTCACCATGGCAAAGTGAACTCAAAGCTGCCTGGTGCTGCAACAAAGGTGAAATTCCACCAGGACTTCACGTTTCAACCGATGACCAACGACGATATGATCACGGCGCTGTTGTTTGTCGATCCGGTCACGTTGGAAAACGGCCCGCTCGAAGTCGTTCCCGGCACCCACAAAGGGCCACTCTATTCGCTATGGCACGATGGTGTGTTCACGGGCGCCGTCGCCGATGCGGTCTACGAGGAACACAAAGGCAATATCGTGAAATGTACCGGCAGCGCCGGTTCGGTTTGCCTGATGCACTGCAGCCTGTTGCATGGTTCTGCGCCGAACCTGTCCGACAGATCGCGAACGCTATACATTACAACCTACTACGCCGAGGATGCGATCGAGCTCAGCCCGAACCCACTGCCGAGCACCTTCACGCACGAGTTGGTGCGTGGGGCGCCATCGGGCCGCATCCGGTGCTCATCGTACGAAATGGAAATACCGGAAGTTCCCAAAGAAACATCATTCTTCGCGCAACAAGCAGCCGGCGATGCCCGATAGCGGTCGCCTATTAAGAGACCGCAGAGCCTGAAGCCCGAAGCATCGGATGCGGTACGCGCGGTTATACAGCGACGCGGCGTGCGACCCTCAAATCAACTCGTTTCCGAGCAGAGCTGGCGCGTGCATTGATTCTGGACGGGCGCAATTTCTATCCCGAAACGGACGAACGTTCCGCAGTTCGTGACGATATCAATCCTGCCATCGCCCCCGCCGCGTTAACCAAGCCACGCTTCAATCCCCGCCCTTGAAACGCGCGGTAAGATTTTTTTCATCCCGTCCATTGAAGGGCCGCTGACCGGTGGCGACCATCAGAGGGAGCGGGCTGCAGGTCACGCGCCGGCGCAACGTACGCCCGGCGTTAAAAGTGACGCCCTGCCGTCCTGCCTGTGGTGCAAGTCCCAGGTGCCCGCAGCTTAAAAGAGGCGTGACTCAGCGACAAATCCTGCGCGGGGCGACAGCGCGTCGCTAAAAATTAAAATTCGGATGCGGCGTGCTGTTGCCCCGTACCCTTCAACTGGCCATCCCTCTGGCGACGTATCGCGCAGGGCCATTGATCGTGCCTTGCGTCAGCCTCCTCCGATATCGGCCAAATCATACACTTGCGGACAACCCAAAGATCGTCTGCATTTGCCTCGGCGGCGAACATCGCTATCTTGACCGCCAAAATACTGCATCACGCAAGGACACGCGCTCATGGACGGCAACACACCGCTTGGGTTTTCAGCCTGCCCGCACGACTGCCCGTCAACATGTGCCCTCGAAATCGAGATCGAAGGACCAGGGCGTATCGGCCGTGTCTATGGCGCCAAGGCCAACACGTACACAGATGGCGTCATATGCGCCAAGGTCGCGCGCTACGCCGAACGTGTCCATCATCCAGACCGTGTCCTGCATCCACTCAGGCGCAAAGGGGCTAAAGGCTCCGGCGCATTTGAGCAAATCTCCTGGGATGACGCCCTCGACATCACCGCCGAGGCATTCCTCAAAGCCGAACGCGAACTTGGGCCCGAAGCGGTCTGGCCCTACTTCTTCGCTGGCACGATGGGCCTTGTCATGCGCGATGGCATCAACCGCCTGCGACACGTCAAGAAATACTCCGACATGCACGCCTCGATCTGTACGACGCTGGCGTGGACCGGCTTCGCCGCCGGCACCGGTGCCTTGCGTGGCGTTGACCCGCGCGAGATGGCGAAATCCGATTGCGTCGTGATCTGGGGCACCAACCCGGTCAACACACAGGTCAACGTGATGACCCACGCCGTGAAGGCGCGTAAGCAGCGCGGCGCCAAGATCGTCGTGGTTGATATCTATCAAAACGGTACCATGAAGCAGGCCGACATGGCGTTGTGCCTGAAGCCGGGCACAGATGGCGCGCTGGCCTGCGCCGTGATGCACATTGCCTTTCGCGACGGTTATGCCGACCGTGCGTTTATGGACAAGTACACGGATTGCCCGGCGGAACTTGAAGCACACCTGCAATCGCGCACACCCCAGTGGGCGGCGGCAATTACCGGCCTCAGCGTGGCCGAGATCGAAGCCTTCGCCAAACTGGTCGGCACAACGCCGAGAACGTTCTTCCGGCTCGGCTACGGATTTGCGCGGCAGCGCAACGGAACGCACAACATGCACGCTGCGCTGTGCATTTCTTCCGTGCTTGGCGCGTGGCAGCACGAAGGTGGCGGCGCCTTCCACACCAACGGTCAGATCTATCATTGGGATAAGACCTTAATCGAAGGCCTGGACGTGCGTGATCCAAGCGTTCGAACGCTGGACATGTCGCGCATCGGGCCGATCCTGACCGGCGACAAGCGCGATCTTGGTGACGGTCCGCCCGTCACCGCAATGCTGATCCAGAACATGAATCCGGTCCAGGTCGCGCCCGACCAAACCCTGGTCAAGGCCGGCTTTGCCCGCGATGACCTGTTCACCTGCGTGCATGAGCAGTTCATGACGGCTACCGCCCAGATGGCCGATGTCGTGCTGCCCGCCACGATGTTCGTCGAACATGACGATGTCTACCAGGGCGGCGGGCAAAATCACATCATGCTGGGGCCAAAGTTGATCGAGGCGCCCGGCGAGTGCCGCTCAAACCATGACGTTATTGCAGCACTTGCGAAACGGGTTGGCGCTGAGCATCCGGGCTTTGAGATGACGCCGCGCGAACTCATCGACAAAACCCTGCAGGCATCCGGCTGGGGCACCATAGAAGCGCTGGAAGAAAGCCGCTGGATTGACTGCCAGCCGGATCCCGATCATGCGCACTACGCCGACGGCTTTGGTTATCCCGATGGCAAGTTCCGTTTCAAGCCGGATTGGGACAACATCCCGGTCGGGCGCAAATTCGACTGGGGCATGGCCAAGGACATGCCGCCGCTGCCGGATCACTGGGATGTCATCGAAAAGGCTGACGCCAAGCATCCGTTCCGTCTCGCAACCTCGCCGGCGCGTGGCTACCTCAACTCGTCGTTCAACGAAACGCCAACGAGCCGCGCCCAGGAAGGCGAACCCAATGCTTTGATCCACCCGGATGACCTTTCCGACCTGGGCGTGACGGATGGCGCACGCATTCGCATGGGCAATGATCGCGGTGAAATAGAACTTCTGGCGACATCCTTTGACGGCGTCCAACGCGGCGTCGTGATTGTCGAAGGCGTCAAGCCAAACGATCAACATGCTGGCGGAAAAGGCGTCAATACGCTGACAAGTGCGGACGCCATCGCACCTTACGGCGGAGCTGCGTTCCATGACAATCATGTCTGGATTTCCGGAATCTGATCACCGGGTCAGCACGCTCCCAACGCTACTCGAATGGCATGGCTGGATTTTTTCCCAGCCATACCATGCTTGCTTCAGGCAGCCAGCGCCTCAGGCATCTGGACCGCTTCACGCTCACGCTTGACCGCCGGTGTTCCGTCTTTGACGGGCAACAGTACCCGAAACGCCGCCAGCAACGCTAAATGGATAGCCACCGCCGCAAACCCAGCGAGGACGACATTCATGAAGGGTTGCAGCGCGTATCCGAGAAATCCGAACGACGCGGCAACCGCGATCGTGAAGGGCACAGCAAAGGCGTAGGCCATCAGCGTGCTCGTCAACCAAGCCGGCGATGACGCCGAGCGCGTTGCAAGCCGCATGACGGCGAAGAGTGAAATCAGCGCAGCGGCGGCAAACAGTGCGATGCCAAGTTCAGTGAGACTTTCCATTTTTCCTCCTCCTAGACGACGATTATCAACTGGGCAATTCAAACGTTGCGATCGCATCGGCCCCTCGGTCCGAGACCGAACGCCAATCCAACTAAAGCGCGTGCCGCAACAAACGGCGCTCGCCTGATATTTGCGTTTTGCTCAAAAATTCAAGTTTCAATAGTTTTTTTCTATTAAAGTGCGCCCCCCAAATTATCACGAGCTGCCAGCTTCGGCGCGGCACAAAGTGGCACTGGGACGATCCGGATAGGATTCGTTGCAGGTGCCCGAAGACGAACCGCTGACGCATGAATGACATCTTGTTGGATACAATCGGACGTTGAGGAATAACGACCGGGGGGACTGGGGCATGCCGTATTCGTCACGCACAACGCGCTTGTTGGGCGCATCCGCTCTTGCAGTACTGGCTACTGCACATGTCCAGGCCCATGCGACAGGTATTTATCCGGACGCGACTCTCAAGCGCGATGCGCCACGCCTGAAAAAGGCGATCACGCAAATTTACAAAAAAGGCATCAAGCCGACATTACGCGCCAGCGAAGCGGCGGCTCTGCGTGGCGTGCATTTCGAATTTCCGCTGCCGGGTCCGGACGATCCCGCGCTGAATTTCTATGCCGGCCAACTGCACGGTCGCGGCACAGTGATACTGCCACTGCAATCTCTGAAATTGATTGAGGACCTGACCACGGCGTTCGCCTGGCTATATGTCACGAAGCGTCACTTTGGTCCGCTTGATCTTTACTTCGCGATGCTACAGCGCAAGCCGCATGAAGAACTCGGGCCTAAAGGTCGGCGCGATGTTCTCACTCTCGTCGGTGCGCCCACCAATGTGCTCAAGAACAAGAAAATTGATAGCCTCAGCTTGAGCCTGCGCAATGAAGCGTTTGCATACATTATGACGCACGAACTGGGCCATCTTCTTTTCAAACACAAAGGCCTGGCGCAGATTACGGCGGCGCAGGCACGGGCTGATGAAATCCAATCCGATGCCTTTGCGCTGGATGTCCTCGCGCGCAGCGGCACGCCGCCCTTGGGTGCCGTCATCTACTTCCAAGCGCAGATATTCTCGCTGGATCATCGCGGTGACTTCAAAACGCGCAAAGCTTGGCACACGTACCTGGATACGGCGTCGACACATCCGCTTTCTGTCGATCGCATCCGGGCCATGGCCAAGATGATCGCCGGGCCGCTTGCCGAACGGCGCACAACGGAGCGCACCATCTGGATAGACATCGGCCGCCGACTGCAGGCGATGAGTGTCATCCTGGCTGACGTTGAGCTGCACAACTGCATGACGCAGATCGCAAAACGGTCGCCGGTGTCTCTGTTGCGTCGGCGCGGCAAAGCAGAGCATCACGCGATGAAACGTCTGTGTCGTCGTTGATGCGCACGCTCGTGCCGTTCGTCGTCAATATGAAAATCATCCAAAACGTTAAAAAAAGTCATGCAAATTCCATGATTTATTTTTCAACGGCAAGGCATGATTGAGGCTGATCGTCCCGTAACGGAAAAGTTCTTCATGAATAAAGCAGCGTTCGTCATTGGCCCCGACGTGCGGATTTGGGGCACCATAGATACGGTCCAGAGCATTGAGGTGTTCGGGTTTGTCGATGGCAGCATCAGCGGCGCGGAGGTCCATGTCGCTCAAACCGCCATGGTCACGGGGGATATCATTGCGACCTACGTACTGGTGCAAGGCCAGGTACTCGGCAACATTTTTGCCGACAGTCTGGTGCTTGAAGAAACAGCTGACGTAGAGGGCGAGATCTACCACACCGAACTCGACCTGCGCGTCGGCGCAAACTTCGAAGGCCGATCACGCCGCCATGATAAACCAAAGACGCTCGCTGCCACGATGAGCGTCTATGAGCGCGCCGACGATGACGACCACACGATCGCGCCACAATAACGAAACCGTCCGTTTACTCGGGATCAGCCGCCGACAATACCTTTTGCTCGCAGCTGCGCAATCTCGTTTGCATCGAGCCCGATCGTTTGCAGGACGGCATCGCTGTCCGCTCCGGCCCGCGGCGGATCGTTTCGCATACCGTAGCGCTCCCCGCCAACGCTCATCGGCAGTGCCGGCACCACCACCTTTTTTCCACCGGGCTCCGTCATTTCCAGCAACCCTTTTGATGCCAGAAGATGAGGATCGTCATACAAATCGGTTGGCTTTTGAATGGGCGAATAGGGCAACCCGAGCGCCTCGCACTTTTCGATCAGTGCGGCCTTGCCGTACTGTTTGAACCTTTCACGCACACGCGGCAGGTATTCATCGCGCAGATGCACGCGCTGCTTGTTCCCAACAGCCGTCAACGGCAACAGGTCGGGAAAATCAAAGTGATTGCAGAACACCTCCCACTGTGTATCGGTGACCACGCCGACGAACACCTGCTCCCCCTCCTGCGCCGTGTCGAAGACATTGTAAATCGACCAGGCACCCCGGTTGACCTCCGCCATCGGCTGCGGCTCAAGCCCATTGACCGCATGCGCCGCCATGTGTTGCGCCATCAAGAACGCGCAGGTTTCGAACAGTCCGGTTTCGATCTTGGCGCCAACACCAGTCTCTTTGCGCTGCAGCAAGGCACACAGAATAGAGATCACGGCAAACATGCCGCCCATAATGTCGTTGACCGAGGCACCGACACGCAATGGTCGGTTATTGAGACCGGTCATGTACGCCAATCCGGTCATCATTTGCACGACTTCATCCAGGGCTGTGCGGTGTTCATACGGCCCCTCCAAAAATCCCTTCGCCGACATATAGATCAGCCCGGGATTTTCCTGCGTCAGAGCGGCATGCCCCAGTCCCAGTTTTTCCATCGCGCCCGGTCGAAAATTTTCCGTGACGACATCAGCACTTGCAACCAGCTTCCGGGCAAGCGCCAACCCCTCCTCCGACTTGAGGTCCAGCACGATGCTCTTTTTGTTGCGGTTGAAGGCCGGGAAGAACCCCGCGCCGCCGCCCGACAAGTCGCGTGTCTTGTCGCCCGCCGGCATCGGCTCGACCTTGATCACCTCAGCACCCAGATCAGCCAAGATCAAGCCGCACGTCGGCCCCATGACCATGTGCACGAACTCAATAACGCGAATGCCACGGAGAGGCAGTGCTTTGCTATCGCTCACGGTTCGTCCTTCTACAGGGTTATATTGGATTTGATTTCACGCAGCTTGCCGCCACTGTTGGCAATATCGCGCAGCAATTGCGAGGGCCGCCAGCGATCACCGTAGCGCTGATGCCAAGCTGCAATCTGATTGTAGATCTCCATCGCGCCGATCGTGTCGCCCCAGTACATCGGCCCGCCGCGATACCGAGGAAAGCCGAATCCATTGAGCCACATCACATCGACATCACTCGCCCGGATCGCTTTGTCTTCCTCGAGGATCTTGCAAATCTCATTGATCGACGAAAACAACAATCGATGCAGAACCTCGGTGTCGTTCATCTCATGTTGCTCAAAGCCGTGCTCCTCGGCCACTTGCTTGATGATGCGGTTGGTTTCCGGATCGACATGCGGCGTGCGATCGCCAGGTTCATAGCGGTACCAACCAGCGCCGGTCTTCTGCCCCAGGCGCCCCGCTTCGACCAGGCGGTCCGTTATCGGCAGCCCGCGGTAGTTTGGATCAGCCGCGGCGCGACGCTTGCGCGTATCATAGCTGACGTCCAGCCCCGACATATCGTTCACGGCGAAGGGACCGACCGGATAACCAAATCCGACCATGACCTTATCGACTTGCTCGGGCCGGGCACCATCCTCGATCAGCAAGCCTTGTTCGAGATTGAACGGAATGCGCGAGCGATTGGCAACAAAGCCATCGCAATTCCCGGCAAAACCACTGATCTTGTTAATATCACGGCCAAGCTTCATAGCAGCTGCCAGCGTTTCGCGAGATGTCTTCGTACCGTTGACCACTTCAAAGAGTTTCATCACGTTGGCCGGTACAAAGTAATGAGTGCCTGCAACGACTTCTGGTCGCTTCGTAACATTGGCAATTTCATCGATATCAAGAGCCGACGTGTTGGTGAGAAGCAGCGCGCCGTCCTTCATAACGTCATCGAGCTTGGCGAAAACCTCCTTTTTCACCGGCATGCGCTCGAACACCGCTTCAACCACAGCATCGCAGTCACCGATCTCTTCCATCGTCTCGACCGGCTCGATGCGCCCGAAACGAGCATCCATCTCTTCTTGCGTGAGCGATCCGCGCTTGACGCTGGTCTCATAGTTGGCGCGAATGCGTGCCAGACCTTTCTCCAGCACCTCAGGTGAGGCATCGACGAGTTTGACGGGCAGGCCGGCATCAGCAAAACTCATCGCGATGCCACCGCCCATCGTTCCGGCTCCAACAACCGCGATCGACTTGATCTCTGGCGTCTTGATGTCCTTTGGCATACCCGGCAGTCGCGCGATCTCGCGTTCCGAGAAAAACGCATAACGCATGGCCGCAGCTTCATCGGATGACTCAAGCTCTGCAAACAACTGACGCTCGATTGCAATGCCTTCGTCGAACGGCTTCGAAACGGCGGCCTCAACGGCCTTGATGGCATTCTCCACGGCCGGCTGGCCACGTGTACGCCGCGCCACAGCTTTGCGCTTGCCATCAAACATCTCAGGCGAAGCCTCTGTCAGGCGGTCTGTCCTATCCCGCACCCGCGGCAGCGGACGGACGTCCGCGATCTTCTTGGCATACGCGATCGCCTCTCCGAGCAGATCATCGCCGGGAACGATTTCATCGATAATGCCAAGCTCTTTCGCTTCGAGCGCCGGCACGTGACGCCCCGATATGATCAGATCAAGCGCATTTTCCGGACCGACAATACGTGGCAGGCGTTGCGTGCCGCCACCGCCGGGAATCACTCCGATCAGCACTTCTGGTAGGCCAACTTTAGCGCTCGGTACCGCGATCCGATAATGACAGGCCAGCGCGTTCTCAAGCCCACCTCCGAGTGCATAACCGTGAATCGCCGCAACGATTGGCTTCGAACACGGGTCGAGCACATCATAAGTGCGCTTCTTTGGTTGCGGCCTTCCTTTGCCGAATCCGCGAATGTCGGCGCCGGCAATGAACGTTCTGCCTGCACCGATCATCACGAACGCCTTGACGTTGACGTCGGCTTCGCCTTTCTCCAGTGAGGCGATGATACCGTCGCCAACACCCGGGCCCAGTGCATTTACAGGCGGATAATCGATGGTGATGACGCCAATGCCATCGCTCACATCGAAATGGACTACTGGGGTTTCATCTGCAGACATGGCCGGTTCCTTCCAGTACTTTCTAATTTAGATACAGATTACCGACGATTGTCCTTCTTGCGGCACCCAATCCACTGGTGGTGCCACATATCAAAACACCGATTGGCCGGTCGAACGCCACAGGCCCATCATATCGCTCCGGAATTTTTCATGACACAGGGGAGCCCACGCATGAGATTGGCTGGCAAAGTCGCATTGGTATCCGGAGGCAGTAAAGGCATCGGGGCTGCCACATCGAGACGTTTCGCCAAAGAAGGTGCACACGTTGGCATCTGTGACATCGATCGATCAACGGGTTCGGCCCTCGCCGATGAACTTACCAATGCGGACCTATCTGCAACTTTCAGATCGCTTGATGTAACTAAGGCCGCCCAATGGCAAGCCGCTCTGCAGGCGCTCGCTGACCAGCATGGCGGCGTCGACATTCTCGTAAACAATGCTGGCATTTATTTTCGCCACGGTCTCGAAAACGTCGATGAAAGCGAGTGGGATAGTGTCCTGGCGGTCAACGCCAAGGGTCCTTTCTTAGGCGCCCAAGCGGCTATACCATTGATGAAACAGCGCGGCGGCGGCTCCATCATCAACATCTCTTCGACGGCAGGCATAAGGGGCTCGGTCGCACCACACTACGGCGCATCAAAAGGCGCCGTGCGACTGCTGACAAAATCGATTGCAGTCAGTTTTGCACGTGACGGCATTCGCTGTAACTCGGTGCATCCAGGTCCGATCGATACAGAAATGGGACATGCGGCTGTTCCGGAAAACTATCGAGACCAGCGCTTAGGCCGCGTACCCCTTGGCCGCTTCGGTACACCGGACGAAATTGCCAATGCTATCCTTTTTCTCGCCTCGGACGAGTCATCGTTCATGACGGGTTCGGAACTCATTGTCGATGGCGGATCGACGGCTGGCTAACTCGCGGGGCTCTTGCAGCGTCACCCCCTACATTGGCCTTTCAGATTGCTCATTCGTGTTCGTCCCCATAATCGCGCCATATCGTCGTTCGGCCAGTTCGCGCAATTTCTTCGCACGCTTGCCCATGATTACCATTACAGGAAAGGCAATCAAAACGATTGCCAGACAGAGCCATGGCGATCCAACCTTACCCGCGCTATAGGATATCGCGCCGGCTATAGCCGGCCAAACGACGAAATGACCGGCAATGCTGGCACGCCGGTCGAAAGTGTCATATTGCTCGAGTTCTTCCGGCGACAGGCGCTTGCGCAACACATCATCCATGACGGCGAACCTCTTTAGTCGACTAGATCGCCTGTCTTAGCGGCACTGCAGCGAGACGCCAAGTGCCGAACTGCATTCGGTTGGAGTAATCAATTCAACTCAAACGGAAGAAGATGCCTGCCAAGCGCGAACAATTTTGGGGGCCCTTTGCGGCTTGGAGCGTGCAGATGCAGGGCCGTGTCTCTTGCCGTTCAGGAATGCCCATCCCATCCACACAAGCGCAACAGCCGCTCCGCCCAAGACGGCTCCGCTACTTGTTACGACCACTGCAACAACCATGGCTTCCCCCGATATCTCTCCCAGGCGCCAGCCTCCCCGTCGGCTGATCACCATCGGTTTATCCTCGATCCGATCTCGGAAGTCGATCACTTCCGCCGATTACAGTTTCACGCGACTTGCATAGACCGACGCAATTTCATGGATTTCGTTAGTATATGCGACACGTCTTCGAAAATGTCCCAGAACGGTCCGAACGGAAGTAATTTGCTCACCGCGTTCATCAAATGCAGTGGTCAGACCGTTGAGAATTATGTTGTTCTTCCCACGTCAGCATCAAGCTGATTGCCGGAGCCGAAACATGTCACATATCAGACCTGACCAACGCAGATTTGGCCGCCGCCGTGCGCTTATTCACGCGTTTATTGTCAACAAGAACGGCCATCGGGTTCCGTGTATAGTGCGCAATATCTCAACCGGCGGTGCCCTCTTGGAAGTCAGAGACCCGAAACAAGTTCCGGCTAAACTGACCCTCCTCATTGAAGCTGATTCATTTGAAGCCGACTGTGATATCCGCCATCGTACGGCGCACGGCGTCGGTATTTATTTCCGAGATATCCGTATCGCCCGGCACGGCTGCGATACACGGTTCATTGGCCCGAAGCTTGAGAGCCTTCAATCTGCCGCCGCTCCGCAAACACTCTAATTGCGCGGGTTGCAGGATAGTTATAGGTTTCAGCGATTAAATAGCTGAACCTACCAATTCTTCGATGCGGCCCTGGCGTCCATGCAACTTGCTGATACTCGCTTTGTCCAGATCGACGGCACCCGGGTCGCGTTACTCGCGGCCGATGAGCGAGAGGCACGTATTGCGCTCAAAGAACTACGGCACAAAAAGAAAGAACTGCTGCACTACAAGCGCCGATTGCGCCGTCGTGCCAAGGCGATCGATGCGCGCGACAAGCGCCAAGCCGGCACTGGCACATCACCGCGCATGAGTCCCTGGGCATACGTTGCTCGGTCACTTAGCGCGGTCATTCAGTTAATCACTGGTTGGAATCCATTTCCCGGAGCTCCGCTTCCGACCAGTCGTGATGCGGTTCGCGAGGACTTGAACACTCTTGCGGAAGTCCTACTCAACGTGGAGGCTGCAATATTGCATGTTGAGGGAAAACTGGTTGGTACTTGAACGGTACCCAACCGAGGGTTGGTATGACCTTGTGCATTGACTGGGAGACACTGATGAAAGACCGCCCGCCCGTCGATAATTGGATGACCGACTGGGATCACATGGATCCGCAATGGACCGAAGACCCGTATACGATTTGGGACGAGATCCGTTCATCGGAGATACCGATTGCGCATACGAAGCGTTATGGCGGAGCCTATTTGCCAACGCGGTTTGCTGATATCCAAGAAATCGCCGCCGACACCAAACATTTCTCCTCCCGCCAGGTCGTCGTGCGCGAAACAGAACCTTCGAATTTCGGTGGTGCGCCACCGATTACGTCCGATCCACCGAAGCATGCCTGGGCGCGACGCATGCTGTTGAAACCGTTTAGCCCGACGGAAGTGAAGAAACGCATGGTCGACATGCGCGCCATTTGCAATGATCTCATCGATCAATTTGAAACACGCGAGTCTTTCGATGGCGCACGTCAATATGCCGAACATATTCCCGTCCGTGTAATCGCGGGCATGCTCGGCTTGCCGGAGACCGATGGCGACAAATTCCGCCACTGGATCAACAAGATCGTTGTTGAAGGCGTCGTTGACGATGAAGCAAACATCGAAGGCCTGACGGAAATTACCGAGTATTTCTTCAAACAAGTTGAACAGCGGCGCCGACAGCCATCGGACGACCTGATCAGCACCGTTATGAGGTTTACCTATGAAGATGGCGAACCATTTAAAGAGACACATGTGCTCGGATCGTTGCGATTGATCCTGATCGCAGGCATCGATACGACATGGAGTTCCATTGGAGCGGCGATTTGGCATTTGGCAAAGACACCAGACGACCGCGAGCGGCTCGTCGCTGACCCTTCTCTAATCCCGAATGCTGTCGAGGAATTCTTGCGCGCGTTTGCGCCGGTGACGATGGCGCGGATCATCGCCAAGGACCGAGAGGTCAACGGCTGCCCATTCAAAGCCGGGGAGACCCTGCTACTTCCTTTCCCTGCGGCGAACCGGGATCCCGCGCAATTCGAGCGCCCAAATGACGTTATTATCGATCGAGAAAATGCTCACCGCCATGCAGCATTCGGCATGGGCATTCATCGATGCGTTGGGATGCATCTTGCCCGCGCGGAAATAAGGACTGCCCTGGAGGTACTGCTGTCGCGTGTGCCGAATTTTGAATTGGCCGGGGATGTAACTTGGGCGCGCGGTCCGATTCGCGGTCCGCGCGCATTGCCGCTCCGAATTCTATAGCTGACGCAAAACCCAGCGGATAAAAGCCGGATGCGAGAAAATCGCATCCGGCAAACGTTCCCAATGCGACGACGGGGCCGCAGTGATCGTGATTGCGCTTCAGACGATGTTACGCAAGCGCTTGATTTCCTCAGCGCTCCAGCCGCAGCGAACCAGTTGCTCGTCAGAATAACTTTCCAAATACAATGCGGTCATCTGACGGGCTTTAGCCGTGCGCTGTGCAACAAACCGCTGTGCGAATCTGGCAAAGAAACCAAGCTCAGATTGTTCGGCACTTTTTCGCGCGAGGGATGCATTAAATGTCGTTGCTGCCATGGTGATCATCTCCGCTTCGGGATTTTGACTTGCTCATTCGACGACCGGTCTTTTGCCGCTCGCCCCAAGTTTTCTGATGTATCAAAGGTCGGTTGCTACGCAATTGCTGCATTGCAGCAATGCGATGTTTGCATGGACTTAGAAAAGGGCAAGACCCTATGAGAAGCTAAACGCTACTTGGCCCGCTTCCGGACTGATTAGCGGTTCCGCAATCGCTTAATGTCTTCAGGCTCCCAACCGTAGCTGAGCAATTCCTGGTCCGAGACCCCGGAAAGGAAATCTGCGGTTATAGCGCGTGCCTTAGCCGTTTGAATTTCGATTATGCCTCTGAAAAATCGATTAAAAACACCTGTCTTTACCGTTTCATCTTTACCTTGTCCGGCTAAGGATTCGTTGAATGTCGAAGTAGCCATGGTGATCATCTCCGCTTGAGAGTTGTGCTTATGCTCATTTGGCGAACAGTACGTTGCTGTTCACTCAGCGGGGTATCTAGGCTTGGTCGCTGCGCTGCGGTAGAGGTGATTTCGCAACGCAGCATTGCGCGATTGGCATAGCGCGTGACAAAATTTTTCCGACCAGCTGTGAAAAGCTATTCGGCAGTCATCTTGTTATCCGCTCTTAGAAACGAGCTGCCGAACCGCTGCGGTCTGCGAGCAGAGCATGCAGTGGGTCCGACGGCTATTCCGCGGCGCCGAAACCGCCACCCGTCGGCGTGGTCAGCACAACAGCTTCCCCGACCTTCAGAACTGTTTCGTCACAACCTTTGAGGCGTTCGAGCTCGCCATCGAGACGGCGCACCCAATTGGCGCCGCACTCGCCAGGCGCACCACCTTCAAGGCCATGCGGCTGCACTTCCCGGTAACTGGTGAGCAGCGTCAACGTCATTTCGCGCAGGAAACGAATGCGTCTGTAGATTCCGTCGCCGGCTGTCCACTTGCCCTTGCCGCCGGAGCCACGGCGGATCGAGAATTCTTCGAGCACGACAGGATATCGGAGTTCGAGGATTTCGGGATCCGTGAGGCGGGTATTCGTCATGTGTACGTGTACGGCAGACGTTCCGTTAAAGCCGGGTCCGGCCGGCGAGCCAGAGCAGATCGTCTCGTAGTACTGGTATTTGTCATCGCCAAAGAACAGGTTGTTCATTGTCCCCTGGCTCGGCCCCATGGCCTTCAACGCACCAAACAAACAATTTGTGACGATCTGGCTGGTCTCAACATTGCCGGCAATCACAGCGGCCGGAAATTCAGGGCTGAGCATTGAACCGTCAGGAACAAGAACCTCGATTGGCTTCAGGCAGCCCGCATTCATCGGAATCGGCTCATCAACCATGACACGGAACACGTAGAGGACAGCTGCACGGGTAACGGGGCGTGGCGCGTTGTAGTTGTTCGCCTGGATCGGGCTGGTTCCCGTAAAATCAACCTTCGCGGTTCGCGCCGCTTGATCAACCGAGATTTTGACTTCGATGTGACTGCCTTGGTCCATCTCGACACGAAACGTGCCATCGGGCAGTTTCGCCAGCAGTCGGCGAACGCTTTCTTCGGCGTTGTCCTGGACGTGATCCATGTATGCCTTGACGACGTCCAGGCCAAAGTGGCCGACCATCTTCTCAAGCTCAGTGACACCCTTTGCGTTGGCCGCAACGTGTGCCTTGAGGTCAGCTATATTTTTGTGCGGTGCGCGGGCCGGCCACGGAGCCTCGGTAAGAAGTTTGAAGGTTTCATCCTCAAGGAAGACACTCTCTTCGACGAGTTTGAAGTTGTCGATGTAGACACCTTCCTCCTCAATGTGGGTCGCTCGCGGTGAAGCGGAACCAGGCGTCAAACCGCCGATGTCTTCGTGGTGACCACGACTGGCAACATAAAAGAGAATGTCACGGTCTGCGCCGTCGGATGCCGTGTCGAAAACCGGCGTGACGACCGTGATATCAGGCAAATGAGTGCCGCCATTGTACGGCGCATTCAGCATAAACGTATCGCCAGGCTTCATGGTGCCCGCACGCAAGCGCGCAATGGTTTCGACGGACTTGTCCATGGAACCAAGATGCACCGGCATGTGCGGGGCGTTCGCGACAAGCTGGCCTTCGGCATCGAAGACGGCGCAAGAGAAATCCAGACGCTCTTTGATATTTACGGATTGTGCCGTGTTGCGTAGAGCCTCCCCCATCTGCTCGGCAATTGACATGAAGAGGTTGTTGAATACCTCGAGCAGAACTGGATCAGCCTCTTTGCCAAGCACTTCACGTTGTCGCGGTTCGATCCGGCGCATTACCAGGTTGTCGTCGCGCGTAACGTCAAGGCGCCAACCAGGTTCGATGACGACTGTCTGATGCGGCTCGATAATCAGCGCCGGCCCGTCGACCGATGCGCCTTTGGAGAGCTGTGCACGCGTATAGACCGGCCCTTCTTGCCAATCGCGATTGGAGAAGAATTTCACGCGCGCATCTGTTGGTGGTAGTTCGCCACCTCCTTCAGAATTGTCTGCTTCTGAAGCACCGGCTGCCTCGATGCGAGCACCGCCACCTGAGGCTTCGACCTCAATAGCAGCCGCGAAGACTTTCTTTTCCGGTGAGATAAAACCGTAACGCTGGCGATGTTGTTGCTCAAAGTCCCGGCGCATTAGCTCGGGCTCATCCAGCAGGATCGGCAGCGCATTGTCCGTGCCGTCATAGCGCAAATGCAACCACGTCGTGGTCGCGATGTCATCATGGGGTACGTCCTGGGCGGTGACTTCGTTTACGGCCTCCGCGGTCATTTCAAACCCCAACGCCTCGACGCGGCGCATCGTGTCTGCGTTGAGTTCAGCTTCGACCGAACGTTCGCGACTGGCGCGCAGATCAGCGAGCCCCATGCCATAAGCCGAAAGCAGGCCGGAGAGTGGATGAATGAGAACGGTTTCCATGCCTAGCGTGTCGGCAATCAGACAAGCGTGCTGGCCACCTGCGGAACCAAAGCAGTTGAGTGCATACTCGGTGACGTCGTAACCGCGCTGGACAGAAATTTTCTTGATTGCATTGGCCATGTTCTCAACGGCAATACGCAAAAAACCGTCAGCGACTTCTTCCGGCCCGCGACCATCGCCGATTTCCTCGGCAAGTTCGGTGAAGGCGGCCCGAACCGCGTCGGCATCAAGCGGTTGATCATGGCCCGGGCCGAATATCGCTGGAAAGAACGACGGCTGCAGCTTGCCAACCATCAGGTTAGCGTCCGTGACGGTCAACGGCCCGTCATTACGATAGCACTTCGGCCCGGGATTGGCACCCGCACTTTCAGGCCCTACGCGAAAACGCGAGCCATCAAAAAAGAGGATCGAACCGCCCCCTGCCGCTACCGTGTGGATGCGCATCATCGGCACGCGCATGCGAACGCCCGCGACTTGTGTCTCAAACGCCCGCTCGTATTCGCCGGCATAGTGTGAGACGTCCGTTGACGTGCCGCCCATATCGAAGCCAATGACATTCTCGAATCCGGCAATCTTGGCGGATTCGGCCATGCCGACGATACCGCCGGCAGGGCCCGAGAGGATGGCGTCGCGGCCCTGGAACAATTCCGCTGCCTTCAGGCCACCAGAGGATGCCATGAACATGACCTGCGGCGCTGGCACACCATCGGCAACCGATAACGCCGCGGTGACGCGTTCGACATACCGCGACAGGATCGGCGACAGGTAGGCATCGGCAACGGTTGTATCACCGCGCCCAACAATCTTGATCAGCGGCGATACTTCGTGACTAACGGAAACCTGCTCGAAGCCAATTTCATGCGCGAGACCGGCAATTGCGATTTCGTGGTCAGGGTGTGCGTAGGCGTGCATCAAAACGATGGCGATCGACTTCATGCCATCAGAAAGCGCTTGAGCCAGATCGTCTCGCAGCGCATCGAGATCGACCGGCGTCTCAACGGAGCCGTCAGCCAGTACACGCTCGTTGGCTTCAACCACACGGCTATACAGCATCTCGGGCTTGATGATCTCTTTGGCGAAAATATCAGGGCGTTCCTGATAACCGATCTCCAGTTGATCCTTCAGGCCCGAGGTAATGACCAGAAGAGTGGGGTCGCCCTTGCGCTCAAGTAATGCATTGGTTGCGACGGTCGTGCCCATCTTGACGCTGTTGACGCGATCGGCAGGGATTGGGTCCGTCGAGTTGACGCCGAGAAAGCGGCGAATGCCTTCCAACGCGGCATCCTCATAGGCGTCGGGATTTTCCGACAACACCTTGCGTGCTTCAATCTGTCCGTCGGGATGGCGGGCAACGACATCTGTGAACGTACCGCCGCGGTCGATCCAAAAATCCCACTGCGCCGCAGTCTTGCCGTTACCTTCGCTCATGCCGTCACCGCCTACCTCTGATGCAGAATCGGAAAGGAGCATAAGCGATCAATACGACAGATGAAATCGCTGTCGCGGTCGCACGACCACAGATCGTCGTTTCTTCGATCCAGATCACTGCGCAAACGGCTAGTTCGCTGTGCCGTAAAAGTTTGCAGCCACGAGTTGGCGATGAAAACTGCGACGGAAACCGTTGATCTTGCGTGGATAACGGCGGTAGCGTTTTGATCTTCGACGGGCCGTGCGAACGGCTCGCGAAGCGCGGCTTCTTTTTGCCCGTAGCCACTTCGAACGTGCCCGGGCAGCGCTTCGACGTGAGCGAACCGACCGTGATCGCCGGCGCGGACTGCGTGCAACCGCTGTCGCTGTCAATCGGGCCAAACGTTGCGTCGGTTGGGCAGAGGGCGAGTCCGCGGGCACAACGATTGCCTCGGCCGGAGCCACACTCATCACAAAGGCAGGTGAGAAATTGCGCGGAGGCCACACGATGGCGTCACCAATTGGACGGCGAATAAGGCGCGCGCGAACATAGTTGTGGGCGCTCTTGGTGGCACTCCGCCCCACTGATCCAGTCACAATCCGTGGTGGCCGAGGTGCAACCGGCAAAAGCGCAAGCCCGCGGGCACGCTCTTCGTTCGTTGCGGCATCGCGCGCATCCAGCTTGGCCATTCGATCGCGCATTTGCTCGAAGCGCTGAGCCGCCCGGCGGGCAATCGCTCTCGCCTTGTCGAAAGTTGTGGTGCCGGAAGAGGATCTCAGATTGCGATGGCGCCACTCGCGGGCGCGACCGTCAGGTGCAACGCGCACACCCGGTGTGTAAGGGGAAACCAGGACAATATCGCGGGCGGAATGGCGCGCCCGTTGGCGGCTGCGTTGTGGCGCACCCAGGCGAACAGGTGCTGCCGCAGCCGTGGTGACCTGCAATAACTCCGGCGCGGCCTGAGGGCGCGGAAACAAGGTGGCCGGCTCGCGGCTATGCAGCCGCTCTTGTTCGAACTCTGGCGCCTTGGCCGGCAATGGGATGACTGGAGCGCTGCTGCCGCGGAAGGCGGATTTTACCACCTTCCCTTCAGCCCGTTTCACCAACGGCGTCGGCAATGTTGGTGCCGCGATGGTGTTCGTGCTTGAGATATCCTGCACCGGGTCCGCCTCGCCGGCCTTCACCAGCAGCGGAATTCCCCAAGCAACAGAATTAATTAAGACAACCGAACTGACGATCGCGACCGTTAATGTCTGCGATGAAAGAAACCGGCTCATCGTACGATGATTATTCAGCATTGACGCTTCTATACCCCGCTGGGTTTTTTGCCCTAGGGTCTGCGGACACTTGGCGCGCGGTGTGCGCCAAGTGTCCGCAGACCCTCAACCCTGCCTCCGTCATCGGAAACTAGCAGCCCGTATCTTGGCCGCAAGGCAGTATGCTGATGTTTGTTACGATCTGGTCGCACCTGTTGCAGATACCTAACAATAAGATTCGCCAAGCTAACTGAGTCGGCTCAAGGATTTGGTTAACAATTTATCTTTACCTGCATATCCGATCCTTTGATATCACAGTTGAATCCCGCCTTGATAGAAAACACTGCAACTTGTGTGAAAATTCCTGTGTAGAGCCTGGACAACCCATTATGTTTGGCCGGGACATTCCTCGCTACTCTGCCATGATCCAATATTATGGTTTCTGCAATGAAGCACCTCGCAAGGTCGCGATGCATCCGGCACGCGGGCGAAGGACGATGACAAGATGGCATTGAAGAGATTGTCGGACGCGATACAGCACGGTGTTGGCACGCCGCTCAAAGCCATGCTCGATAGTCTCCTGTGCGGCCTTGGACTTGGGCCGTGCCCTGATGACAACAACGCAACGCGCAAGATTGCCTTTACCGTCGCAGTCGTCGCTCTGTCGGCCAAGATGGCGGCGGCTGACGGCGTCGTGTCGCAAATCGAACGAGATGCATTTCAAGTCATCTTCAAGACGCCTGCAGATGAAATGGGCAACGTGCAACATGTGTTCGACCTGGCCAAACAAGACGTCGCCGGCTTTGAAAGCTATGCCCGGCAGATGGCCAGCATGTTAACTTCCGAGCCGCAGCTGAAACGCGACGTCTTTGAGGGCCTGTTCAACATCGCGGCAGCCGACGGCGTGCTGCATCGATCCGAGGAGGCCTACCTGAAGCAGGTTGCCGAAATCTTCGGCTACTCGGAAGAGACTTATCGCTCCGTACGCGCGCAATTCGTCCATGACCCGGACGATGCCTATACCGTACTTGGCCTGCAATCCGACGTGTCCGACGATGATCTTCGCGCGCGGTACCGGCTTCTGGTGCGGGAGAACCATCCCGATGTCATGATTGCGCGCGGCGTTCCGGAAGAGTTTATTGATATGGCCACACGAAAGTTGGCGGCAATTAACGCCGCGTACGAACGCATCGCACGGGAGCGGGGGATTTGAACGCCATCGCCGCGACACTCGCCAGCAGCGGCCCGGACAGCCATGTCGTTGATGATCTCGTTGCCTCGCCGAACATCGGCCCGCGCCGTGGGGCGACCAAACCGTCGTTGCTGATCCTCCACTATACCGGCCTTGAAACGGCAAAGCGCTCAATAGACGTGCTGTGTGACCCGATCTGCGAAGTATCATGCCATTACCTGATTGACGTCGACGGTCATGTGACGCAGATGGTGCGCGAAGCGGACCGGGCCTGGCATGCGGGCAAATCGTATTGGCGGGGTGAAACGGATATCAATTCGCACTCCGTCGGTATCGAGATCCAGAACCCTGGGCACGCACATGGTTATCCTGACTTCCCGGACATGCAGATGATCGCCGTCGAACGGCTGGCTCGAGACATTGTCTCACGGCATGGCATGCCCGCGGAAAACGTGCTGGCTCATTCCGATATCGCACCGCAACGCAAGATCGATCCGGGCGAGAAGTTCGATTGGCAACGCCTCCACGCTACCGGCGTCGGCCACTGGATAGCACCACAAAAGTTGACCGAAGAACTGGTCGCATCTGAGTTCGATGCCGCGGTGCCTGACGAACGCGTGCAGACTTGTCAGGAACTGCTGCAACAGTACGGCTACGATGTTCCGACAGACGGCCGGCTTGATGACGCGACGCAGCGCGTGATCAGCGCGTTTCAACGCCATTTTCGTCCGGACAGAGTGGACGGCCTGCCCGATTCATCAACGATCGGGACGCTGCGCAATTTGAGCGCAGCGCTGATTACGTCCTAAGCACCTATCTGACCCGTCGCCAGATTTCACTGCGGCACAAGCTGGTGTTGGGAATGCAACCAGATAATTCCATCTTGCGCGCACTGATGACACGCGCCCGGCCGCTGTAGATGCCGTTATCTTCCGGATTGCGCAAGCGTCCCCGGAAAGTGCCGTTGCCGGCCGACTTGGCGCCGCACATGTAGACCTTGCCGATCCGACTGCGCACGCTCGACTTCATCACCTTGACGCCCAGCCCGCCACCGCACCGGAAGACCTTGACGATTACGCCGGTCGCCGGCCGCAGCCAGTTGCCGTAAGGCGATCCTGCAATCGCCGCCGATGTTCCAGCCGACAGCAACAAACCAGCCACGGACGACGCGATAAATTTACCCAAGATTTGCAAATTGCCACTCCCCTCTCGACAATGTCGAGGCTGAGTAGGTTGCACCCGTGACAAAGGCAAGGCCAAATATGGTGCAATGCAACAACAACTGTTTCCGTGCAAACCGGAGCAACCGGTCAAAGCGTTGAAGGCGTGACTGTTTAGCTGTTTCTCTATTTTGGCATGCGCCGAGACGCCGCGCATATGTCACCAGGAGGGACAAGTATTGCGCATTGTTCAACCAACTGGCTGGCTGATCGAGCGGCTGCGCGGCCTTGCATTGCTGGATCTGTCGAATTGCTTTATCTTTATGATTTTCCTCAGTTTTTCCTTCGAATCCGCATGTCAATGCTGCCGACTTGGAGCACCAGCTACTTGACGGCGGCGGCGGCAATCGCCTTATGTTGCCGCACCAGCCGGCTGGACGGTCGCTGTTGGCCGGGCCGGCGTCGGGAAACCGCGTCACCCTGGTCCGCGGAGGAAAGTCCGGGCTCCATGGAAACACGGTGGCGGCTAACGGCCGCCGGGGGCGACCCCAGGGAAAGTGCCACAGAAAGCAAACCGCC
>JAGDYV010000101.1:0-9948 GCA_049116495.1 Hyphomicrobiaceae bacterium | reverse complement strand
TGCCATCTTTATTCACATCACCGGCCGAGGACACGCGGTAGCCAGCCAGATCTCCAGCGTCATCGCCCTGAAAAATAATGCCCTGCGTTGCCGACAGACTGCTCAAGTCGATCACTTGGCGACCGCCGACCGCAGTGCCAAACCCGCTGTCCGAGCCAAACACCACATAGGCTTCACCGGCATTCGCGCCACCATCGTCGCCAGCATACGCCCCAACGATCAGATCATCGATGCCATCTTTGTTCACATCACCGGCCGAAGACACATCAGCGCCAGCGAAATCAGCACCCTCATCACCCTGAATGATAAAGCCTTGCGTTGCAGATAGACTGCTCAAGTCGACCACTTGGCGACCGCCGACCGCAGCGCCAAACCCGCTGTCCGAGCCGAACACCACGTAGGCTTCACCTGCAAGCGCACCACCGTCCGCGCCAGCATGTGCCCCTACGATTAGATCATCAATGCCATCCTTGTTCACATCACCGGCCGAGGAAACACTAATGCCAGCCTGATCTCCAGCAGCATCGCCCTGAATGATAAAGCCTTGCGCCGCCGTCATACCGCCAAAGTCGAGCACTTGCTGACCGCCGACCGTAGTGCCAAACCCAGTGTCAGAACCGAAAACCACGTAGGCTGCCCCTGAAGCCGCGCCACCCGCGTCACTATTAGTAGCCCCAACGATCAGATCATCGATACCATCTTTATTCACATCACCAGCCGAAGACACGCGGTAGCCAGCCTGATCTCCAATTGCTTCGCCACGAACAACAAAGCCTTGCGCCGCTGACAGACTGCTCAAGTCGATCACCTGGCGACCGCCGACCGCACTGCCATGCCCACTGTCGGATCCAAAAACGACGTAGGCTGTCCCAACACTATTGTTATTGAGAATACTCCCCGACGGCGCCCCAACGATCAGGTCATCAATGCCATCCTTGTTCACATCACCGGCCGAAGACACACTCCAGCCAGCCCGGTCTCCGGCGTCATCGCCTTGAATGATAAAGCCTTGCGCCGCCGACAGGCTGCTCAAGTCGATCACGATGGGACCGTTTGGCGTGATGTCGATATTGATGGTACCAAGAAGCGGATTTACCGAGCTGTCATTGACATTGATCGCGGCACTGGCAGCATTGTCGCCGCTAACACCAGTCGCGCCCGTATATTGGATGTTAGTCGCATCACCGAAAAAGATATTTATTGCGGATGCTGCTCCAGTCAACGTCAATGCGCTGGTGCCCGAACCGCCAACTGTCACGCTACCGCTTGTGGCTGCGAACGTACCGGCACTCGCTGTCAAAGCCACCGTGAGGGCGTCTCCGTCGACATCACCGATGTTGAGAGCCGACAGGTCGAAGTCCGTCGTCGTGCCCTCGAGCACCGTCACATTGGTCGGGAGGCCTGAGCCTGTCGGATCGTCATTCACTGGCGTGATATCCAGTGTTGCCGTTGATGACGCCGAAAGCGTCCCATCCGACGCTGTGTAGGCAAACGTCACCGACGTGTCGTCGTTGAGCGCTGGCGTATAAGTCCATGCCGTGCCGCCAGCATCAGCCACAAGCGTGCCATTGCCTGAGCTAACCGACAGTGCCGTGATCGTTGCCGCTGGACCATCAACATCCGTCACACCTGCCAACAACTCAGCAGCCGTAATCACACGTGCACCGCTATCCTCAGCAATCGCCGCAAGTACAACAGAAGCCGCAACAGGATCGTCATTCACTGCATTGACGGTGATCACCTCGCTGGCAGATGCCGACGTGGCACTGTCATCGTCGGTCACCGTGAACGGGATTGTCACATCACCATTGAAGTTCGTCGTCGGCACAAACACCAGCGTGGCAGCCGCCGCAGCCGCAATCGGCATCCCAGCAACAACCGGCGTGGTGCCATCCGATAGGAACAGCTCACCCTGCGAAGCTAGCGGCAATGTCGCAACCGTAACGGTTGCAATCGTACCATCGCCATCGCTGCCGCCCAGAGCCACTGGTATGCCTGTCGCATCCTCGTCGCCACTCGACGTCGATGCCGTCGCTGTTGGTGCATTGTTAGCCGGGGGGGCACCACCACCACCACTGGTATCGATGGTCGGAGTATCGTCTTCCCCCCTGAGGTCGCTGTCCGTAAAGGTGGCAATGGCGTCATCAACGCTCTGAGGTGTGTCGTCAACGTCTTTCAGCGCGGCAACACCAGCGTCGTGCGCCTCGCCATTGAGTAGCCCTTCTGAGTTTTCCGGTTTTGCAAACTCCACACCGACGCTCACTCGGTTTTCAAGGATTGCTATGGTTTTGGCCGTAATGGCCTTTTCCTCAGGCGTACCGTTCGCGAGCAAGATGGGCTGAGCGGCAAAGAACTCCAGAACAAGTTCACCACGGCTGACCTCTCCGCTGTCGATCTTGTTAACCCAGTACAGCACTTCATCTTGTGTAACGTCGGCACCAACTCCGGGACGCAGCAAGACGTTCTCGTATATTGTCTCAACAAATTGTTGGGTCGTATCGTTGGCCGAATAGCCACTAAACTCAGGCTGCGCGATCGCTGCCTCAAAGAAGTGATCGGCGCGCTCTAGGAGCGCTTCGTCAAATGTCTTCGCAGGATTGCCATTCAGCTGATCCAAGACTGCGGTCTTATGGAAAGTTAGGCCATCGAATTCAGGTGCACGATTGAAATACCCAACATAAAGTTTCACAAGCGCCTCTGCTTGAGCCTCACTCAAGGTCGCAACCATCCCGTAGTCCCCCATTCAACGCTTGCCCGAATCTGAGAGCTTCCTCAGATCTTATTGCTGACAGCGTTGAGGCGTACCCTGAACAAGGCCATCTCAAACACCGAAGCATGCGGTCCAGCTAACCATTGATGAGGCACGAAACGCCTGCCATTCCCCAAATGGGGAACGGAACGACTTATGAACCAAGAAAAGTGAAGCGCTCGACAAGCTGAACCAGTTGCTTTTGTGATTGGACCCCGGTCTTCAACATGACCGATCTCAGTTGTTTGCGCACGGTGTCGATCTTCTTGCCGTGCTGTTCGGCGAGGCTCTGCAGGGGTATCGAGTTGAGTAGGGCAAGAACGACGTCCTGCTCAGCGTCGGTGATCTTGAACAAGGCGCAGAATCGCGTCAGGTCGCGACGCGACACTTGATCAGGGCTGGACAATGGCACGATCGTGACCATGTAGGTGGCGGCACTATGTTGATAATTCATATAGGGCCGCTCACCAGGCAGCTGGAACAAGCGAACACCGTATTGGTTGAAGGCCGAGTCGGTTGCAAGTAAAGAATCGACGAACCCGGGCGTTTCCAAGTGTGCCGATTGCAACTGCAAGCAGCAACGGCGAAAACTTACCTGATCGGCACGGGCTGAGAAACGAAGGTCGTCATTTGCGATTGACAACAGTCCGAGATCCGTCAACCGAATGGCTGCCTCGTTGCAGAACGAAACTTTCCAGTTGTCATTCAGAAACAAGACTGCGCTTTTAGATAGGTTCCAAATGCTCTCAAGGCTGGCGCTCCGTGCCTCCATGTCAAGCAATGTCAGGTGCATGCGCACCGATTTGCGGACATGGGGAAGAAGGTTTTCGAAGTTCGTCAATTCTTCAGATGTATAGGGTTGGTGGATCTTACCTCGGGCAGTGCCGAGCCACGTCAAATTTGAATTTAGCGACAGATTTGAGCCGGTCATATTTGCAAGTTCAAACCCAGCAAAGAACGAATGCAGCTCACGATTTGCTAGAGCTTCATCCTCCGTAAGCATGGCATCGCTAAGAATCGCTTCTCCAACTCGATAATCGAACAACTTCGGGACGCGCAAGTCAGTCGCATAGTAGTCCCGCATGTAGCCCTCCATCACCTCTTCAGGCGACCGAGCTGAATAGTTGAGAGCCTGGTTTCCAGTTTCGACATTCGCTGTCAGAAGGGTCGTGGCGCCGCTGTTGGTGTGATCGGAGATCCTTTCGAGGACGCTTGGCCACAATGTCGGGTCGAATGCCGCGTCATAGATTGCCAAGACGGTCTTGTTAAATTCATCCGAACGCATTCATCCCCCTGAAAATAAATTTGAATTGCTATCAATAGTCTCGTTCGCAATACGGCAATGGTAAGCAACTATGGTCTATAAGTAAATTGAGGCGAAGCTCATCGCGTCATCCGGATGTGACGGTGCAACGGAACCTTTTCGCCAACTACGGACACGACGCTCGACCGAAAGCCTCTCTGGTTCATGTCGCATTCTGTCTAGCTGCGACATATGACGTGACCCGGATGATCCCGGCGTGTCTTAGATGCTTCAAAACCGGCTGTCAGTCACCCGGTTCTGGTTAGTCAATTGATGCTCAGGAAGCAGACGAGTGAGGCGTCTGACGCTTCGGGCCAAAGAGCAGTCGCGACTGGAGCAGCTTGTGCAGTCCGGTTTTCGGGATCTAAGGGCGAATTGCGATGTCGTCTAAAACGGCGAAGAGTTGGGATTTACGATATTCAGACAAGTGTCGCTCCTCAGTCGAAGCGGTAGAGTTGGCGCAGACCACTCATGACCGGTTGTGGCCCAGGGCTGCCGAACGCTGACTTTCCGCTTCTGAAGGTACTGCTGTCATCGCTCGTCGGCGAGGATAGACCTCGATCGTAGGGACCGCAAATGTCCGCAAACTCTGCAAAGCGACATCGCTGTCAATTCAGGCACGCGACACACTCCCTCAAAATTTCTCCCGACAAACGCTACAATTCATTCGCTGAATATCGCTTCGTTGGCGGATGAAGAGATTGTGAATTTTGGACTTCTTGGCCTGCATCCAACTCTGTCGTCATCTCCGTGGAGCCGCGCGGTTGTCCGGGGAAATCTGGCGCTGTGTTTGGTAACGTATCGTCGCCATCCCCACCGTCCGTCCAAGTCGCCAAAAGGCGCGGCTGTCGAGGCACGGCAAGGCCGTCAGGCAGCGTATCAAATCGGCTTGGACCGACCCCGGCCTGCGCCGGGGTGACGACATCGAGGTGGCGCCGGCGTGAGCTGGCACGTCCGGCCAGGACGGCTGTGGCGGGGCACCCCTGTCCGCGCGGCGGCATGGGCATCTCGCCCCAGGGGGGATCGGTGTGCTTGTCGCCGGGGGAGCGCTTGTGGCACACGTGCGATGGCATCCGCCGGGGCCGCAACCGCCAACCCGCGCCAAGCCCGCGCCCGGCCGGATGCGCCGCCACTCATGTCAACGGGACCCATCGCCTTGGCCAAATATGCAGCACGATCCGAAAAACACACCAAGGCGGTCAACCTGGCGCTGCAGGGCGGTGGCGCGCATGGCGCGTTTACCTGGGGCGTGCTCGACCGGATGTTCGAGGATGGCCGCATCTGGGTCGATGCGATCTCGGGCACCAGCGCCGGCGCGATGAACGCGGTGGTCGCCTCGCAGGGCATGTACGATGGCGGCGGCGCCGGCGCGCGCGCCGAACTCGAGCGCTTCTGGCACGCGGTCTCGAAAGCCGGCCAGGCCAGCCCGATCAAGCGCAGCCCGATGGACCGCCTGCTCGGCAACTGGTCGCTCGACACCTCGCCGGGTTATGTCTGGCTCGACCTGATGAGCCGGGTCGCGTCGCCCTACGACACCAACCCGATGGGGATCGATCCGCTGCGCGACCTGGTCGATGAATTCGTCGACTTCGACAAGGTCCGCGATTGCGAGGATATGCCGATCTTTATCTCCGCAACCAACGTCGAGACCGGGCGCGTGCGCGTGTTCCCGCGCGAGGAGATCACCGCCGACGTGGTGATGGCATCGGCCTGCCTGCCGTCGATGTTCCATGCCGTCGAGATCGACGGGGTGCCCTATTGGGACGGCGGCTTCATGGGCAATCCGGTGCTGTTTCCGTTCGCCGAGCACAGCCCCTGCAGCGATATCGTGATCGTGCAGATCAACCCGGTGGTGCGCAAGGGCACGCCGAGGACGGCGCGCGAAATCCAGAACCGGGTCAACGAGATCACGTTCAACAGCTCGTTGATGAAGGAGCTGCGCGCGATCGATTTCGTCGACCGGCTGATCGACGAGGGCAAGCTTTCAGGCGATGAATATCGCCGCCTCAACGTGCACATCATCGAGGCGACCGAGGAGCTGAGCCCGCTCGGCGCGTCGTCGAAGCTCAATTCGGAGTGGTCGTTCCTGGTGCACCTGAAGGACATCGGGCGGCAGGCGGCGGCGCGCTGGATCGATGCCAATTTCGACCAGATCGGCGAGCGCTCGACGGTCGACCTGCGCGCGATGTTCGGTGAGATTGGCATGACGCATCGCGGCTGAGGGGGGACGGCTGCGATCGCGATCATGGCGGCCTAGTATCCCCGGCTGCCGGTGCGGTGGTGGGAAAAAATGCCCGGGGCGATGGCCACGGTCCATGGCTGGTTCCTCCACCAGGCGCTGTTCAGTTCGATCTCGATATTCTTGAAGCCATTGACCCGCCGCCGGCTGTTCGTGCGCGCGACTTGCTCCATCAGTTCTTCGACATAAAACCGACGGTCGACCATGACCGCCAGATTCGTCCAATTCCTATGCGCCGTGGGCATCATCCAGAACCCAGTTTCCGCATCGCGCGTGATCTCGGCGAAATGATCTTCGGGCCGATCGAGGACAAGGGGCGCATGACCAATCAAGCGTTTCCATTTTCGAGGCCTGATCGCCTGCCGCACCCTGCCCTTGAGGCGATCCAGCATTGGTGAATCAGCAGGCGGGAAGTAGCGCTGGAATTTGCGCCGCACGGCGTCGAAGTCTCCCGGCACACGGGTATGGCGCAAGCAGACGACCTGAGCGGTCTGTTGCTCAATCAGATCGAACGAAATATGTAGCTGTCGCTCGGAATCTTCGGGTGACGTTAGCGCGTGCAGATCGTTCTCGAGCAGCAGCACGGTATCACTGCGCATGGCTTGCGCCATCGCCCGGAAACCGCCGAATATCCCCAGGTTGCGTTCCGAGCCACTGTATTGGAACTGAAACTTTTCCGCGATCAAGCGGGCTTCGTCGTCGATCTCGGGGAAAAATACGAAGTGCTCGTCGAAGTGATCCAAGATTCGATTGTCATGCAGGCCCTGCATAACAAGCTGCAGGCTGTCGTAACCCTTCCACGACAGAATTCCCAAGCCGCGTTTCGTCATATGGACATTCTCATCGCATTCCTTGATCAACCAAACGGGGAACGGCTCGATCCGTGTGTTGCCTCGGCATGATCGTTCAAGCTTTTTCCGCAACGCGCGCATGTCACGTCACAGGACGCCGAAAACCTTATGCGGTCGTGCAGGCAATCCTTGGGAACCGCTAGTCTCGCAAAAAGTTCTTGAAGCCACTTGTGCATGGAACTCACCGCGCTGGGAGCCGTTGTCTATCGGCGGCGATGATGCGAGAGAGCACGCTTGGGAAAGCATGCTGGCACCTTTGACGATCCGGTGCCAAAGCTCTGGCACCCGAGACGTAAAAGATAAGGTCAGATGATCACGTCCAGCTGGGACGCGACCCACCCATCGCCGAAGCCCATTTTGTGATGCTTTCCTGCGTTCGATCTTGACAAGTGTATTAAGTTTTCGTGACGGAGTGATCATGCAGCAGCCGCAACGTCGGGGCGGTGGCCCGGGTTGAAACGACCTGCACGCGATGTTCGGTGAAATCGGCATGACCCACCGCGGCCGAGGGTGTCAGCTGCGATCGCGATCATGGCTCTGATTCCGCGGTGGTGGCCGTGGGCGGCGGCCGGGGGCGGGCCTATCGTGGCTGCAGGGGCGCATGACGCCTTGCAACGAGCCGCGAACCGTGAGGAGCACACCGATGGCGAAAACCGTTTACGAATTCATTCCGAAATTTGGCGAGCTGCGCGACGACGTCCTGTTCGGCGATATCTGGGAACGCGATGACGCGCTCTCGAAACGCGATCGCAGCCTCGTGACCATCACCCTGCTCGCCTCGCACTATCGGACCGCCGAACTCAAGGGCCATATCGAACGCGCGCTCGCCAACGGCGTCACCAAGGACGAGATCAAAGAGATGATCACCCACATCGCGTTCTATTCCGGCTGGCCGACGGCGGTGAACGCCGGCCGTGTCGCGATGGAAGTGTTCGGCGACGACGCCTAGCGCCACCAGGTCAAGGAGCAACGATCATGAAAGTCGGGTTTATCGGGCTGGGCACGATGGGCGCCCGCATTGCCAACAATGCCATCAAGGGCGGCCATGAACTGACGGTGCACGATATGAGCAGCCAGGTCGCCAAGCCGCTGCTCGACGCCGGCGCGGGCTGGGCCGAGACGCCGGCCAAGCTGGCGGAAGGCGTCGATGTCATCATGATGTCGCTGCCCGGTCCGAAGGAGTTCGAGGCGGTCACGCTTGGCCCCGACGGGTTGATCGAGACGGTTCAGGCGGGCCAGGCGATCCTTGACCTGACGACCAACTCGCCGACGGTGGTGCGCCGGGTCGCGGCGGTGTTTGCCGAGAAGGGCGTGCAGTTGCTCGATGCGCCGGTGAGCGGCGGGCCGACGGGGGCGGCAAGCGGCAAGATGGCGGTCTGGGTCGGTGGCGATCAGGCGACCTACGAGCGCTGCCTGCCGGTGATCGAGAGCGTGTCGGATGCGCCGGCTTATATCGGCGAGGTTGGCGCCGGCTCGGTGGCCAAGCTGGTGCATAATCTGAGCGGCTACATGCTGCACGCGGCGCTGGCGGAGAGCTTCACGATGGGCGTAAAGGCCGGGCTTGATGCCGAGTCGCTGTGGGAGGCGGTGCGCCAGGGCGCGCTTGGGCGCCAGCAGGTGTTCGACGTGATGGCCAAGCAGTTCCTGCCGGGCCGCTTCGATCCGCCGGATTTTGCTCTCAACCTGGCGCGCAAGGATGTCGCGCTGGCCTGCGAAGTCGGCCGCGAGTTCGATGTGCCGATGCGCATCGCCCATCTCGTCCTGTCGGAGATGACTGAGGCGATCAACAAGGGCAACGGCGCGCGTGACTCGCGCACGATGATGCTGTTGCAGGAAGAGCGTGCCGGTGTCGAAGTGCGCGTGCCGAAGGAGCGGCTCGATGCGATCATGGATAAGAAGTAGCGCATGTTGAAACTCTACGGCCGGCGCAGTGCGTTCAATGTGCAGAAGGTGGGATGGCTGATCGCCGAACTCGAGCTGGCGCACGAGCACATCGAACTCGGCGGATCATTCGGTGGCCTCGATGATCCGGACTTTCGCGCACGCAATCCGCATGGTCGCGTGCCGCTTATCGACGACGATGGCACGATCGTGTGGGAGTCGCACACCATTCTGCGCTATCTCGCGGCGACGCGCGGCCAGGACATGTTCGGACCGGACGAGCCGGCCCGGCGCAGCGACTGGGAGCGCTGGATGGACTGGTCGTTGGCCCGGCTGCAGCCGGCTTTCCTGACCGGCGTGTTCTGGGGATTCTACCGCACGCCGGCAGCGCGCCGTGACATGGCGACGGTCAATGCGCAGATCGACAAATGCACAGAATACATGCTGCTGCTCGATCGCGAGATTGACGACAAAGCGTATCTACTCGGTGACCAGCTGTCGCTTGCCGACATCGCGGTCGGCGTCAATTTCTACCGCTATTTCAGCATCGACATCCCGCGACCGGGCGTGCCCAATGTCGAGCGCTGGTATCGGACGCTGCAACAGCGCCCGGCTTATCGCGATCACGTCATGTTGCCGTTCGATGAGCTTTATGGGCGGTTGGATTTTTGAGGTGCAATGCTCAAGGCCGATGGCCGTGCAATGGTGATTGGTTGAGCATTGCAAGCCGCGCGGAAGTTGCGTGCGTGTCGCTCGCCGAGGTGTCATCCTCGGCTTTATGCCGAGGACCCATGGCGCCGCGGGTGCTGCGAACCGGATAGGACGCGATCGCTGCAGGTGTCACCGTCGCGGCGCCACCGCCCGCTCTGGCCTCGCGGTTGAATGGGTCCTCGGGCCAAGCCCGAGGATGACAAAGGAGAGGCCG
>JAGDYV010000100.1:0-29651 GCA_049116495.1 Hyphomicrobiaceae bacterium | reverse complement strand
GCTCCGCGAAATGGAGCGCACGCCTGGCTCCGGCCAGTGCAATCATGGCCGGCCAACTTATGTGGAACTGCAACTCAATGACATCGAACGCCTGTTCGGGCGGCGATAACGGGGACTATGCAACCACATCGTAGCGCCCGATCGCGACTTGCGTGCCGCCATAGGTGCGTCGATCAATTTCGGTGCACGTCGTCGGCCAAGCAAGCTCGACGTCGGCACGCTCCTCGATGACGATGACGGCGCCGTCACTCAGCCAGCCGTTGTCGATGGCAGCCGCGATCGCCTGTTCAGCAAGGCGATTGCCGTAAGGCGGGTCGGCGAACACCAGCCCGAACGACAGTTTGCGGTACGCCGCGCCGAGATCGACCGCGCTGCGCCGAAAAATTGTCGCCACGCCGCCGAGGCCGAGCGCCTGGAAATTCTCCTGCAAGAGGGCGCGTGACGCCGCGGCATTCTCTACAAACACACCCTGTGCAGCGCCGCGCGACAGGGCTTCGATGCCAAGCGCACCGGTTCCGGCAAACAGGTCGAGCACATTGATGCCCTCGATCGCGAAATCATTGACGCCGTGTTCGAGAATGTTGAACACCGCTTCGCGCACGCGGTCGGATGTCGGCCGCACGGCGTCGTCTTTTGGCGTCACGAGTGCGCGCCCGCGCAACCTGCCGCCGACGACCCTCATGTGCGCTCCGGCGCTTTATCAGCTTTGTGTGCCGGCTTGGGCTTCTTGAGCGAACGCCCACCCTTCTTGCCGGCCGGACGCTTGCGCCCGGAGCGTTGTTCATCCGCCTTTGGCGTTTGCCCGGGAACGTTCCATGGTTTGATGTCGTCGAGTTGCGTTTCATCAATCTCGGCAAGATCGATATCGGGCCGTGGCGTCCCCCCTTTCGGTTGCGATCCGCGCGGGTTGCCGCCACGCTTGTCTTTTGACTTGCGTTTGCGTGGTGCCGATACGGTTTCGGTGCCCTCTGATTGGGGGGTGTTTCGAGGTCGGGCGGGTTGTTCACGCAAGGCCGGTGTCCGCCGTCTTGTTGGCCTGTCGTCTTCATCGTCGGCAGCAAGATTGAACCGAGTTGCCAGCCGCGCACCCATTTGTTCGACCAACACGCGCCGCCGTACCAGTTCGACGGTACCGGGTTTCATGTCGAGCAATTGAAACGGCCCGAACGACACACGGATCAGGCGGTTCACCTCAAGCCCAAGGCTGGCGAGGATATTGCGCACCTCGCGGTTCTTGCCCTCGCGCAGCCCCATCGTGAGCCACACATTGGCGCCTTGCTGGCTATCGAGTGTTGCCTCGATCGGCCCGTAGTGCACGCCGTCGATGGTGACACCGTCTTTCAGCGCATCAAGGTCGGCTTGGCTGATGCGACCGTGTGCACGCACCCGGTACCGCCGCAGCCAGCCGGTTGACGGCAACTCGAGATAGCGCGCCAACTCGCCGTCGGTGGTTAGCAACAGCAAGCCTTCGGTGTTGTAGTCGAGCCGTCCGATCGAGAGCACGCGTGGCATGTCAGCCGGCAGGTCGTCGAATACCGTCGGCCGCCCTTCCGGATCGCGGTGTGTGGTCACGACCCCGCGCGGTTTTGAATAGCGCCACAGCTGCGTCGGCGCTGCCATCGGCAATGGTTTACCGTCGACCAGGATGTGATCACCAGGGCCGACATCGCGTGCTGGCGAGGTAGCCTTTTCACCGTTGATGGAGATCCGGCCATCTTCGATCCAGCGCTCGGCATCGCGGCGCGAACACAATCCGGCGCGCGCCATCGCCTTGGCGATCCGCATCTTTGTAGCTGGCGCGCCGTCGCCAGCGGCTGGTTCAGGCTTCACGCCCCGTTTGTCCATGCGGCGCGATGGTGGGCGGCGCTTCGTGCGTGTTTCAGAATGTGCGTCGGCAATCGGCTGCGGATGCCGCGGTGGGCGTTCCCGGTCACCGCGCGGCGCCGGCCCACGATCGGCGCTGGTGTCCCGGCGATCCCATTTCGGTCGCATGCGGTTGTCCGGCCGCTCGACGTGACCGCGGCCAGGTGCCGGACGCGCCGCGGCGCGGGTTCGGATCGGCTGTCTCACCGCTCCTTCGCGGGGCTCCGGAGCTGCCTCTGCGCTGCGTGCCGGCCGGCGCTGACGTGCCGTTCGCGTCTCAGACGTGGCATCCGCATCGCGTGACTTCGCCCGCCAAGGCATTTTCTTGCGCGGTGCTGCCTTGGCCCAGCCCGGCTTCTTCGGTGCTTGTGCGGTTTTCGAGCGCGGCTTTGCTGCGATATCATCGCGCGACGGCCGGCCATCGCTCTTGCGTGCGCCTGTCGGCTCGCTACCGCGCCCTTCCGGCCGCGTCTTGTTGCGCCAACCGGGACGTCGTGCACCGTCTCGTGGCGATTGACCGCGTGGTGGTTTCGGCATGTGCTATGGGTCCAATAACAGATTGGCTTGCGGTGCGACGCACGAAAGCGTCGTCGTATGTGAACATGGAGCCTACTTCTATGCGCGAATTCCATTTCCTCCAAGGCCTGCACCGGGACATAAGGTGTCTATCGTTAGCGCCAGGGACATATCGGAGCCGTTCCGTGGCATGCGGTGGCGCATGAGCACAGACAGTTCACGCTACATGGCGCTTGCCCTCAAGGAGGCAGAAGCCGCAGCCTTGCGCAGCGAAGTGCCGGTCGGTGCCGTACTTGTCGCGCCCGATGGACGCCCGTTTGCGTCCGATGGCAATCGCACCCTGGAGCGCAACGACCCGACTGCGCACGCCGAGGTTCTCGTCATCCGTCATGCCTGTCAGGCGACCGGATCGCAACGCCTGCCCGGCTTCGATCTCTACGTGACGCTGGAGCCTTGTGCGATGTGTGCGGCGGCGATTTCCTTTGCGCGCATTCGGCGGTTGTATTTCGCCGCTTTTGATCCCAAATCCGGCGGCGTCGAGCATGGCGCTGCGTTCTTTGAGCGCGAAACTTGCCACCATGCCCCCGATGTCTACGGCGGCATCGCCGAAACTGAGGCGGCCGATCTGCTCAAACGGTTCTTTTCAGCGCGCCGGGATGAGACGTAGCCTGGCAACAGGTTGGCGTCGTGGCCCAAACGCCGCCGGCGTGACAAGTTTTTCGGTAAAAGGGTATAGTCCTGACAAAGGAAGCGTTGGGGGGACAAGCACATGTCTGTCAGCCGTCTATTGAGCGTGGCGCCGCTTGCTGTTGTCGCGAGCACCTTGCTATTTGGCGTTCAGGTGTGCGGCGCCCAGGCACAGCAGGTCAAAACCATTCAGCTTGGCAAGAAGGCTGGCAGCGCGTTCTCGTTTCATGGCACGACCAACGGCCGGCTGCGCACATTTGCTTCGGACAACGAGGCGCGCGGCATCGTCAAGAGCGTGCTTGCCGCGATGGGCCTGCCGCTGCGCTTCGAGGTGCGGGCGGCAGCCGTCGGCAACGCAGCCGCTATCCTGCAGCCCGACGGCACCCGTCTGATCCTCTACAACACGCTGTTCATTGACGAGATCCAGGCGCGGACCGGTCGCTATTGGTCGCTGATCTCGATCATGGCGCACGAGATCGGCCACCATCTCGCCTTTCATCTGGCCAAGCACATCGAGGACCATGAAGCCGAACTCGAGGCCGATTATTTTTCCGGCTACATCCTCGCCAAGATGGGCAGCAGCAAGGAGGATGCGCTTGCGGCGATGAATGAGCTTGCCGCCGACGAGCCAACCAAGACTCACCCCGGGCGCAAGGAGCGCCTGCAGGCGATCGCCGCGGGTTGGAAAAATGGACGCTCGGGCGTTACGGCGAAGCCCGGTGTGGCCTTGTCGTCGGTGCCGCGTGTCGCATCGCCAACGACGATCCGGTCGTCGCGCGGTCTGATACATCGCGCCTCGCCGCGCCAAAGCGCGGATGCCTGCGCCGACAACCTCGGCACGTTCTATTGCGTCAGCTCATACCTGCCGACCTCCGGCATCAACCGTTCCGATTATGGCCCGGCGAGCCTGTTCGACGGCAGCGACAGGACCGCCTGGGTCGAAGGCCGTACGGCCAAACGGGACGACGGCATCGGCGAATGGATACTGCTCGATTGGCAGCGCGAGCGGCGCATCCGCGGCTTCACCTTGAAGAACGGCTACTGGAAGTCGAAACGCCTGTTCGCTGCAAACGGTCGTGTCGTGAAGTTGCGTGCGCGTTTCTCGAGTGGCCGCACCGTTGAGATTGCGCTGCGCGACAATGCCCGCCAGCAGTCCATCGCGTTCGGCAAGCCGGAGCCGGCGACCTGGGTCCAGCTTGAAATTCTCAAAGCAAAGCGTGGCACCAAATACTCCGATACGGCGATTACCGAACTCCAGCCCCGTTTTGACTGAGGTGAGCGCATTGCTGCAAATTCGCAATCCAGTGATCGCGGTGCTGGTCTCGTTGTTTGTGGGCGCCGGCACCGCATCGCATGCGATCGCTGGCGAAAAACCCAAGCTGTCCAAGGCGACGGCCCGAACACCGGCCGACCTGCCCCACGGCTTTGCCGACCTCACCAAAGTTGCGCCAACAGTGCTCATCGATATGCGTTATGCAACCGCGCGCAATTTCACCGGTCGCCGAGTTACGGGTTACCGCGCCAATCGCTGTATCCTCGCGCGCCCCGTCGCCCAGGCGCTGGCACGGGTGCAGGAACGTGTCAGCCGGCGGGGCTACACAATCAAGGTCTACGACTGCTATCGCCCCGCCCGCGCCGTTGCAGCCTTCGTGCGCTGGGGAGAAGGCACGTGGGGGCGTGGCAACACCAAGTTCTACTACCCGCGCATTGCCCGCAGCCGCGTCATCCCGCTCGGATATATCTCGAAACGGTCGTCACACGCGCGAGGCACGGCGATTGACCTGACGTTGGTGCCGGCGTCACCTGGGGTGTCAACATCATCCCGCGCGAAGCCCCGGTCGTCGGCGACTGGAAGCGATCCCAAGGCGCCGGCATCTTGCATTGCCGCGCCGCCGGAAGCTGCCCCGGCCAGTCTCGATATGGGTACAAGCTGGGATTGCTTCGATGTTTTGAGCCATACGCGTCATGGCGGTATCTCTTCGGCCGCTAAGGCGAACCGCGAACGACTTCTGCGTGCGATGCGAGCGGAGGGCTTTCGCAACTACAAGCGTGAGTGGTGGCACTTCTCGATGCCGCTGCGGGGGTACACCCGCATGCGTGATTTCCCGGTCGAGTAGCCGGAAGAAACACGCCGGCTTGTTATCGCTGACGAGTGGCCGTCGTGAACGGTTGAGCCAATTGCCTCGCGATCGCGGCCGGTGCCTCGGGGAACACGACGCGGATGTCATCGCTCGAAAGTCGTGAGAACGAACGTGTAAGCTGGCGCAACTGACGCAGCCGGGCATGGAAGTCCTTGTGCTGTTTGGCAAGCCGCACGACCAAATCGTAAGCCCGCCTATAATTCGTTTCGGCGATGTATTTGGCGCCGCCGCTCATGCCAATGCGGTTCATGTAGGCAACCGCGAAATAGCTCGCGAGGCCTTCTTCAAGAAACGATCCACGCGAACCTGGCTTGATCGGCTCGACCAGATGGAAGGCTTCGTGGCCGAGTTGGAAGAGGGCTAGGCGCTGATCATGCCGGGCGGTTTTCGTCAATTGCACAATGATGCTGTTGGGTCCGCCGCCAAAGTCCGGGTACCAGGTGCGCGGGCGTTGGCCCGAGGTGAATTCAAGGCCGAGCAGGCGATAGGCCGGGTTGCGCCGGCCGAGTGCCTTTTCGTAGAACTCCAGGATGTGGCCGAGGCGGGACGTCAGCGTCCAGTGGTGCAGGCATTTCTCCGTCTGCTTGCAGGGCGCTGAGAGCATGGTGTCTGCTTTCGGTGCGGCCGGCTCGGCGCGCACGGCAGCTGTCACGGCCACGGATGCAACCAAGCTGCAAACGACAGCATGCATCGGCGCGAGCCGGTCAGTCATCGTCCTATGGGGAAGTGTTTGGTCGTGCAAAACAAACTCATCAAATTATCGTCGCCGACCAATCACTATCGACCAATTAGTCTGTCGGTAGCGTCGGTACGCTCAACACGCGCTCCAGCTGACGTCTGAACACCGCCTTGGTCGGCTCCGCGGCATCCAGGATCTCATTGACGCGATTGAACTGCAGGGCGCCGAATTGCCCGACATCGAGATCCAGGTAGACATCCGGTGGTGCTGACTTGAGCTGTGAACGGATAATCGTCTTTTGGAAGATTATCACGGAATGCACCAGCATTGACGTGACAGATGGTTGATCCGCTAAGTGGCGGTCATCGCGCCGCCCCGTCACATCAACACCAATCGTGATGTCGCTTTCGCCGGCAATAACATCGAGCGGGAGCGGATTGACGAGGCCGCCGTCGGCGTAGATGGCACCATCAATGGTCGCAGGTGCGAATAACACCGGAATAGCGATGCTGGCCGCGACCCGCTCTTTGAGGCTGCCGCTGTCGAACACCGCGGCTTCCTGTAAGCGCATATCGGTTGCGATCGCGCGAAACGGGATCTCCAAGTCGGCAATGTCAGACGGCATGCCCGTTGGCAGCACCAGATCGAGCAACGCGATTGGGTCGAGCAGCGCTGAGCGCATTGGCAGCACGTTCAACAGTCGCTGGAACGGCTGGCTGCGCGCGCCGAAGATCTGCCGGATCAAATAGAAGCGGTCGCCGAGCGTTTCGATCAGGTGGGCGCGGATGCGCGCGCCACTCATGCCGGCAGCATAAGCCGATCCAATCAGCGCACCGATCGAGGTGCCAGCAACGATCGACGGGCGGATGCCCATCTCATCGAGCACTTCAAGCACAATGACATGGGCGATGCCGCGTGCACCACCGCCGCCAAGTGCTAAGCCGATGCGCGGCGGTACGCTTAGTGATGTCGTTGGGTCGCGATCCGTTGGTGGGGGCATGGCACACTCGTTCAAGGCAATCCCGATTATGGGCTGCTATCCAATCAAACGCCCGACGGATGTGCGGCCAGAAACGTCAAAATTGCCGCAACTGCCGCATCCGGGTTTTCTTCCGCGATGAAATGGCCTGAATCGATCTCCGTGCCCGTGACGTTGTCGGCCCACGCGCGCCAGACTTCAAGTGGATCGAAATTGCCTTTGGTCGGCGTCAGGTAGGAGCTGGCCCAAAGCACATGCAGCGGTACGGCGATTCTGGTGCCGGCGTCGCGCGTCTCCCGATCCAGTTGCCAGTCGTGGGTGGCACCTGCGCGATAATCCTCACACATGGCGTGGATGCGCGCTGGATCGCTGATCGCGGCACGATAGTGCGCCAGTGCGCCTTCATCGAAGGTGTCGAGTGTCTTGTCCTTGGTCCAACTCGCCAGCGTATGGTCAAGATAGTAGGTTGGATGACTGCCAATCAGCGTCTCCGGCAGCGGCTGGGGCTGAGCGAGAAACGGCCAGTGATACGACTTGATTGCAGATCCGGCCCGCATCCGCTCCCAGTTGTCGAGTGTCGGGATGATGTCGACCAGGATCAGGCGCTCGATCGCTTCAGGGCTATCGAGCGCCATGCGATAGGCCACCCGGCCGCCGCGATCGTGGCCCATCACGGTAAAGCGGTCATGCCCAAGTGCCCGCATCAGCGTAACGCCATCTGCTGCCATTGTTCGCTTGGCATAGGAAAGATGTTGCGTGTCGCCTGCCGGCGCCTCACTGAGCCCATAACCCCGCAGATCCATTGCGACAACCGTATTGGTTTCAGCGAGCCTGGGCGCAATTTTGTGCCAGCAGGCGTGCGATTGCGGGTAGCCGTGCAGGCACAAGAGTGGCGGGCCGCTGCCGCCGGCACGGGCATGAAACGTCAGACCATTGCTCTCGATGCGGTGTGTCGCAAAGCCGGGAAACAGTTCAGGCAGTTCACTCATTTGGCTTTCTCTCGTTCGATTGCGCGCCAGCCGATGTCGCGCCGGCAGAAGCCATGCGGCCATTCTATCCGGCCAACAGCTTCGTAGGCGCGCGTTTGCGCCTCAACCACCGTTCGGCCGCGCGCCGTGACGTTCAGCACGCGTCCGCCATTGGCGACGATTGCGCCGTCGCTCAGCTTTGTGCCTGCATGAAAAATCACGACATCATCGAGTGAGCCCGCCGCTTCAAGGCCGTTGATGACGGTATCTTTCTTCGGCGATTCCGGATAGCCCTCTGCGGCCATCACCACCGTCAGCGCAACGTCGTCATGCCAGCGCAGGTCAAACGCCGCGAGCATTCCGTCACAGGCCGCCAGCAATGCTGGCAACAAGTCGGATTTCAGGCGCATCATCAGCACCTGGCATTCCGGATCCCCGAACCGCGCATTGTACTCGATCAGCTTGGGGCCGGCATCCGTGATGATCAGCCCGGCATAGAGAACGCCGACAAACGGTTCTCCGCGCCGCGCCATCTCGGCCACCGTCGGCTGAATGATCGTTTCCATCACCTTGGCATTGAGCGCTTCAGTCAGCACCGGTGCCGGTGAATAGGCGCCCATGCCGCCCGTGTTCGGGCCCGTGTCGCCGTCGCCAACGCGCTTGTGATCTTGCGCGGTGGCGAGCGCCAAGGCGTTCTCGCCGTCGACCAAAGCGAAAAAGCTCGCTTCTTCGCCGACCATGAATTCTTCGATCACGACCTCATGCCCGGCCGCGCCGAATGCGCCGTCAAAGCAGGCATCGATGGCGGTTTCCGCCTCCTTGAGCGTCTCAGCGATCACAACGCCTTTCCCAGCGGCGAGACCGTCTGCTTTGACCACCGTCGGCAGCGGCTGCGCGGCAGCATAGGCTCTCGCGCTGGCTGCATCGGTAAAGCGACCATAAGCGGCTGTCGGGATGCCGGCGACATCACACAGTGCCTTGGTAAAGGCCTTCGAGCCTTCGAGTTGGGCCGCCGCCGCTGATGGCCCAAAGCACTTGATGCCGGCCGCCCTGACATCATCGGCCAGTCCGGCAACCAATGGTGCTTCGGGACCGACGATCACCAACCCGACGTCATGCTGCCGGCAAAATGTAACGACCCCGGCATGATCGGTGACGTCAAGCACGACGCAGTCGGCAACATCGGTGATGCCGGCATTGCCCGGTGCGCAAAAAAGTTTCGTGAGCAACGGGCTCGCGCTCAGGGCCCATGCCAGCGCGTGTTCGCGCCCGCCGCCGCCGATCAGAAGTACGTTCATCGTGCCCGCTACCCTCGTTTCGAACTTGACTACGAGGGGCTTAGCAATATTTCGCGCAGCGAGCCAGTCGCGCGGCAAGGGTGAATGATACGATCGCGGATTAAATTGGATCGGCAAGACGCTCGCATCGCACTGAATTCATCAGGTTCGGCGCTCTGGAGTTGAGACGCTAGCCTTCACGTCGATGTGTCGGGATCCGAACGCTTTGATGTTCGAGAAATGATGTCGTTACACAGCGATCGAGTAAGCGCGCTCTGGATATCGTCCGGCTCATCACTGGCGACAAACTTGAGGATTTCCGCCTTGACTCTAAGGTCTGCCGGCGACTGGCTGGGCAGCGCGTGGCTCTGCCAGGCAACATCAAGCAGACGTTCTTCGATGGGCTGGATGATTTCATCAATTTTGTCAGCGAGATCCACATCATCAAGAACGTCAGCGAGTGCCGTGGCGCTCTTTTGCCTGACGTCAGGGATTGTGTCGCGCAGTTCCTCGAAGGTCGACCCGATCGCCTCGAGTGGGGTCGTATCGGGCGCCCGGCTTGCGACTGGATTCGACGAGGCCATTTTTCTTCCCCTCCGAGGCGTCGAAATACTATGCCCGCCGGGCACGCACAGTTGATCAAGTTCGTAGTCTGATTTTCCGCCAGCAACATCTGCAATGATGTGTGCAAGCCTGGAAACGTTTGACAGTGTTTCGCGCATCTCAGCCGGTTCTTGCGGTGCGCCGACCGAAGACGACTCATTGCCGATGCTTGGGTCAATTTCTCTTCTGGTCATGCTGTCGTTAATCTCGGGTCAAAGTTGTTAGAAATTTCTGTCTCAATGATGAGAAAATTTTTGCCACCATTGGCATATTACTTGCCGGCTTGTTTCTCGGCATAAGCGGCTTTTGGCACGAAAGGTTTTCGCTCATGAGACTTTTAAACCGGCTTGACATGACGCAAACTTTGATTTGCCTGGAAGTATCGTGACTTAGTGTGTTGATAAAGAACAAAAAACCGAATTCGCCCGTGCTTGTCCAGTATGGCTTGTCACCCCCCCCTGCTTTTTCGGTAGTCCACTCGATGGACCATATCGAAATTGAATTATTCTAGAGTTTGCTCGCGGTCATTTGTAAACGTTTCCTTAGCACTATCTTTGGCGACAGATTGAATTGAATCAATCGACGCTGCTATTTTAAACCATGCGAAATTCTGATCATTTGGCTATCAGCGGGCGTCTCTTGACTGTCTTCCTGACCGTCTATGACACGAATTCCGTCGGCCGCGCCGCGGAAGCCCTTGATCTCAATCAATCAAGCGTCAGTCATAGCCTTGATAACTTGAGGACCATTCTTGGCGATCAGCTGTTCATCAAGCAAGGGCGCGGCATTGCGCCTACAGAGCGGGCAATTGCCTTAGCCCCGCAAGTGCGGTCCCTGCTCGGTTCGTTGGAAGGCATGATTCGCCAATCAGATTATGATCCGAAGTCGGATGATCGAGCCGTGACGTTAGCTGGGAACGTTGATGCGCTGTCCGATCTATTTTCCCAGGTGCGTGATCGCGTATTCGCGGCAGGACCGAATTTGAAGCTCAACTTCATTGAGGCCGGTGCGCGCAACAGCATCGACCGGCTCTTAGATTTGAGGTTGGCGGATGTCGTTGTCGGCGCGCGGGCGCCGACTTATTCCGGCGCGCTCGTCTCGGAACAGCTCACGTCAGCACGAATGGTGTGCTTTACGGATCCGAAGAAGCGCAAGTCAATCCGCTCGCTGAAAGCCTATCTGTCGGCCAGACATGCCGTCGTGGATTTCGGCAATCCGGGTAAAAGTATCGTCGACGAGGCGATTGAAGGTCATAATTTACAAAGAAATATTGTTCTGCGTGCTCCAAGCTTTTCCGTTCTGGCGAAGATGATCGAGGGCACCAATCTGGTTGCGACCATGCCGGAGTACCTCGGCAAGACGGTTTTCTCGTCTTTCGCCAGATCTCGACCGCCGTTGGCAATTCCGGACGTCCAGGTGGATATGGTGTGGCATCGCCGGTCGGATCAGTCAGGGCGTAATATCTGGCTTCGAGAATTGATCAGGGAGTGCGCCAACGAACTCTGATCAGGTTGGTGGCAGGACCATCTTTATCGTCACTTCACCGGACGGTTCATGATCATAGCGCCCGGTTTCGACGAACCCATAGCGATCATAGAACGCCCGTCCGATTTTGTTGCGCTCGAATACTTCGAGATGCAGGCCGCCTTTGCGTGCAGCGGCGTAGTCCACGAGGGCTTTGCCATACCCCTTGCCATGCCAGACCGGCTTGAGGAACAGCCCGCCAATCTCATTGTCAAGCAGGGCGATAAAACCGATCACTGTGTGATCCGCCTCTAGCACGTACGTCTCCGCGTTGGGCAGATAGAGGGTACGGATATCGTCGCTGACGTGGGCGACGAAGTCATCTGAGAGAAAGGGTTGTGCCATCGCGCTGGCTGCCTGCCAGATGGCAACGATGGCATCGGCGTCTTCAGGTCGATAGTCTCTGATCATACTCGGTTGTTCCAGGGCGAAGATGCGTCACCATCGTCCAGCGACTTGACAATCGGACTGCGTCGCGGTGGCGAGACATGCGCTCTAGTTTGTCGCCTTCGGGCAGGCGCCGCTTACGCAATCGAAGCGATCCGCCGGTACGGTAATGTTCTCGCTATCCGGCGGAGCAATGACATAGCTAACTTTATCATACTTTTTGAGCACGCCGGAGATTTCATAAGAACTCCCTTTGAGCCGCAATTTGACAAACCGTTTGCCGGCCGGCTTGCCTGCTTGTCGGCGAACTTGCCCAGATGGCGGTTTGGCCGGGGCCGCTACGTTACGTTGAATTTTGACGGTCGCGCGCGGCAGCGATGAGGTCACGGTCTGACGCGCCGGAGGCGTTTGCCGCGTTTGGCGCGAAGGATCAGGGCGCTGCACGGGGCGTGGGACCGGCACCTGGCGGATCGTCGGCGACGGCGCCACGCGGGCTGCAACAGTTGACGTGCGATCGACGCAGAATGTTGCGGTCACCAAACAGCGAAAGCCGGCGGCGATGGCTCCAAAGCTGAAGTACGGTGTGCACGTAACGGTTTCATTTCGTGCCGTGACGTTTCCTTCACCCGACCATCCGCGATCAGAAAGCTTTTCAGCGGCGTATTGGCCGAGTTTCTTGCGGGCGGCAGTGGTGGCGTCGGCCTTGTTAAGCGCCACATCAGAAAGCGGCAGCCGCGTGCACAAGGCCGCGCTGGCTGCAGACGACGTTATGAAAATACTGGCGGCGACGCCCAGCGCAGTAGAACGGATATGCATAACTTTTGACCCATCACTCAACTCATTCCGCATCTGCCACACACATAGAATTACATCGGGTCGGGTCCGATCGCAATCGCTTGGAGTTGTCTGAGTTGGCTTTCTTTGATCACATGTGACCGGGCGCGCACGCGCGCAAATATTATGCTCAGTCTGAGGCTCGGCGATTGTGAGAGTGCAATGTGTTCCAACTGTCTGTTGTCACATCATGGGCCTATGTCACTCACTTTACGGCGGTTCCGGACTTCGTCAGAACGGTGACGTTCAAGAAGCCGCCGCGGCCATTTTTGTTTGCCTTCGAGAACAGAAACACTTTGAGGTTGTCGTTGCCGCCGGCCCACGTCGTGGTCAGCAGATGGCCTTCCGGTACGTCCTTGCTGACGGGCGCTTTAGCGGCGAGCGTTTGCATGTTGGCACCGAACGTTTTCGCGTCGTTCAATTCGTCGAGAACGAGCATGCAGGATGTCGCCTTGCCATCGCCGAGGCCAGGAAACGTTTTTTTCATCTTGTCATTGAGCGATGACTGAACGATCGCGACGCGGAATACGCGTTCGCCAACCTGCGCGTCCCAACCTTCGAGGACATCGGGCTTCTTGATCGTTGTAAATTTTTTCAGCTCATCACGCGCGATCGAGCGCCAGGCCAACTGGCGCGCCATATCGCGGATCCGGTCGAGCTTGGGCACTTGCGCATAACAGACACGGTTGAAGACGAACACCGGGTCGGTGTCTTCCCCGGCGGCATGAACGCCAGTTCCGGCCAGCAGGCCGCACCCTGCGATCAAACCTGCCAACGCCCCTTTCCCTATTGCCTGTCTAACGCGCGCGATGGATTTCATGCCCTGACCTTATTGGATTGAATTGCAGATCAGTCTTGGGACTGACGTCGGATTGCGGTCACACTACAAGTCATGCGTGTCTTGGCAAGGTGGCGCTTTTGTCAGGCGTGTGCGCCCTCTCATCGGCAGTCGTGCTGTTCGATAGGAACTCAGCGAGCAGGTCGAAAACAAGGCGAATGCGGCGGCTGGTGTGCAGTTCGCGATGCGTCACCAGCCATACCGGAAACACAAACGGGTCAATCTCCTCGAGCACCCGTTCGATGTCCGGGAACTTGGCTGCGATCTCTGTCGACATGATCGCGATGCCAAGGCCATGGCGGGCCAGTTCCCAGGCGACCACGCCGGCGGCGGATCCCAGGCGAAAATTGTCTTTCGTCAGACCAAGATCGAGCGGCTGCAGATAACCCAGCATGCGGTCGATATCGCCGTATCCGATAAATTGATGATGCGCCAGTCCACCTGCCAAGGTCGGTCGGCCGTGTGCCTCCAAATAGCGCGCAGTGGCATAGAAATGCGCGGTTTCCTCGCGTACGCGCCGCGCGATCAAATCGTCCTGCTCTGGCCGGACGTGACGGATAGCGATATCCGCCTCACGCCTGAGCAGGTCGCGGATGTCGTTCGTTGCCACCACGTCGATTTCCAGCAGCGGCGCTTCCGCGCGCAGCCTTTTCAGCACTGGCGGCAGAATATAGGCCGACATCATGTCAGATGCCGTAATGCGCACCTGGCCCTCGATGGTCTGGGACTGGCCGGACGCGGTTAGCGATATCCGGTTCGCCGCTTCTGCCATGGCGCGGACGTGATCAAGCAGCTCTATGCCGGCTTGCGTCAGGGTCAGAGAGCGGCCGGCCCGCTCAAACAGCACCACGCCGAGCTCGTTCTCAAGCGCTGTGACCTGTCGGCCAAGCGTCGGTTGGGTAAGCCCAAGTGCCCGCGCCGCCGCCGAGAGCGACCCTTCCTCCGCGGTCGCCAAGAAGGCGCGTGCTTGGTTCCAGTCAAACGCAATAGATGACCAATTCATGCATTTTTGTATAGCAGACCAACGGATTACGGCAATTTATCTTTGCAATGCGCATGCATATGTCTGCGGCAGACAAGGAGATTCGCAATGCAGCAGAGCGCAACTTTCTGGGACAACGCCGCCGACAAGTACGCCAAGTCGCCGATTGGCGACATTGATGCCTACAACGACACGCTCGGACGGACACGGTCGTACATGAAACGCACGGATCGTGTCCTCGAGATCGGCTGTGGTACGGGATCGACCGCACTGCTGCTGGCAGGCGATGCCGCGCACATCGTCGCAAGCGATATCTCAACGCGTATGATCGAGATTGCAGCACGAAAGGCAAAGGATCAGGGTGTCTCAAACGTGACCTTCATCACGGCGGATCTGCTCGATGACGCGCTCGACCAGGGCCCTTACGACGTCGTTCTCGCATTCAATCTCTTGCACCTTGTCGAAGATGCGCCAGCTGCCATCCGGCACATCCATGGCCTGCTCAAGCCGGGCGGGACATTCATTTCCAAGACCGTCTGCCAGCCCGGCAAGGACGCGCCACTTAAATTCCGCCTGATCAAGTTGGTCCTGCCGGTGATGCAATGGCTCGGCAAAGCCCCGTATGTGAAGTTCATGACGGCCACAGCATTTGAGGAGGTCATCACGGCGCAAGGCTTCAAGATCGTCGAAGCGGGTGACCGGCCGCCGCCGAGCCGGTATATCGTGGCAACCAAAACATAGCGCCGGACAATTGACCATTTTTGTCCATCGGCACGCATTGAAAGCCCCGCATGCCCACCATTGAACTCGATACATTCGCCATCTTTTTCGCCGCCGCACTCGTTATTGCCATCTCGCCCGGGCCTGGCATTCTCTATGTCGCTGCGCGCACCCTTGCCGGCGGCCGGACGGTCGGCTTGGCCTCGAGTTTCGGGACAAGTCTCGGCGGCCTCGTGCATGTCATTGGCGGGGCAGTCGGTCTTTCAGCTTTGGTGATGGCGAGCGCCGAAGCATTCACCACACTCAAGTTGGTCGGCGCGGCGTATCTGATTTGGCTCGGCATCAAGACGGTGCGGGAGGCCAAGGTCGTCATGCCGATTGAAGCCCAACGTACCGGAGCAGGACTCGCTTTTCGCGATGGCGTGATCGTCGAAGCGCTCAACCCGAAGACGGCGGCATTTTTCCTGGCGTTCATCCCTCAGTTCATCGATCCCGCCCAGGGCATAGCCGCCCAGTTTGTCATGCTCGGTGTGGTCTCCGTGACGCTCAATACGCTCGCAGATATCGTGGTCACGTATTCGGCTGCGCGGGCCCGCGCCGGCATGGAAAGTCACCCCTTGTTGGTCCAACGGCTGCGCCAGGGCAGCGGCCTTGCCCTATGCGGTCTTGGCACCCTGCTCGTCTTCGCACGTCGCACCGGCTGAGCGTCACCATCTCTTGGACACGTCAAAGTGACTTCCCGGTGATGTGGCGCACCGATAGATTTCCGCCGCGGTTGCAAGTCATCGGGGCAGGATATCAATGACGTTCCTTCGCACGGCACTTTTCTTCGCTCTCAGCTTGTTCACCGCATCAGTTGCCTGGTCCGAAACCAAGCCAACGCCCGGTGCCAAGGCCAACCGCCTGCTCAAGGCCGCTTCCCCTTACTTGCGCCAGCACGCCTACAATCCCGTCGACTGGTATGAGTGGGGTCCCGAAGCCTTTGCCAAGGCAAAGCGTGAGGGCAAGCCGATCTTTCTCTCGGTCGGTTATGCCACCTGCTATTGGTGTCACGTCATGGCGCGTGAGAGTTTTGAGGATGTCGAAGCCGCCAAGCTGCTCAATGCGCATACCATTCCCGTGAAAGTCGACCGTGAACGCAGGCCCGACGTCGACGCGACGTACATGCTGGCGACGGAACTGATTTCGCAGCGTGGCGGCTGGCCCAATTCTGTGGTCCTCACGCCCGATCTGAAACCGTTCTTCGGCTTTGGCTATGTGCCGCGCGATCAATTCAAGGACATGATCAAGCAGGTCGCGACCGGCTGGAAGGAGCAGCGGCCGGTCATCATCGCCGATGCGGCGCGCCTCTCGGACATCATCGCCCGGGCCATGAACCGGCGCGCCAACAACGTTGCGATTGATCAAGCCGCGCTGCGCCGAGCCAGCATGCATATCCTGGCACGCTTCGACGTGTTCAATGGCGGTCTTGGTACGGCACCAAAATTCCCGCAAGAGAATGTCATCCAGTTTTTGCTGCATCGGGCCGAGCGCGATGACGACAAGGTCTCGCGTGACGCCGCGCTGCTGACCCTCGACAACATGATCCGTGGTGGCATCCATGACCATGTCGCCGGCGGCTTTCACCGCTACGCGACCGACAACGCCTGGGCCATCCCGCACTTCGAAAAGATGCTTTACAATCAGGCGCTGACAACCCGCGCGCTGCTCAAGGCCTACCAGTTGACCGGCCGTCGCCGCTACGCAGACGCCGCCCGTGCCTCCTTGGACTTCGTCCTGCGTGAGATGACGACTGACGCGGGCGGCCTGGCATCCGCCTTCGATGCCGAAACCGATGGCAAGGAGGGGCTCTTCTACCTTTGGACGGACAAGGCGTTCAAGGCGGCGCTCGGCGACGATACGGCATTTGGCGCGGCCATCTTTGGTGTTACGGGCGATGGCAACCACGAAGGTCAGAACACCCTGCGTCTGGTCGCGCCCATTGCCGAACTCGCGGCCGCTCAGAAAATGACGCCAGAGGCGTTCGCCCAACGCTATCAACGGGTGATCGACAAGCTCGCCAAGGCGCGCGCCAACCGGAAGCCGCTGATCCGCGATGACAAAATCGTCACCGGTTGGAACGCACTGATCGTGCGTGCTTTGGTCGAAGCGTCAGTGGTGCTCGATGAGTCGCGCTACCTGGATCACGCAATCCGCATCCAAACGTTCGTCCACAACAAGCTCGGCGGAGCGTCCGGCGCTCTCAAGCGCGCCTACTTCGATGGCATCGCAAGCTTGGATGCGACGCAAACCGACTACGCTTTTGTTGGGCTGAGCGCGCTCGCGATCTATGACGTGACGCGCGACAAGAACTGGTTGGCCGCCGCCGAGCGCCTGGCCGAAAAGATGGTCGACCTGTTTCACGACAAGGCAGCCGGCGGGCTGTTTTTGACACGCACGGCGACCGGCTTCATACGAACCAAGGAAATCGACGATAGCACCATCCCATCCGGCAACGGCGCCGCGTTGGAGTTGTTTGCCCGCCTTGCCAGACGCACGCAAAACGTACATTGGCGTCAACGTACGCTTGAGCAGCAGTCAGCTCTGTCCGGCATTGCCGTTGCTGAACCCGTCAGCCATGCCGCTACGTTGTTGGCCGCCGATATCGCAATTCGCGGCGAAACCGGTCCGCGCCAGGCCGCCGCGCACGGCGCGCTGCAGGTCTCGGTGAGCCGCCTCGTCGACAGGAACAGTGCGCGCGTACGCCTCCACGTGCAGCCGGGATGGCATGTCAATTCGGTAACACCGAAGCAGGATTTCTTGCTGCCAACGAGGGTCCGCGTCGACGGTATCGAGAGCAAGGCCGTCTCTTTCCCGGCGGCGATCGAGCGTAAGCTCGGTTTTCATGACGAGCCGCTTTCCCTGTACGAAGGCACGGTCGACATCAGCGTCAAACTGCCCGCCGGTCGGGCGGCGCAGATGGCGCGCCGCATGACGCTCAATCTGCAGGCTTGCAGCGACCGCGTCTGCCTTGACCCGCAGGTTGTCCGTCTGCTCCTTCCAGCCGCAACACGTGCGCCGCGTTCTTAGTCGTTTGCAAAAAAAAGCAGTGTCAGGCTCGGCCGAGTCGACCGCATCATCATCGCGGCGCCTACACGGGATCGTGCGCCGAAGCATGCCAAACTGTGCTATACTTGTGGGCATAACGCCTTGGAGGCCAAAATGAAAATTCTAGTCGCGACCGCCATTACTCTGGCCGTTCTTGCTGTGCCGGCAACCGCACACCCCCACGGCGCGAAGTCGAAACGGGACCATGGCAAGGCGCATCAAACGTACCGCAACAAGCGCACGCATCGTAGGCTGCGCCAGGGGCCTCGTTATTCCGAAGATTGGTGCTCCGTCCAGCCGCTTCCACATCACCAGGACTATCCCTATTGGGCGGCTTGTGCCTTCACGCCGAAGAACTTTGACTAGCAACGGATGTGACGTTGGCTCGCGGACGCTGACGTTCTGGCAAAGAGATGCCTGCGCTCTAACGCAACACCGGTGCCGGACCTAAGACACGGTTCGCCAGCTCAAGAATTAACTTGCGGCGCACGGCATCGGCGAACGTGTTCGGATTATCGACCGTGATCACGAAGCTTCCCGGTCCACCGATTATTCGGTCAGCAAAGGCTTTCTCCAGATCATAGCTTACAGGGCGCCCGCTGCAATCTTGGGCGCGGCACAAGATGGCAAGTCCATTGATCACGATGCCGGCGGCGAGTGCGTTCTTACGTGCAACGGCGATCGGTATGCCGTTCCAGTTATTGGCACTGTCAGCCGAGAAATCAATGACTTTACGATGGCCGTTGAACCGGTTTGTTTCGATTTGTTTCTGCGCCTCGGCAATGGCGGCGCCGATGGCATTGCTGCCATAGGCAAGGCGCTTCGTGGAGAGGAGTTTCTTGGTGAAATCCTGGGCCGTGGCGAGATCCTTGACGATCATCCATGGCACGACGATTTCCTGGTTGGCGTCATCGCCCCATTCGATGAACGTGATCGCAATCCGACCATAGCCACCCTTGGATATCGCCGAAAGGACATCGGGATGCGTGATGGCGCGGGCATAGCCTTGCCGTTGGAACTGAATCTCAGCATTGTCGATCGAATTCGATGCATCGGCGAGAAGGACGAGCTCGACATCGACATTGACGGATTGCTGCGCAAAAGCGTGAACCGTCATCGCGAGCGAAGCCGCAATAACAAGCGCCATCGATATTCTTTTAAGCATTGGCCGGTCTTTCTCTTCCAGTGACCTATTGCAAATCCACGCGCCGGGCCGCCGGGCAGCAGTAAGTCACTGCGAGTCCATTCCACCACCGATGTCACCCACCTCGGCATAACTCCCGGCGCCATACACGATGGCAGCCGTGGCAGTGACTTCGCGGTCGCCCGGTCGGCCCATGACCTCCTCCCGATCCCGTTTGATCGCCCAGACGACGAGGATCGCGGTGCCCGGTAGAAACGCGAACATCACGTATTTGGGCCAGGACGCATAGTCCGGGCCAAACACGAATGCGACATTCATAAAGTGCATCACGAAGAGGAAGAGGCAGGCGCCGACGTACGATCTGACAATCCATTTACTGCCGGCACGAAAGAAATGGGCACCGATCAGGAAAAGTGCAATCGGACTGGCAAGCCACGCGATCCAACCCATCTGACACCTCCGCGTTGGTCTTCGAGCGATGAATGCCTGACATTATCACTTTGCGGATCTGGTGCGCACAAGAAGTATCTTATGGTGCGTGGCTTCGCCATGGTGGTTGGACCGGGCAGTCAACGAGAAGCCGAATCATCAGGAGATGGAATTGGACTGGTATTCGGTCGACCTCGCAATCGCTGTGACCGCTGCATTCTTATCTTCTATTCTTGGTGCGCTGAGCGGCTTTGGTGCTGGTATCCTGGTCATGCCGTTTCTGGTTCCGCTGGTCGGCATCAAAGGTGTGGTTCCCGTGATGGCCGTCGCCATGGTGATTGCCAACGTGGCGCGGATTTGGGTTTATCGGACGCATGTCAGGCTGGACCTTTTGGGGACGTTGATCCTGGCGATTATTCCCGGCGTTTTCGTCGGGACCTACGTCTACAAAAGTATGCCGGTTGATTTCCTGGCGGTGTTCCTCGGCTTGTTTCTGATCGCCTCAATTGGTCTCAGGCGATTGCTATCCGGCCGCAGCATTAAAGTTCACAGCGGCGGCCTCATAGCTGGAGGCTTCATCTTCGGCATCCTCACAGGCACGACGCCAGGTGTTGGCGTGCTGCTGATCGCCTTTCTTCTCGGGATGGGACTTGGCGGCCCGGCACTGGTTGGCACCGATGCGGTGGTCGGGTTGCTTATCTCCTTTGTGAGAACAGGAATGTTCTCTGCCTATGGACTGATCAACAAACCAGAGTTGATGATTGGCATCGCGATCGGTCTGGCAACATTTCCGGGCGCATTCGCAGCGCGTTGGATGATCACGCGCTTGTCGGCTGCGGTTCACGTATGGATCATCGAGGCAATGGTGCTATTTGCCGGTCTTTCGTTTTTGTGGCGTGCTTGGACGGCATAAAGGTCCTTGGGGAAAACCATGCCTGTAAGTGCAACCTTTCGCACGTCGTGGCCGCAGCGCCGCCGCAGCTTCGCCCGCATGGTATAATATACGGAGCGACTCAATCGAGGCAGCGGCGAAAGAAGTCTATGGCAAAACCGAATTCTCTACCGCTTGAGACTGGCGGTAATAGCAATGCGGCAGAATTTTCTGTGTCGGAACTCGCCGGCGCCATTAAACGCGCCATCGAGGACGGGTTCGGCTATGTGCGCCTGCGCGGCGAGATTTCCGGCTTCCGCGGGCCGCATTCATCCGGACACTGCTATTTTAGTTTGAAGGACGAGCGCGCCAAGATCGACGCGGTCGTTTGGCGTGGTGTTTATTCGAAGCTCAAGATGAAACCTGAGGAGGGCATGGAAGTCATCGCCCAAGGGCGCGTGACGACGTATCCCAATTCGTCGAAGTACCAGATTGTCATCGAGGCGATGGAGCCGGCTGGTATCGGTGCCTTGATGGCGCTGCTTGAGGAGCGCAAGCGCAAGTTCGCCGCCGAAGGCTTGTTCGACGAGGCGGCCAAACAGCCGCTGCCGTTCCTGCCCAGGGTCATCGGTATCGTTACGTCGCCAACCGGAGCGGTTATTCGCGACATGCTGGCGGGGTTCAACGAGCGTTTTCCGGCACACGTCATCGTCTGGCCCGTACGCGTGCAAGGAGAGACGTCGGCGGCTGAGGTGGCAGCTGCGATTCGCGGCTTCAATGCGCTGGGTGCTGACGGCAGGCCGCCGCGCCCCGACATCCTGATTGTCGCGCGTGGCGGGGGAAGCCTCGAGGATCTGTGGAGTTTCAATGAAGAGATCGTCGTGCGCGCCGCCGCGGAGAGCACGATTCCGCTGATCTCGGCTGTTGGACACGAAACGGATTGGACCCTTGTTGATCTGGTCGCGGATGCGCGGGCGCCAACGCCGACCAAGGCGGCAGAATGGGCCGTGCCGAAGTACGTCGATTTGTTGGCCCAGAATGATGATCTTGCGCAGCGCCTCAAGCATGGTGCCCGCCGTCGTCTCGAAACAGCCCGCAGTCATCTTCTTGCCGCGAGCCGTGGTCTGCCGCGTCTCGAAGAGCTCCTCGCCTTGCCGCGACAGCGCTTCGATGCCTTGGAGAGACGCCTTGGTCCGGCTCTTTTGGCCAACACCCGCGCGCATGCCATGCGCTTTACGCGCACCAGTGTGCGTCTGACGCCGACGCTGTTGGGGGCCCGGCTGCAGCGCAGCCGCGATGCCATCGAGCGCGCCGGGCGGCATCTTCAGGATGCATTGCGCCAGATTGCAGCCGGCCGCCGCGCAGCCTTGACGCGCATCGGTGCCGGCCTGCGCCCGGAACTGATGCGCCTGCGCATTGCCGGCGCCCGCGAGCGCCTCGAGGCTGCCAGTGCCCGCCTTGGCCGCAGTTTCACCGTGCGCACCGGCCGCCATCGCGCGGCCCTCGAAACCCAGTCCAAGCTGCTTGCAACGCTTGGCTATCAAAGTGTCTTGAAACGGGGCTATGCGCTGGTTCGCGACCAGGATGGCCGCATGTTGCGGGCGGCCGCCCAAGTCGAAGCCGGCGCACCGATCGCACTCGAATTCCACGACGGCACGCGCACCGCGCGGGTCGATGGCGTCGGCACCGGGTCAGCATCGCCCGGTCCCTCTGATCCGCGCCCTGGGCAATCTGCGACGCGAACTTCGGGCAGCGCCAGTCGGCCGGCACGCAATCATCCGGAGCCGACCAAGACCCGCACGAAGCCCAACGTCAAACCCTCCGAGCGCGACAAACAGGGCTCGCTGTTTTGACCATCATCAATGGCGCCACTTGACCGTGTTGCGCCAACGCGACACAACAGGCGCCAGAACCCTATGAAGTCGACCGGTGAGCTGCGGCACAATGGACCACATCAACAAACTTTTTACGCCGAAAACCGAGGCACGCGTCCGTTATGCGGACGCGGACTATCACATTATGTCGCCCGGTGAGATTGTGCGTTGCGCTGTGACCGGCAAGCCGATCGCGATCGACGATCTGCGCTACTGGAGTGTTAATCGGCAGGAAGCCTATGTTGATGCCCGCGCGTCGTTGACGCGCCATCTTGAGTGCCTGGCAGAAGCTGAGGCTGGTAACAAGTAGGAGGCACGCCTCAGGGCGCTACTTCGAGCAACGTTGCAGCTGATCTTCAACGAGATCGTCGTGCGCGATGGCGTGTTTCAAGAGCGCACCGAGTTGCGCCATATCGTCTTCAGCCAAGGACATCCTGATCTGAAACGGCGTCGTGCGCGCTGCGAGTTCGCCACGCTGGTCCTCGTAGCTCAGAAGGCGCACGTGATCTTTCTCGGTCGTCACCAACTGTGCGTTGAGCGCCTTGGCGCGAAACAGCAGGCGTTCAGCATCGCCGGCGTCAAAGAAATGATGATCTTTGAATGATACAGCCTCCACCACATTGACCCCGCCCAACCGCAACGTATCGAAGAACCGTTCCGGATGTCCGATGCCCGCAAAGGCCAAGACCGTCTCGCCTGTCAGGGCTTCCAAACTCGTCCGTGGAACAATGCCACCATGCAATATCGGACCTCGGAACCGCATTTGCCGGAACAAGTCGATCAAATGGCTTTGCGCCGACGGGTCCTCGCCCGGCTTCATAGGCCCCGCATTGATGACAATGGCGTCAATCAGATCCAATTGGTCCGCCAGCGGCGCTCGTAACGGCCCCGACGGAATGACCTGGCAGTTGCCAACCCCGCGCTTGGCATCGACAACGGCGAGGCGCAGCATCTTGGCCAGTCCCGGGTTCTGCAGGCCGTCGTCCATCACGATGACGGTCGGCCTGTTTGGCATGGCCTCCAGCATGCGCGCGCCATCCGCGCGGTCACGCGACACGACAGTCGGCGCACACCGTGCCAGGAGCAGGGCTTCATCGCCCGTGCGCAACGCGTTGTCGCGCGCCAGGTCGACGAGGTGAGGCCCTGGCACTGAGCCGCCGTAGCCGCGCGTCAGAAGCGCCGGACGTTCACCGCTTCTGCGCAGATGCTCTGCAAGAAGGATTGTCAGCGGCGTTTTGCCGGCGCCACCGGCTGTGAAATTGCCGGCGCAGATCACTGGGATGAGTGACGTATAGGGCTGTGCATAGCGTAATCTTCGCGTCGTAATGCGGCCGTAGATGTAGCTCAAGGGGGCAAGCAGGCGCGCTCTATGTTGGGCGTTGTCGCTGTACCACCAACTCGGCTCCTTAAGAGGCACGCTTCAACCTCTCGTCGGTTTTGGAGGGGCCACCAGCGGGTATCAGCAAGTCGAGCGCCGTAGCTGTCGTATCAAGCGCGCCAACCATGGCGGCAACACCCGCCGCCGCAGATTGCTGCATCTCTTTTCGCGCAACATCATCCGTCAAAAGGTGCTCGACGCATCGGGCAATATCGGGCGCATCGCCAACTTCGACAGCGCCACCGCGACGCTTCAACTCGTTGTACGCGTCAGTAAAGTTATACTGCGACGGACCTGTCATCACGACCGTGCCCATTCGGATCGCCTCGATAGGATTCTGGCCACCGTGCTCAATCAATGAACCACCAATAAATGCCACTTCGGCCAAAGAATAGAACAAACCCATTTCGCCCACAGTATCGGCAATATAGACGTCTGTGTTTGGCAGGATGGCTTGTTGCACCTGCCGGCGAGATGAAATCAAGTTTTGGCCGCTGACCGTATCAGCGAGTGCTGCGCCCCGGGTCGGGTGGCGCGGGGCAATGATCAACAGCAACTGTGGCAATTTTTGTTTTAAGTCGAGAAAGGCTCGGATCAATGTCTCATCTTCGCCTGGGTGCGTACTTGCGCCGAGAAGGACATGTCGTCCGTTGATCTGATTTTTCAGATCAGCAAGCATAGCCTGGTCGACCGGCAGAGGCGGCGCATCAACCTTGAGATTGCCGGCAACCCTTACGTCACGCCCGCCAAGGTCGCGGAAGCGTCGCGCCAGCCGTTCGTTTTGCGCCAGAATCAAGCGGATGCGGCTGAACAGCGGGCGCGCGACACCGCGATTCTTACGCCAGCGCTTGTGGGACCTCTCAGACATGCGCGCATTGACCAAGGCGATCGGAATTTTGCGGCTGTGACACGCGATAATCGTGTTTGGCCAGATTTCAGACTCGGTAAGAGCGACCAAATCCGGGCGCCAGTGATCAAGAAAACGAGCGACATATTTGGGGGCGTCGAGTGGCGCAAACTGGTGCACATCATCGGGTCCACGGCGCGCTTCTGCAAGGGCAGCCGATGTCACGGTACCTGTCGTCAGCAGGAAGCGAACGCCTGGCCGCCGCCGGCGCAGTTCCGCCATCAAAGGTAGCACGGCATTCGTCTCGCCGACGCTGGCCGCATGCAGCCAGATGAGCAGGCCGTTCCCGCGCGGCGCAGACGCTAATCCAAGTCGTTCGCTGCGTCGTTCTTGGCTCTCTTTGCCTTGTCGCTCGCGATAGGACAGCAGAACTGGCAGAGCAGGCGTCAACAATCTCGTCGCGGCTTGATAGATCTTCAGTGACGTGTTGGCCTTTGCCGGCGGGTCATCAACCGTGAGCCCCGCGTGTGGCATGACATCGGCGGCATTGACGCCGGCCAGTCGATAGGCGCGATCCGTTGCTTCATTGAGCCCGGCTTCGACGGCCAGTCGGGCCTCTTCCAAGGCGGCATCGTCGGCATCGGCGGCGACGAAAATGGGATCACCGTGCGTTACGCCCAGTCGGGAAAATGGCAGATTGATCGTCATCCGGCTCCAGGTATCGAGCGCGCGATAGCGCGAAGATGCTGTCGCAACCGGTATGATGGGGCGTCCCGACATTTGCGCAAGTTTGACGATACCGATCCCGGAGCGGCGCGCCGGGCCTGGCGGGACGTCGGCCGTCATTGCGATCGCCGTGCCCTGCTCCAGCAGGCGTACGGCTTCACGAAAGGCATGCAGCCCGCCCCGGTCCTTACGCCGGCCGGCCGCACCGCCGCCGCGGACGAGATCCATATTGAAGGTCTTCAGCGCTTCGCCGATGATTTCCGCGTCACCATGGCGCGCCACCATATTGGCGACCGGAAGTTCTGGCGGCGCAAATGGCGCAAGCAACATGAACTGGCCATGCCACATTGCCAGAATATAAGGATGGTGTTGACGCAACAATTCATGCGGATCGGATGGATCGCAAACAACGGATGACGACATTTTCACGAAACGGATGTATCGTCCGGCCCAGCGGCCGGCGATTCGGTTCCGTGCGAACTTGTCAAAAGCGGTTCGGGCCATCTCGGGCGTTTCTCAAAATGGTCCACGAGTTCGGCCTTGGCGCAACATCGACAAGGCAATGCATTCGAAGCGCCGATCAGCATGGTATCAGCGGTGCGCATTTAGACAGAAACGGTGCAACTTGAACAGCGTCTCTATAGTGGATAAGCATCGTTTGCAAATGGCAATCACGGCTTCAAGGCGAAGAATTCGGTCACCATCTCATGAGCATCGTTCGAGGATACTAGGTGGCAACGATCGCTAAGCCATTGAAACAGCTGGTGCGACGCTACTCGACTGCGGGGAGGCGGGCGCTGCTGGAGCATTCACCCGGTTGGTTGCGCAAATCTCTCGGTCCGCTCGCGAGTTATGCCGATTTGATGCTGCTGGACCACGGTATATTTCGACTGTTGTATCTCAATAAGCACAAACTGGGCCTCAAGGCGTGGCGATCAGCGCAGCCAGCACCGCATGACTTCGCACGGTTCAAGCGCATGGGCATCAAAACAATCGTAAACCTGCGTGGCGAACGTATGTCCGGGAGCTATTGGCTTGAGAAGGCAGCCTGTAAGCGGCTCGGACTGAGGTTCGAAAACTGTGTTGTTCGATCGCGTGCTGCTCCAAGCAAGGAGGAGCTTCGCGCCGCGCGTGCGCTGTTTGATCGGATTGAGTTTCCAGCGCTGATCCACTGCAAGTCCGGCGCCGATCGTGCCGGGCTGATGAGCGTGCTGTATATGCACCTCGTCGAGAGGCAGCCAATCGAGCAAGCCGTCGAACAACTTTCCTTGAAGTTTGGGCATATCAAGCAGGCCGACACCGGCGTACTGGACCATTTCTTCGCCTGCTACCTCGCGCACAATGATCGTGAACCGATCGCGTTCTTCGACTGGGTCGAGACGGTTTATAGTCCGGACGACGTTTTGAGCACCTTCCGCGCGAACGGTGTTGCCTCTCGAATTCTGAAAGATATTCTGCGCCGCGAATGAACGTGGAGCGACACCAGCTAAGACCAGCTGATTGGAGCGTCGAGCAGCAATCCGATGCAAAGCAACAGGCCAACGTCTCGATTGGATTTGAAGCGCGCCAGACAGTTGCCTGAATGGTCAATCTTGAGGCTGGCGATCTGCCAGACAAAGTGGGCTGCGATCAAACCAAGCGCAATATACGTGAAATGCCCGGCGCCTGCGGCATAGGCAGCAGCAAGCCAAAGGCTGATCGTCGCCCCGTAAAAGCCGGTCAGCCAACGGGGGGTATGGGCGCCAAAACGCAGTGCGGTCGACTTGAGACCGAGCAATGCGTCGTCTTCCTTGTCTTGATGCGCATAGATCGTGTCATAGCCGATCGTCCAGGCAATCGCTCCGACATAGAGCAGCAAAGGCGCGGCCGCGACAAGACCATCACTCGCCAAGGTGCCTTTCAGTGAACTCCATCCAACAAGCACGCCCCAGTTGAACGTCATGCCGAGCACGAATTGCGGCCAATAGGTGAACCGCTTGGCAAACGGGTAGACAGCGACGAGAGCCAGTGAAGAAATGCCCAGCCAGATAGTGAACGTATTGAACTGCACCAACACCAGGAACCCGACGATGGATTGCAATAGGCCGAAGGCCACTGCCTGGCGCACACTCACCTGTCCCGACGGGATAGGGCGCAGTGCCGAGCGTTCGACACGGCCGTCGTATTTCCGGTCGACGATATCGTTCCAGGTGCAGCCCGCCCCGCGCATCGCAATCGCGCCGAGCGCGAACAAGATGTAAGAACCCAGGTGCAAGTCTGTCGCAGTGCTATCCACTTGCGCAAGGGCCAGGCCAAACCAGCATGGCAACAGCAGCAGCCATGTGCCGATGGGTCGGTCATAGCGCGCCAACCTAAAATACGGTTTGAGCACACCAGGCGCATGGCTATCGACCCAGTTCATTGGTTGAGCGTCGGCGATCGTGCCGGGATCGGGGCGTGAGGTGGACATGGGGCTTGTTTCCGGTCCAAGACGGTTGCTGGCATAGCATTGATGCTTGGTGGGCCAATTTGCGATTGGGCGAATTGCCCCTGTTTGTCGCTCAGGCCAATCGCAGGAGGTTAGGTCATAGCAATGGCCGTTCATGATTTTCGTTCGCAACGCCTATATGTCGACGCGGCCCTTGGGCCCGAGACATCCGTCATGTGCAACAAGGACCAATCGAACTATTTGCGCAACGTACTGCGCCTCAATGCCGGCGACGAGATCCTCATTTTTAACGGAGTTGACGGTGAATGGCTCAGTCGCCTCGCGCCGCGTGGCAAGCGAGAGTGTGATCTGATCGTTATTGCTCAGACCCGCGTCCAGCAAACCGGATCGGAGTTGCAGTATCTATTTGCGCCACTCAAGCGCGCCCGCCTCGATTATGTGGTCCAGAAAGCCACGGAGATGGGGGTTGCCTCTCTGCATCCGGTGCTGACCGAGCGAACCGTCGCTGCTCGCGTGAACACCGGCCGCATGCGGTCAAATGTCATTGAGGCAGCTGAGCAATGCGGCATTCTTTGCCTGCCGTCAGTGCACGAGCCGTGCAAGCTCTCCACTGCGCTATCCAGTTGGGAGGCAAGCCGGATCTTGTTCTTTGCGGATGAGGCAGCTGATACAACGACGCCGCTAGGAGTGTTTGACGGTCTTGAACGTGGCCAGCCAGCCGCCGTAATTATCGGGCCGGAGGGCGGGTTTTCGGAAACGGAGCGCCGGCAAATTCGTGCGATGGCTCAGACCAGGGTCGTTTCGCTGGGCCCCCGCATTATGCGCGCAGATACCGCAGCCGTCGCGCTGCTGGCCCTCGTTAACGCGACGATCGGCGATTGGACGGCCTGAAGCCGAAGCCGGACAGCCGTTTGGCGGTTTATCACCCGCGCATCAATGACCTTGCGGCCTCAGCTTCATATCGCCATAACTGATAAAGAACCTGGCGCTAGTCGAAGCCTGTAGCCGGATCATCACCATGTACGCGGCAGGAGGCTGCAATGTCGACGAAAGAGCCTGGAGCGGAAAGCCCGCTCATCGAGGGGTACTCGGATCTGGTTAACTGGATCTCCGTCGGCGAAAAGCCGGCGTGTGATTGGCGTATCGGGACGGAGCACGAGAAGTTCGTTTTTCGAACCGAGGATCTATCTCCCGTCGGCTATTACGGCGACAGCGGCATTTGCGCTCTGATGGAGGCAATGATCGCCGATTATGGTTGGCAGGCGATCCGCGAGGGCGACACGATCATCGCGTTGAAGCGGTCAAGCGGGGCTGGCATCCCGGAGACCATATCGCTGGAGCCTGGTGGCCAGTTCGAGCTATCCGGGGCGCCACTCACGACGCTTCATGAAACCTGCGCTGAAGCTGGCAATCATTTGAGCGAGTGCCTGGAAATTGGTCAGCGGCTCGGGATCGGCTTTCTCGGATTGGGCTTCACGCCCACTTGGACATTGGAACAGATGCCGACGATGCCGAAGAAGCGCTATGCGGTCATGACCCGCTACATGCCGGAGGTTGGCACGCGTGGTCACGATATGATGTATCGCACCTGCACAATTCAGGTGAATCTGGATTTTTCCGATGAAGCCGACATGGTGAAAAAGCTGCGTGTGTCTCTAGCATTGCAGCCCCTGGCCACCGCTCTGTTTGCCAGTTCGCCGTTCACAGAGAATAAGCCGAACGGCTTTAAGTCGCTCCGCAGTGGTGTTTGGAGGGATACCGATGGCCACCGGACGGGCATGCTGCCGTTCGCCTTTGAAGATGGCATGGGGTATCAGCGGTATGTTGACTACGCCCTTGATGTCCCAATGTATTTTGTCTATCGCGACG
>JAGDYV010000099.1:0-60188 GCA_049116495.1 Hyphomicrobiaceae bacterium | reverse complement strand
CGTTTTGAAACAGCCAGGGTCACAAGCCGTAAATGTCGGGGCGAGCACATCGCGTCCGCTGCTGAATATGTTACAGACCGCCCCGAATTGTCACAGCGGGGCGGGTGATACGATCTACCCAAATTCTAACATGGTCTGACCGCCACGTCCGGAGTTGGGTAGGTTCGATCGTCTTGTCATCAATTCTGTCCCCTCGGTCTCGGGCCAAAAACGGTGATCCGCCTAGACTTAAACATATAGCTAACCGAGTTTGATCGATAGGCCACCGTCCGCAAGCATTGCGCTGCCAGTCACGAATGAAGATTCACCGGACAGAAGAAAAAATGCCACATTGGCAATCTCGGTTGGTGTGGCCATTCTACCCAACGAGTGAAGCCCTGCGATGTAATCGTGAATAGCAGTATCATCGCCTGACATAACAGTCCGGGTGCCGCCTGGAAGTAGGGTGTTGACCCGAATATTGTCCGCTCCATGTTGCGATGCCAACGATTGAGATAATCCTATCAATCCAGCTTTAGAAGCTGCATAAGCGCCCATTCCATGCATGCCGGCGTTAGTGTGTCCGACAAATGACGACGTGAACACGATCGAGCCGCTACCTCGTTCTCTCATAGCGGGGATTTGGTATTTGGCCGCGTAGAAGGCACTCGTCAAATTTGTAGCGATGACAGAATGCCAATTGGTAGATTCCATCTCTGAAACGGGACTAAGCTCCCCCATTGTTCCGGCGTTGTTGAACGCTGCATCCAGCCCACCAAACCTGGATTTTGCGCGTTCGACCAGTTCCGCTGCGTAGCCCTCGTCTTGGACGTCTCCCGCTATGGCGATTGCTGGACCTTCCGGTCCATTGATCTCGGCAACCAATTCATCTAGCTCCAAGCGTCGTCGCGCGCCTAGGACGAGACTTGCGCCTTCGGAAGCAAATAACTTCGCGGCAGCTCGGCCGAGCCCGGAACTTGCGCCAGTGATTATTGCTACCTTGTCTTTTAGTTTGAGCATGTCGTTCTCCAGTTTCTGGGTGGACGACATGACATGATCAATGTCCGCAAACGACACGTTTCTTGCTCTGCTATCGATAGCCGCGCTCAATTTTTCCGATCGCTAGTCTGCCGCAAGAAAGACAGCGGAGTGGGCCGCACAAGGTTCCGCTGCTAGATGTGCAACAGACCTCCCCGATTGTGACAGTTCGCTTGGGTGTTCGCCAGCTGCATCGACACCATGCACCTGGAACAAAGACTTTGCGATGTCGAGACCGATCGTCGTGATAGTATTCATTGCGGCTCCTCCGAATCATGGCTGCTTCACACAACCATCATGGCGGCAAACCCGCCGCCGGAGAGGAGCCGTCCACAGCATCAATAGCTGACGTGCGCCTCGATCGTGTTGTTGTGACTTTACGTTGAAGCAACGAGGAGCAGTTTTAGACTCTCTTTCCCGCCATTTCAGCCAGTGCGCGTACGAGAAGATCGAACACAATTCTGATCCGCCGATTGGTCTTGAGTTCTCTATGCGTTACCAACCACAATGGAAACTCTATTGGCGCCAGGCTTGGAAGCGCCTTCTCGATACCCGGCTCGGACTCGCACAGAACCTCCGGCAGCATGGAAATGCCATACCCGGCCTTCACAAGCTCCCAAACGACCACGGCGCTGTCGCTGGACATGACGAAGTTCTCTGCTCGAACTTGAACTCCTCGATCATGCAGGATCGGGAGCAGGTGAACAGGATCCGGATTCCCGACGAAAGCGTGGCCGGTCATCTCACCTGGCGCTCTTGGCCGGCCGGTGCGGTCGAGATAGGTCGTCGCTGCATATAGGTTGCCGCGCATGTCCCCGACATGACGTGCGATCAGGTCCGGCTGGTCGGGACGTACATGGCGTATGCCAATGTCGGCGTCGCGTCGCGTCAGGTTTTGAATATCGTTCGCGGCGTTGATCCGAACCCGTAGCCCGGGCGCAGTCTGCCGCAGCGGCGCGAGAAGCCTGGGCAACAACGCAGCCGACATCAAGTCGGTTGCCGTAATCGTCACCTCGCCGGTCACGTCCTGCGTCTGCCCAGCGGCGACCATCGAAATAAGCATCGCTGCCTCTCCCATGGCCCGGACATGGTCCAGAAGCTCGCGGCCCGCCTGCGTAAGGGTAAGGCCTCTCGCGCTGCGTTCGAAGAGCGTAACACCAAGCGAGCCTTCGAGTCCCGAAATCTGCCGTCCGATCGTCGGCTGGGTGGTTTTCAGCGCCCGCGCCGCGCTACTGAATGACCCCTCCTCGGCCGTCGCAAGGAACGCCCGCACTTGATTCCAGTCGAAAGACATGGCCTGCCAGTTCATACATATTCGTATAGCAGGTGGACGAATTTCGGCAATCGCTCATTTACTGGCACATGGCTAAACCCGTCTCCGACAAGGAGACACCTCATGCAAAACCCGATCCTTCGGCCGTGGCACGTTCCCATGCTTCTGATAAGCCTCAGCCTGATTCCGTTCGCGGCCACCACCAACCGATTGATCTCGTTGATCCACGCCGACCCGGTAGCACCGGACTCAGCCATGACACGTTACGGCGGCGATTGGGGCATGCTGGTTGGCCACATCCTAATCGGCTGTCTGTTCCTAATCCTTGCAGCCTTTCAGTTTTCGCCAGAATTGAGGGTCCGCTACCGACTCTGGCATCGAGTTTCAGGCAAGATCGCCATGGTTGCTGGGATCACTGCCGGACTGAGTGGTATTTGGCTGGTTCTTGCTTACCCGCCGAGTCCCTTAGCCACATTGTTGATGGACGCGCTGAGGGTCTTATTCGGTGCGGCGCTTGCCGGATCCATTGTCCTCGCCTTTCTGGCCATCTGCAGACGCGATGTGCCACGGCACCGTGCATGGATGATCCGAGCCTTTTCCATCGCTGTCGCGGGCTCGACCCAGGCGCTGGTGATCGGGCTCTGGTTGGCCGCTGCACAGAAACTCACACCCGACAGTGCAACAGTACTTATCGGCCTAGGCTTCGTCATCAATCTTGCCGTCGCCGAGTGGTGCATCCGCGCGCCGTCGCGCATCACTGCCATGCAAATAACGGTCAATTGAGCCAGGCACCAGCCAAACGGAGCTAGAAAGATCAACAATGAGAGCCATCAGCAGCCGCGAATGGATGTTCCTTGCGGTCATCCTCATCTTCTCTTTCGTACCGACCTTTGGCGGCCTGCTGCGGGTCGCGGGGCTTTTCGGAGGTCCAGTGATTGGGCCGCAAAATATCCGCGCGCTGACTGATCCATTGCCAATCGTTTTGCACGTCCTGGCTAGCTTCCTGTTTTGCCTTCTGGGCGCGCTGCAATTCTTGCCAAGCGTCAGGCGCTATCACCTCGCCCGGCATCGCACTATGGGCCGCGTAGTCGCCACCGCAGGGTGCACGAGTGCGCTGACGGGGCTCTGGATGACCCATTTCTATAGCTTTCCGCAAGAATTGCAGGGGACCCTGCTTTATTGGGTGCGGATTGCACTGAGCCTTTCGATGTTTTTCCTCATCGTTTGGGCCGTCATCGCGGTCAGGTCACGAAACATTTCCGGGCATAGGGCCTCCATGGTCCGCGCCTACGCCATAGGCCAGGGAGCATCTACGCAAGCGATGTTGGGTATTGGCGGAATGGTTTTGCTTGGAACGGAACTCATGGGCCCTGCGAGGGACACCATGATGGTAGCTGCGTGGGGGATCAACCTGTTGATCGCAGAGCTCTTGATCATCAACGTGCCTAGAACGCGCGCTGCACGAGCTTAGTTCGCCTGCCTCTTAGTCGAGACGCTTTTTACACTCACTTCACCGCTCGAAACCGAGAGGCGTCGCGACCGACTACCTACGCCAGATCGAACGCTTAAACGTCGATCTGGCGGCAGTCGTGGCTGTCGCATGGACGGCAAGAAGGTCGTCGGAATACGGCCGGACTGCGGCCTAGGTCGCTGCAGAATTGGGAACGAGGTTTGAAATGTTTACCGCGAAATCTCACCGAGATTTGGGTGAAATCTACGACCAACTGGCGCCAGATTACGACAGACTTCACCGGCGTTGGCTGAAGCGGGCCGGGGGTGAGGCGCAAGCTGCGCTGGAGGCGACAGTACGGGCCCTTGCCACCCCAATCACCAGTTTACTCGATGTGGGCTGCGGTACAGGAGTATTCGCGCGCGCCTTGATTGCCGAAGGTATGTCGCCATTACAAATGACGCTTCTCGACCCCTCAGACGCGATGCTTGCACACTGCGCGGACATCCCGGTGCGGCAGGTGAAGGGGCGGCTGGAAGCCTTACCGTTTGAGGACGGTGAATTTGACATCGTGACTTGCGCATGGGCGCTCGAAACCGTACCTCATCCGGAAATGGCCTTGAAGGAACTCTGTCGGGCCGTTCGGCACGGCGGCGTCCTTTGTCTCGCGTTTTGCGCGGAAACACCGGCCCGAAACATGACCGACTGGCTATCGTGCCAAGCCATCAATTGGCGAGGCACTGGTCGCTTCCTGTCGAGAGAGCATGTGATCGAGTTCCTTCGAGCATCCGGCGAGTTCGAGGTGCGCGTTGTGCCAAGTCACGGACCCGCTGCGGCCTTGCTTGCAAGACGATTGTCCAAGCTTGGCGCCACAAGACCTGAAACCCCGGACACACTGTCCTCAGGATCGGAGACTACAAAAGGACTACTCCCATGATTGGCTATGTGACTATAGGAACAAATGACCTTGAACGCGGCATCGCGTTCTACGATGAACTTCTCGCTACGATAGAAGTGGGGCGACTTTGGGCACACCGCAACATGGCGGCGTGGGGTACGTCCAGAAGCCAACCTGTCTTTTGTGTCGCCAGGCCAATCGATGGCAAAGCTGCCACAGTTGGTAACGGCGCAATGATCGCGTTACGTGTGAAGGATCACACAAGCGTCAATCGCCTTCATGCAAAAGCATTATCATTGGGTGGTTCGGACGAAGGGCAACCCGGACCACGCGGAGATCATGGATTGTATGGCGCATATTTCAGAGACCTCGATGGCAACAAGTTGAATGCTTACGTGCCGAAATTAAGCAGAGTCCACCGGGGGCACAAAGCTACGGGCACACTGAACAGCACCGAAAGCGACTACAATGAATCACCATATCGCTTTCGCCCGATTATCTGAGATAGATCCGGACGAAATCATGACTCACATGTCGGATCCTCGCGTTGCCGAGCACATGCCGCTTCTGACGTTTGAATGGGATAAGGCTGCTGTCGCCAGATTTGTCGCGACCAAGGAAGAGTGTTGGAGCCGTGATGGATTAGGGCATTGGGCAATATTGGCTGACGATGAGTATGTCGGATGGGGTGGATTCCAAAAGGAAGGTGACGAGTGGGATTTCGGTTTAGTTCTGAAGCCCGACTCCTTTGGCCTCGGAAGACAGATTGCAAACAAAGCAATTGAGTTCGCCAATGCTGACGAGCGCATCCCTTTCGTGACGCTACTCATACCTCCATCCCGAAAAAAGCTACGAGCACTCGAGAGGCTGGGGGCAAGATTTATCGATGAGATAGAATACGGTGGTGCAAAATTCCGAAAATACCGACTTGAAACCAGTTGACGATAGCCCCCACCACCGTCGTTCCACATGATCAACGAGATGGCCGCTGGGGGGCAAGTCCCGCTAAACAAGGATTGAGCACAACACCGCTGCTTTACTCTCAGCAACGGACAGCCTGAAACCTGATCTTGGTCAGAAAAATCTAATTGCACCGAGTTTGGCAGGTATGGACTGTTTCGTCGTCTACCTGCGCCTGACAATTTGAGCCACAACTAGATTTGGAACTTTCCCACTCAACAATCTCTAGGGGGCACGCCCTCTCCGAGTGGCAAAGCGGCCAAATGGGGCCACTGCACTAGCCCTCTGATTTGACGTTTCAACCAGTTTTTGCAAGCTCCCATTAGTGCCTCTTACGCACAAGATTCAGTGTGCATAAATTGTGCACGCAACGTCGCAACTCTATGATATTAAATGATATTCCATATAATCCATCATAGGAGCAACACTGAATCTATGTGCTTGATATTGAACAGACTTTCCTCACAATTCAGCATGCACGACCGAGATCATGCACACTTTCGTTCGTATCTGTTTTCACCTCTACGCAACCACTCCCATCTGCAATGAGACGGGATTATTGTGCGCGGTGTTCTGGTTCGGTTCTGTACAAGAATAAGGCAAGGTACAGCAAGCTTCCTTCTGGGCACTGGCAAGTACAAGTCAGCAACACGGGGCCTTATGACTCATAGAACTTCCGATTGCACACGTAAAACAGAAGCCAACTCATTGAGTACGACTTGAGGCTGGGTCTGGGTTCGGTGGCGAAGCGCGCTTCGCATGGTACGAAGCGGCGCCTGCCTTCGTTAGGTGGACTTAAGCGTCAAGCTTGGCGCAGGCCTGGCTGAACAATTCCAGTTCCGGGCGATAAAGGCCTGCGCCAAGGCCGCCTCCAATACCTGTCTTTTCCACGATGCCCAGTTCGACCACGGGCGTCGCCCCAACCTCGACAATCCGGCGGGCGATAAGGCCGACACGGGCTCTTGAAATGGGCATTTCCGGATGCAGAGCACACAGTAGCTGCGCGGGCAAGGCAATGAGGTCAGGTGGACAAAAGCCCTCGTGCAAGGCGTGCATGTCAGGTGCATAAGCATGGGCCATCGCGCCAAGACCAAAAGCCTCGACCACCGCACTATCGCCGTAGGCACCGACGCCACTGTTTTCGTCATAGGGCGCGCGCACCCGTCCGCGGGGCGGCGCGCCCGGGATGACATGCCATTGGCGGGGCTGGCCGCTCAGTTGCAAGCCAAACTCGGTGCCATTTCCGCCAAACGCAGTGATGAGACTGGATTGAGCCACCCCTTCGGCACCACTGAGCACACAACGGACCGCGGCCATCCAGAAGTTCAAATGAAAGAACGGCCACTTGTGCATAAATTCAGCGACATCCTCGGGCAACGCCCCGAAATCAAGTCGCTGTTCGAGGATGTCCAGCAATCTCGCGTGCGCCGCACCGTGGCGCAGGTGGCCGTCGTCACCCTCTGTCAAAGACGCGTCGAGCAACGGCAACCAGGGCAATGGCGCCGTCGCAGCCGCGGCCGTCAATGCATCGGCCACCGGACCATTGAGGAAGCGCAGGTAGTCGAGCGCCTCCTCGGAACACCGGCCATATCGCGGGGCGGGGTCGCCGCCGGTGCCGCCGCCATTGATCGGCGCGTACGCACGGGGCGCATCACTGGCCAAATCAGTCATCTCGATAAGCGGCATCGAAGGGCTGACGACGGCCGCCATCGGTGTCACGACATGCCTGTCCTGCGCGGGGGAGAAAGCGATGTCGCCACTGCCAACGAGTTCCAACGCCTCGGTCAGAGTTTTAGCCCAACCCTCGAAGACACAGGCCACCGCGGCTGAATTCAAAGTTGGTTGCACCAGGTCGCCCGCCGCTGCGACGGGGGGGCCACAATGCAGCAAGGCACGGTCTTGGAGGCCGACCGCTTCCCGCGCCGTCCGCATCGCCGTCCAGGCGGGACGTACGGCCAGGAATTTTTCCAAAGCGAGCGTATCTGCCGGATGCATGGCGTTGTTCCATATTGCTGGTTATGAGCCCTGAACCATTCGCACGGTAGTTTCGATCGGCAAAATTGAAAAGACACATTCAACCGCGGCGGCGCCCATCGTTTTGACGTCTTTTCGGTCGTAGCGCTTTGGCGCAAAAAGATGCACAGGCAATATTTACACAAGATCAGAGTGGGGTTTCCTTGCATCGCGTCGACCGACTGATCGCCGCGCCCTCAGCAGTGACGACGTGGTGCGTTGTCGGGAGCCGGGGCAACGGGTTAATTTAACGGACTATTGGTCGGCGAACTGGAGGGAACCGATGTCATTTGCACCGAAGGACGAGCGCGGCCAGATCGTCAATCCGTTTGCCGGCCGTGACGTGAATTGGCTGCTAGCGTATCGTGCGCAGACACGGCCTGACCATACTTTCCTGGTCTGGGAACCGTTCACCGGGCCGCGCCAGACATGGACTTACGCCCAGTTTCACAACAAAGTTTTACGTGTTGCGGCAGGGCTTCATGCCCGCGGCATTCGGGCCGGAGACTGCGTACTGGCCCATCTAGACAACTCACCGGAGATGGAGTTTCTCTGGTTTGCCTGCGCTCGTATCGGCGCAATCATTGTCACGACCAATACCCGCTCGTCCGAAGACGAACTCGCCTTCTTTGCTGACAATTGCAATGCTGTCGCTGCAATCACCCAGCCGGAACTTGCTGAAACCGTCGCTCGCAGCGCGCGTAGCATCAAATGGCTGGCGGTCACCGAGCATCTGGTCGATGGCGGTCCACCGCCTGCCAAGCTCATACCCGATCGTGCGAGTGCTTTCGCAGCCCTCGACGGAGATCCGGCAGATTTGCCAGCGCTGGCCCCTGATCCCTGGCGGCCCGGTTCCATTCAATTTACTTCCGGGACGACATCCAGACCCAAAGCGGTGCTCTGGACACACGCCAATGCACTTTGGGGCGCACGGGCATCCGCGGTTCATGAGAACCTCAATGAGAACGACGTGCACCTTGTCATGATGCCGTCGTTTCATACGAATGCGCGAACCTACTCGATCTTGCCAACCATGTGGACGGGTGGCAGCGTTGTCTTGATGCCGCGATTTTCCGCGTCTCGCTTCTGGGACATCGCTGTTCGTAACGGATGCACTTGGGCCTCGATGCTGCCCTTCTTCTGTAAGGCGGTTATGCAGCATCCCAAACCTGACACGCACAGCTTTCGGATGTTCGGCATGAACGCGAACGAGCAGCCGTTTGATGCGCATTTTGGGGTGCGCTCGATCGGCTGGTGGGGCATGACGGAAACAATCAGCCATGGCATCATCGGCGAAGCCCGTACGCGCAATCGGCCGATGACGACCGGACGACCGGCAAGCGGCTATGACATCCGCGTGTTGCGCGACGATAGCATCACACCGGTTGAACCAGGCGAGGTCGGTCATCTCGAATGCCGTGGGTGGCGCGGGGTTCAGATGTTCTCCGAATATCTTGGCAATGAAGCCGCGATGCGTGAGTGCTTCACCGAGGACGGCTGGTTCAAAACAGGCGATCGCATCCGTCTGGAAATCGATGGTCAATTGACATTCGCGGATCGGGACAAGGACATGCTCAAGGTCGGTGGGGAAAACGTTGCCGCCTCGGAGATCGAGCGTGTGATTGCCGTTGTGCCGGGAGTCTACGAAGTCGCGGTTGTCGCGCAACGCCACAAGATGCTCGATGAAGTTCCAGTCGCCTTCGTCATTCCTACGGCGAACATTGACCCGGACCAACCCGGCGACCTTACGGCTCGAATCATCGAAGCATGCTCCGAGAAGCTTGCAGACTTCAAAGTCCCGCGTGACGTATTCGTGGTTGCAGAGATGCCTCGCTCAACATTGGAGAAAGTCCATAAGGCAGAATTGCGAAAACGTCTGCCTGAAGTAGGTTAGGTGGGCGAGAACACTTCGCCGAACATGAATTATCCGATGCGGTCAATTTGGCTGGTGCATAACGAACACCGAATGAGCAATGACATCAGCGTTGGGAAACACTCAGCTGAAGATGTCAGGTTCATTCTGTCCGACCCGTAGGGCCCGCAAATGGTGGCCACCCAGAAAACGCTCGTATGCGTCGAACGGTTTGACCGCAGCATGGCTGCGCATAGTGCTGCTGCTCGGCTCCATAGTGCGAACAGATTGGTTCATATTTTTCGCCAAGCGCTCTAATGTCAGATATGAAGCATTCCGCGGCACATCTAATCACTCGCAATGGCGAGGCTTCCAGATGTAGAGTCGCTAAAGGTCGGCAAAGAGCCAAGCATGGTGGACCTGGGTAACGAGATATGGTCGATAACCCCGCGAAAATACTTGAGACGATCGAACGTTTGGAAGCTGTTGCTGCTGGACGCAGCGGCCCGGAGGCTGATGCGTTCAAAGCCAAAGCGGCAGAGCTTCGCGCTCAGCTCGACGCGATCGCAAGCTCGCAGCGCCAACAGGAAACGCGACAGCCAACACCGCCCCTCAACTATGCCGATTTGACGCCAGCGGAACAAGCCGCGCTTGAAATCCAACTCCATCAGGAAATTCAAGCTTGGGAGGCAGAAGAACGCGCCATTTTCGAATGGGAAAGCCGCATAGTACGAGAGAAGAACCACAAGTTCTGGCGCGGCATCTCCTATCGTCGCTAGGGTTACGGAGGCAGCGGAACGACGCGCGATGTCACGCGTGGCAACCGCGCCCTGCCTCGTCGCAACCCGTCCTGCAGAGGTAAATCAGAAGCAGCAGACATTATTGTGCACTGTCAATGCAGAACAATTTTGAGAAGTGAGAGCCCCAAAATGGAACTGACAGCGATCGTCAAACGCGACTGCGAAACGTGCCAGATGGTCGTCCCGGTGCTTTCCGAGTTGCTTCAGAAACACCAACTCATCGTCTACAGTCAGGACGACCCTACGTTTCCGGACACCCTCGGCGGCGCGCGGGATGACACTGCTCTGGAACACTCATATCGGCACAGAATCGAAGCTGTACCAACCCTGATACGCAGCAATGATGGGGTCGAGGTTGGCCGCGCAATCGGTTGGAACAAAGCCGAATGGCAAGAGCTGACCGAGCTTAGAGAGCTTGGCAGCAACCTGCCATCTTCCCGCCCCGGCTGCGGCTCGCGCACGCTCGATCCTGGAATGGCAGAGCGACTGGCGCTGCGCTACGGCGGATTGACGCTCAAGGCGCGCGAGATCCAGGTGCCGCCCGACGTCGACCCAATCGAGGTGATGTACGATCGTGGCTGGTCGGATGGCTTGCCTGCTGTACCCCCGACCGACCTGCGTATTGCGCATATGCTGTCCGCTACAAGTCGGCGACCGGACGAGATCATCGGTACCGTGCCACCTAACCTTATGAAGTGCACAATCGAGAAGGTCGCCATCAACGCCGTCATGGCCGGCTGCCGGCCTGAGTACTTTCCCGTCGTGTTGGCAGCGGTCGAAGGCGCGCTCAAGCCGGAATTCTCAATGCATGGCCTGTTGGCGACGTTGTGGTTCTCCGGCCCTGTATTGATCGTGAATGGTCCCGTTACGAAACGCATTGGAATGAACGCTGCCGGGAACGCACTCGGCCAGGGCAACCGAGCAAATTCGACGATCGGTCGGGCCCTGCAATTGGTCATTCGCAACGTTGGCGGCGGCATCCCCGGTGAGATCGATCGATCTGTGCTGGGCAATCCTGGAAAAGTCGGCTTTTGCTTCCCGGAAGACGAATCCGATCCAGATTGGACGCCTCTTAACGTGGCACGCGGCGCCGCGCCTGGAACCAACTCGGTCACATTATTTCACGGCGACGGCGTTCAAGGCGTGAACGCTGGTCTCTCGACGAACCCGGAGTCTTTGACGAATGCGCTGGCGATGGCATTGTTTTCTGTGACGCACCCGAAATATAGCGAATGGGGCAATGCGATCCTTGCATTGGGACCCGATCATTACGCCGTCTTTAGCAATGCCGGACTTGGTCGGCGCGCGGATATTGAAGGCATGTTGTGGGAAGCATTGAAGCGGCCTGGTCGTGATTTGATCAGAGGCGCCCAAGGGACCGAAGAAGGAATCGACCCCGCCCGGGCGGACGAGATCGTGAACAAGTTCCACGATGGCGGATTACTCGTCGTTCGCGCTGGCGGCAAAGGCGGTGGCATGACGGGTATCATCGGCGGTTGGACGGCACAGCGGAATCCGAAACAGGTGCAGATCGTATCACAGGAGATCAAACCATGAGCAATGAACCCTACATATTGCGGGACCCAACCGCGGAGCACTCCCCAGTGGCACGGGCGCGCCTCGATCCGCCAGAGAGTCTGGGCGGAGCAACGATCGGCCTCTTGAGCATTGCCAAAGAGCGCAGTGATGAATTTCTCGATACAGTTGCGGTACGCCTGACGGAACAGGGCCACCAGGTGCTCCGCTTCAAGAAGCCAACGCACACCAAACCGGTACCCGAGGCCATCCTACAGGACATCGTGGGACAGTGTACGGTGGTTATCGAAGGCTTAGCGGACTGAGGGTCGTGTACGTCGTGCAGTTTGCATGACATTGCTGCTCTTGATCGGCGCGGCATTCCAGGGTGCGCAGTCATCTCGGAAGAATTCAAACCAGGTGCGTTGGCACAATCCAAATCTCTTGGCTTCGAACCCGCAATCGTTTGGGTCAGGCATCCAATTCAGAACCGCACTCCTGCGCAACTTGCCGCACTGGCGGACGGGGCAATAGAGCGGATCCTCGGTGAGATTTGTCGTGGCGCCAAGCCATGACAGCGGGGCGACAACGGCTCTCCGCGGTGAAGCCGGCCCTAAATGCTTACAGGGATGTCGACGGGACCAACTTGGCAATGCGCCTCACACCCAAACGGCTTCACTATCAGGGCCGCAGCAGCGGACCGATATGAGCGCCGCCCTTAGCGTGAGAAGCACGCTAACGCTTGTATAGCGGCGGCTTCGAGCGAAGAGAGGAAATAGCCGTGAGCCAAAAAGAGCTAAATCGGGACGCCTATCATGCGACACGTTTTAGATTGTAGCGTCCTTTGAAATGAAGTGAAAACCTTTAATTCTAGGCCGGTTCGCGAGCTCACGCAGAAGCGTGAGCAAGGGCGTTTCCATGAGCGGGTACTCCGTGTTGATCGGCCCGGCTTCCTTCAAAGCGCGATATTGCCGATCATCATAGAAGGCGGCCAACAGCAGGTCGTCATCACTAGCGAACGGGCCGCGTGTGTCCCGTAGCCGTTTTAGTGCCGGGGGTACAAGCGCACCTGGCCGCTCTTTGATGGGGGCCGCGCCATGTGTAATCTTGTCGTAGAGGTTCTGGTCGATGGAACCGGCGATTTCCCCGTATCCGCCGCGTACATAAAGGCGCACTTCATCAGGTACGGTGTCATAGCGTTGCTTGCCTTGGTCGCGTCCCATGACGTTGAGGATCGCCATCGTCACGATGTACTGGGCAAAGGGGCTGATCACAATGGGATAGCCTAGATCCATCCTGACCCGGCCAGCCTCCTCAAGGATTTCCTCGAGGCGATCCGAGAGCCCTATGGTCTCCAATTGATAGGCCAGGTTCGAGACCATGCCACCGGCGCATTGGTGATGAAAATGGAATTCGTCGTACTCATTTGGCGTACCGACAGGCTTGTCTTCTTGGGCGGCTATATACGACAAGTGCTCAGCAACTTCCCGGATTGGCGCAAGGTCAATGTCAACATTATATCCGCGGCGCCGACAATTTGCAGAAAACAGCTCGGTCGGACTATGCGAAACACCGTTAGCAAGTGTCGACGTCGCGGTGTGGACAACATCAACGCCATGCTCAACTGCCTGCAGCACGACGTAGGGAGCGAGACCGGAATTGCAGTGCGTGTGGATCTGCAATGGCATCGTGCCGATCGCATGCTTGATCGCCGGCACCAGAGTTGCCACACGTTCAGGCCGCAACAGCCCGCTTGCGTCCTTGATAAAGACGGCATCGACACCATGGCCGACAAGCTCTTTGGCTTTACCGACATAATAGGCGTCCGTGTGAACAGGGCTGAAGGTGAATGCGAGCCCACCGACAACGTAGAGACCATGCCGCTTGGCCGTTTTGATTGGAATTTCTAGATTACGCATGTCATTGAGCGCGTCGTAGGGCGTGTGATAGCGCATGCCGTTTGCAGCGAAGCGCTCTGCCGCAAGCTGCACAACATCATCGGCAAAGAACTCAAACGTGAACAGGCTCTGTCCACGCGTGTGAATGATCAGCGGCGTCTTCGTGATCCATTTGTTGAGGATCCGCATGCGCTCCCACGGATCTTCACGCAGATAACGAACCATGACATCAAACACCGCACCACCAACCAGGTCGATCGCCTCGAACCCCGCATTGTCGAGGCGCGGTGCGATGTCCTTCATCATTGCAGTGGTCATGCGTGTTGCCCACAGGCACTGATGCGCGTCCCGCAAGGTGACATCAATCAATCGAATTTTTCGGCCCAACTAGCTGTCCTCTTTGCTAAGGCGACCCAGAAACGTGGATTCAACCCAGCGTGTATGGATTTTATTGGATCGAAAATCAGGATCATCGACAAGCGCGCGATGAAACGGTTTGAGCGTTGCCGGGCCGGATATTTCGAACCTGTCCAATGCGTCGCGGGCGCACGCCAGGGCAGCTTCACGGTCGACGCCGTGCACGATAAGCTTTGCGATCATCGAGTCGTAGAAGGGCTGAACGTCGATGCCTTCATACACAAAACTATCGACGCGGATCCCGCTGCCTCGCGGCAGGCGCCATTCGTGCACACGACCAGGCGATGGTTGAAAGTCCCGCCATGCGTCTTCGGCGTTGATGCGAAACTCGATGGCATGTCCGCCCGGCCAAACCGCTTCATCAGCAATCGATAGAGGTTCGCCCAAAGCGACGCGGAATTGCTCAACGATCAAATCATGCCCGATGCAAATCTCGGTGACTGGATGCTCAACCTGGATACGTGTGTTCATTTCGATAAAAAAGAATTGCCGGCTGTGCTCGTCAAATATGAACTCTACGGTTCCTGCACCTTGGTATCCAACTCCGATAGCAAGCTTTTCGGCTGCATCCAGCAATGCAGTGCGCTCCGCGGCGCTCAATACTGGAGAAGGACTTTCCTCTACCAGTTTCTGATGCCGACGCTGGGTCGTGCAGTCACGCTCGCCGAGTTGGCGTACATTGCCATGTGAATCGCCGAAGACTTGAACTTCGATATGCCGCACGGACGGGAAATATCGTTCAAGATAAACTGCCGGATCACCGAACGCTTCACCGGCTTCTTGGGACGCCTGGTTGAACAGCCCGGCAAACTCCGCTGCATATCCGACGACACGCATGCCACGACCACCGCCACCGGCACTGGCTTTGAGGAGCAGCGGATACCCGATCTCATCTGCCGCATCGATCGCTTCATTGGCATCAACGAACGTGCCCGCCGAACCTGGTACGACAGGAACGCCGAACTGCACGGCCGTCGTGCGCGCACGCGCCTTGTCGCCCATTGTGCGAATGCACTCCGGCGACGGGCCAACAAAAACCATATCGGCCTTTTCGCAGCGCTCGGCGAACTCCGCATTTTCGGCCAGGAAGCCATAGCCTGGATAGACAAGCGTGCATTGAGTTTCTCGCGCAACATGAAGCAGCGCGTCCATTTTTAAATAGCTTTGCCGACTGGCCGGCGGGCCGATGCAGTACGCCTGGTCGGCAAGCCAGGCATGGGGCGCTGATTGATCTGCAGTTGAATACACTGCGACACTTTCAAGCCCCAAACTTTGACAAGCCCGAATTGCCCGGATCGCAATCTCTCCTCTATTCGCAATCAATACACGTTGGCGCATGCGCTGGACATTTTCGTTGGTCGGCATTTAGGTCTTGCAAGACGTCGACGGCTATCTCGACGTTCTCTCTCTCGGGATATTCCAAGCTGAGACGCACGGAGCGATTGTGTCAAGTCTGACTATCCGGTTATGCTAGTCGTCAACGGTTTATCGGTTGAGATGCGGCACGGAAGGCTATCGCATGACACTAACGTTCAAGGAAGTTTCGGAGGTTTTGAAGATCATCGATGCTTCCGAATGCGAAGAAGTTGTGCTGGAACTTGAAGGCATGAAACTCGTCGTACGCCGCAGTGCAAGCGGTAGTGCGTCGACTGCTTCTCCGGTGGCTAGCCCTGTTATCACCGCATCTGAAATCAGCATATCGTCAACGCCGACCGGCGAAATCGGAGCCGCGGCAAGGACGTCTCAGTTTCCCCCATCGGCTCCTTCCGAATCCATTGAGAGCGGGATACAGGTTCGGGCGCCGATGGTTGGCTCCTTCTACCGCCGACCGGCGCCTGATCAGCCCCCTTTCGTCGAGGTTGGCTCCAAGGTGAAGACAGGGGATCCACTGTGTCTCATTGAGGTGATGAAGCTCTACACCACGATCGAGGCATCGGCGGATGGCACGATCAAACAGATCGCGGCCGAAGACGCCGGTCTAGTGGAATTCGATCAGTTACTTTTCGTGATCGCTCCTGACTGACCATACTGCTCAGACTGGCTGTTGGGCCGCAGCACCTGCGGATTGCTCGCTCACCCGGAATTTAAATGGTCGACGGCTCCAATAGGTCGGTGCAACGACAGTTACCGGATCGGGCCCGACGACGCGCGTCGCGTGTTCCCAGGCATGCGCAAAATCGCGCGCAGGCGTTATGCCGAGTCGGCGGAAGAGGCCAGGTGCTTCTGTCCCTGCCAAAATAACCTTCGAAGCTCTGGTCAGCATATAATCACATGAGTACATCAACCAAAACGGGTGGACCGGGTGGTAGGCATGGGCGCTGCGATATTGCTCGAGATAATCTTCGTTCGTCGCGATCGATGCCTGAAACTTTGATAGCTCCGCAATATCCGAAACTCGATCAAACAAGGCCATGACCTCGCCCGTCGAAGCGTAGGTCGCCTTGTCGTAATCGCCGTCTGATGGATTGAGTCCGATAATCACCCCGCCTTCGCGCAGCACGTGATCTCCCAGCCAAACGCGTGGCGGATAGCCCATGCCAATTGCCGCAATCAGGGGATTGTTGGCACTTCCATATGCAAAGGCCGCAGGGAGGCCCAAGACCAACACATCGGCTTGGGGTACGTCGACAATACTAAAGGCGTCAGCCGCGCCCCATGCCGGTTCTTCGACTTCGGGTGAGTAACCCGCAAAGACATTGTTTATCGTGCCACCCGTTCCGCCAATCCAGTTGATATAGAATATCCGCTTGCCGGTTTGATGCTCGATATGGGCATTGATCTCGGCTTTCAATTGGCGAAAGTACATTGCACGATGGTCGCCAGTCGTCGTTTTCGGGTGATTGACAACTCGATGGTTGTGATGCGAGGCGATCGAGCGTGTTGATGCAAGACCGATGGCGGCGCCGGTGCCGGTATAACCACCCCAACTGTGGGCGACGACTTGGCCGACGTAGAGCATCAGGTCGGCTTCAAGAAACCGCCGGTTATGATCGACTACGGCGCCGCCTGGTGTTTGGCCGAGATCCATCAACCCGTCCGGATCGAGACAATCGTGATTGGTGACCTGCCCACTCGGATGGAATTTATCGAAGAGGTCCTTTCCAAGGAAGTTGCGCAGTTCATCGTCGGTCCATTTCTTATGATTGCCATTGGCGGAAATAAATACGATGTCCTCCTCTGCAATCCCCCATTTCAAAAGCTTGTCGACAAGAATCCCGAGAATTTGCTGCCAAGGCGGGGGTGGCTTGGTCGGGTCGTCATGGCCGATCGCGACTTTCATGCCCGGCTTCACCAATGACTGAAGCGCCGGCGCGCCGTGCGGCGCATTCAAGGCGTTCTCAATCAATGCAACGGGGTCGGGATGAATAGGCGGGTCCTGAAATTCTGCAACAACCGCGCTGTCCGGTATATCTATTTGGATTTTCTCAGCACCAAAATCGACGTTGACACTTTTCATGGGACTATCCGTGTTCACAATGTCTAACCATTATAGCTGAATCTGAATCCGGCTTTCTCGATTATAACCTGGCTTTTGGTGGTGCGCTTTGTCAGTTCCTTTAGCAAGTGTAACACCGGCGTTTCGACTACACTGAATTCCTCTCCGTCAATTCTGCTGCCTATAGCGCCATCCACCAGATCCTTGTCGAAGAAATAGCGCAGTAGCCGTTCGTCATCGGAAATATTCGGATGTTGCCGACGCAGTTTCGGTACGACTGGTTCCAACTCCGGTGGCGTCAATGCCAGGCCTTTCGGTCCTCGCTCAATGATCTTGTCCAGCACGTCTGCTGCGATCGGGGCAAGCAGTTTGCCATAATAGCCAAGCGCGTACTTTTTCATTTCGAGTGGAACGATATCATAACGCTGTTCACGCACGACATTGAGTGTCGCCTGCACGCCGATCAATTGAGCAAACGGCGTCACTTGTATCGGATATCCGAGATCATCAATGACGCGGGCACTTTCCTCGAGCACCTCCGGCAATCTGTCGGCAAGGCCGGCGGCCTCAAGTTGCGCCTTCAGGTTCGAGTGCACACCTCCCGGGATCTGGTGACCCATGAATGAGGCATCGAAATCGCGTGGAGCGCCACGCGGCTTTCCTGTGGTTTCAGCGACGGCATCAAGATGCGCACTTATTTCCGCGATCAACACATCATCAATATCAACGCCATAGCCGGCATAGCGCAGATTTCTGAGAGTTGTTGTCACGGACGGTGGTGCGTTTGCGTCGGCCAAGGGTGGCACCGACGTATATAGATGATCGACACCGAGATTGACGGCTTCAAGATACGTTTGCTGGCACAAGCCGATCAAGCCATGACTGTGCAAGCCAAATGGCATCTCTCCAATTTCTGTCTTGATTGACGGGACGAGCGTTCGCGCGCGCTCTGCTGTGAGGATACCGCCGGTATCCTCGATCATCAGTTTATCAACCCCAACTTCGTCGATGTATTCTCGTGCTTTAGCGGCGTACAATTCATCGGTATGTACTGGACTTTGACTATAGGTTAGCCAACCAGTGACTTCTGCACCAAGTTTGCGCGCATGGCGAATGGCAGGAGCAATATTGCCAAGATCATGCAGGCCATCGAAGGCAACAAACTTCGTTATGCCGTTTGCAAACAACCGCTCGGCCCATAGCTCGCTCAGGTCATCCGGCACCATGTCGAAGCCAAGCACGCACTTGGACCGGAAAAGGGCTTGCATCGGTGTTCGCTTGATGTGCTCGGTCAGGAGATGGAGCCTCTCCCACGGGTTTTCGCCCAAGTAGCGGACACAGGCGTCAAACTGAACAGCACCCATCACTTCGATCACATCGAAGCCGGCACGGTCTAGTCGTTCCGCCACCGGCAGCATCATCGGCGTCGTCATGCGCGTGGCCCAGAGGCACTGCTGCGCATCGCGAAAGGTTGTATCAACCAAGCCTATCCGCTTCATGATTTGAGCACCTCAGCAACAAACGGTCATGCCGGTCAGCATCTGTTTCGATGGACCGATGAATATCCATGCATTAAAGATGATCACAGACAAGAAGACGTTGAAAGCCAGCCAGTATAAACCGCGGTGCGCGTAAACGGGGGAAGTCTATGGAAAGCATCATTTTGCTTTCGTGTTTGGTTTTGTTGATTCTGCTCGGATCACCAATCGGCTTTACATTGATCCTCCTGCCAACGGTCTACGTGCTGATTACGGACGTCGCGCCGCTTACGCTCATTCCATTCAAGATGTTCGACGCGATCGACTCGATTCCGTTGACAGCCATCCCTTTTTTCATGCTGACCGGTGAACTCATGACGAGCGCGACCATCACCGATCGGCTGGTCGAATTGAGCCGACGCATGATCGGACGGATGCGCGGCAGTCTCGCTCAGGTCAACGTGCTTGTCAGTATGTTCTTTGCCGGCATGAACGGTTCGGTTGTGGCCGATGCCGCCACGGTTGGCTCCCTGCTCATTCCGGCCATGAAACGCGCCGGTTACCCATCCGCTTTTGCAGCTGCTATTACCGCAGTAAGCGGTACGATCGGTGGCATTATTCCTCCCAGTATCGCAATGATCATTCTTGCTAATGCAGGTGGGATCTCGGTTGGCGCCCTGTTTGCAGCCGGCATTATTCCGGGTCTTTTGATTGGTGCCACGTTGATGGCCATCAACTGGGGCTTGGCAGTACGCCATGGTTATGAACGCAGCGAGGAAGCTTTCAGTTTCGGCGCACTCGGCAAGGCGGCGGCTGCCGCGTCATTCGCTTTGATCATACCAATCGTCCTCGTCGGCTCGGTCGTCGGTGGCATTGCCGGCGTCGTGGAAGCCGGTGCCATCACGGCGACGACAGCGCTGATCGTTGGCTTATTCATCTACCGCACGATCACGTGGGCCAATTGCAAAGGCGCTTTTGTGCGTGCGTTCCGAACGAGTGCTTCGGTGTTCATCATAATCGCTGCCGCCGGCCCGTTCAGCTGGTTGTTGACGTCACTTGGCGCCATCAAAGAATTGGAAACGTGGTTGCTGAGCTATAAAGACAACCCGCTGCTGTTCGCTTTCGTCATCGTCGCCTTCATATACATCCTCGGCATGATCATGGACGCTGCCGCAAACATCATTGTGGTTGGCCCGGTGCTGATCAAGGTGATGGTCGCCGCCGGCTATCCGGAAGTGCAGGCTGCGATGGTCTGCGTCGTAGGCTTCTTGATCGGCACCGTAACGCCGCCACTCGGAGTGGCGTATTTTACGACCGCTGCGATCGCGAAGGCGAGCCTTGAAAGTGTGGCGCTTGCGATGCTGCCCTATCTACTTGCTCTGTTCGGCTTGTTATTCCTGCTCGTTGTCGTACCGGACGTGACGATGTGGTTGCCGACGGCTTGGGGTTTCGTCAAATAGTTGGAGCTGATTGATGGTCGATGTCCTCGTCGCGATTGACAAATGGTATCGCAAGATATTGACCGCGATCTGCATGCTAGCGCTGTTTTTGATGGTCGCCTTCACGGTCTACACGGTGTTCATGCGCTACGTATTCTGGGACCCGCCGGTCTGGGGCGACCTGATGACCGTGCTGAGCAATATATGGTTGGTGTTTATGGCGCTGGCATTGACGGTGCGGGAAAAAGAACACATCGCGCTCGACTTCCTGTATACCCGCCTGCCGCTGCGTTGGGGATTTGCAATTCAGTTGTTGTGGGCGTTGATCATCTTCGTACTTGGCCTTGTGATCTGCATTTATGGCTATGAGGCTGCAACGACCAATTTTGGCAAGTATTGGGAGATGTGGCACTTTGCCTGGCAGGATGGCGGCTTGGTATTCAAATCGAATTATATGCCGAAGAGTTATCCGATGATGATCCTCCCACTGGCGGGCGCCTTGATATCATTTTCTGCACTGGTATCCGGTCTCGAAGATATCTTTCGCTATCGTGCAGGTACCTTCTCAGTTGCCGCCGGTAGTGCCAGCGGCTGATTTGAAGCACAGGGCGCTCCTGTTTTATGCTTCATGTTCCATAAAAAATTGGAGGCCAATTGACCCCCAATAGCTGGTCAGGACAAAAGCGCCTGCTACAGAGCTTTAGCCGCCTTCAGTTTGGCCAGGAGATCGGTCAAGCCTTGCTCTTTCAGAGCGCGTTCTGCCATCTTCGAATCGTAGGTGCCCTTCGCACCCTTCCAGGCCTGAACAGCGCCGGCATTCCACTTCGCCTGTTCCTCTGCATTCGGCTTGTAGTATGTTTTCACATTCTTCTTGATGTTGGCTGCGCCCTTAGCGGTCCATTTGCCGTCGAGCGCAATCGCTGCCGGGATCGTTTCATCCATTGCTTTTTGAAGTGCTTCCTGTGCCCATTTTGGCAATTTCTGGAAACGCTTCTCGTGCATGTAGATAACATTTGCGCCCCACGCTCCGCCCATAATCGTGTAGTGCTTCGTGACCTCGTGAAGCTTACTGAGATCCTGCCATGGTTGCTGCACATATTGACCATTGACGACGCCCGTCTGAAGGCCTTGGTAAAGCTGCGTCCAATCATATGGAATCGGAACACCGCCCCACGATTTGATCAGCGTGAATTCTACCGGGCTTTTCGTCACCCTTATTTTAATACCTTTCAAATCCTTCGGTTCTTTAACCGGCCGCACACTGTTGCCAAGCGCACGGAAGCCGCCAACCGAGAACACGCCAAAGACGCGGAACGGCGTCTCTTTCAGAGCCTTTGCGTGGAGTTCTTTGCCAAACCAACCTAAGGCAAGCTTGTTTGCGTTATCGGAGTCCTTGAAGATAAATGGCAGGTCCGTAATGGCATAAGTTGCCGAGAAATTTCCGAAATTTGCAGTTGAGCTTGTGGCGATATCGACAAGGCCCTGCATAGCCTGCTCGCCGCACTTCTGTTCGCCACAGATTGACCCGGACCAGTGCGGCACGACTTCCATCTTTCCGCCCGAGTACTCCTTAACTTTTGGCATCAGCACTTCAACGATTGCCTGACCCATCGACACTTTCGGGTTGGCAACTGTGCCTAGTTTAAGTGTGATTTCGGCCGCGAATGCCGGACCATTAATCACCGCCGCAGCGATGGTGGCCGTCGTGGCCAGCGTCACTATATTTCTCAACTTCATTTCCAGCGTTCTCCCTGCGCCTGACCGATGTTTCCGGTCCGCTTTTTTAATTCAGGTTGTGCTGAGCAACTTTCTTATGCGCCGCAGTTTTCGTGGGTTCTGTCTTACCGCTTCTCGATCATTGTAAAGTTCAGGTAAGATTGGGCGAACGAGGTTTCGCTGCATCGATCAGATGTGTCACAAAGCACCGATGTTACCATTGACATCGTCCTCAAACGCTACATTGTCGCACTGCACTCGTCAAACAGGGGTAACGGTTGTCACTGACGATCGGGCGTCAATCAATTGGTATTTTGAAATGAGATTTGGAACGTTTCATTTGATGGAGCAGCCGTTCAGCAAGACGGAGGCGCAGGTCTATCGAGAGCAAATGGAACAGATGGGTCTCGCTGACACGCTCGGCTTCGATTGGGTTTGGCTAACCGAGCATCATTTTTCATCGCTGCCACATGCACCAGACGTGCCGGGCGAATACTGCGTGAGTGCCTCACCTTTTGCGATGGCTTGCGCCGTGTCGCAGATCACCAGCAATGTCCGTATCGGCACTGCAATTAAAGTTTTGCCGCTTGAGCATCCTTTGCGTACGGCAGAAGATGTCGCAATGGCGGATATCATGAGTAATGGGCGTATCGATTTCGGCGTCGGCCTCGGCTACCGCCAGTATGAATTTGACGGCCTCGGCGTGCCGATTGAAGAAAAACAGGCTCGCTTTGAAGAAGCATTGAAGATTGTTCTGGGTGTTTGGACGACCAATGAGTTTGCCTACGATGGTCAATTCTGGAAGGTACCTCGCATGACGCTGGTGCCGCGTCCGCTCCAAAAGCCGCATCCGCCTGTCTGGTATGCGACGCGCCTTGGGACACCTGCTGCCATCGAGTATGCAGCCAGGAATGACTATCGTCTGCTCTGTGCCTGGGCACCGCGACATGATCTCAAGTTGACGTATGATCGCATGGCTCGCGCCCATGCCGAGCGCGGTCGAGCGGGCAAACCGTTCGACTTCACTTGCTTACGCCATGTGTTCGTGGGCGAAAGCGACGCCGACGCCAAACGACGCGGCACGGAGTATATTGAATATTACATGGAATCGACCAAATTCTTCCGACCAATCGGCGATCATGAGCGCGACGAGATGATTTTCGGTGGCCCGGAAACCTGCATTGACAAGATCACCAGCCTCGGCCGCGAAACCGGGGTCAACAATCTTATTTGTTGGATGAATTTCGGTGGCCTGCCCCAGGATATGGTGAAAGCCTCAATGCAGTTGTTCGCGCAAGAGGTTGCCCCGGGCGTGCGCGAACGCCTTGGCGTGGATCCGCCACAGCATCGACCGATCGAACACGTATGACGCCATGCGTAGATCTCAGCCGAATGGTCATATGGGGCAGCCTTAGGATACAATCAGGCGCATGGTCTCATCAGACTTGAACTGGCTTCTCAACGGCAAGTTGTGCGATGATCCAGGATCGCAGATTTGGAACAAAGGGCCGCCTCAATGACGGTAACAGTCGCTCTGCTCATCAAATACAACAATGACAAAAAGGATGAAATGCTCGATACGCCAAGCGATCGAGCAGAGGTCTCTCGAAAAGCCGTTGCGGCCATGGGCGGGGAACTTTTGCATGTCTGGGGCACGTGCGGCAAATACGATATGATGTTTGTCTATGAGATGCCGGACATGGCGACGGTCGCTGCAAACATGCATCTTGCGGAAGCGACGGGCATGTCAAAATACCACGAGATCATTCCTCTTTTCTCCAATGAGGAATTTGTCGATTCCCAGCGAGTCGCAGGACGCCTTCGAGATAGCTATACAGGCGTTGCAAAGCGCGACTGACCTCGGCTTTCGCCCGTGGAGGGAAGACTTCCGCGCGTTGCATCTGGATCACAACGTCAAATACTGCTCCAGAATTTCCGGTTTCGCGCGCAAATCGCCGGGCGATCCTGAATAGCGCACCTCACCCTTCTCCATGATGTGGCAGTAGTCACTGAGCGCCATGACGAAGCTCAGGTTTTGTTCCGCGAGCACGATCGACAAACCCGCGGCTTTCAGTTGGGCAACCTTGTCTCGCAGCGTTTCCACGACGATCGGCGCAAGCCCCTCCGACGGTTCGTCTAACAGCAGGAGTTTGGGATTCCCCATCAAGCTGCGTGCGATTGTCAGCATTTGTTGCTGCCCGCCACTGAGAACGCCACCAGGGCGGCTCTGAATATCGGCGAGGTCCGGGAACAGGTCGAAGACTTCAGCTTCGCTCCAGCCTTTTTGCCCGCCATCCGCATTGCGACGTGCGATGTCAAGATTCTCCCATACAGTCAAGTCCGGGAAGATGCGCCGTTCTTCTGGTACAAAACCAAGGCCAAGATTTGAAATACGGTGTGTTGGCATCTGGGTAATATCGGTGCCTTCGAATACGATGCGGCCCTGGTTCACCGGCGTCAAACCGATCACCGATCGCATGGTTGTTGTCTTGCCGACACCGTTGCGCCCGATAAGCGACACGCACTGCCCTGCATCAACCGTTAGGCTCACTCCGAACAGCACCTTGCTGAGGCCGTAAGACGTGTGAATGTCGTCAATTTCAAGCTGTGGCATCTTCCAGCGAGTCTCCCAGATAGACGCTTCGGACGTTGGGATCATTGCGCACTTCTTCGGGCGATCCGCTTGCTATGATCTCGCCATGGTGCAGCACGGAAATACGATCGGCGATACCGAAAACAACGCTCATATCGTGCTCGGTAAAGAGCAGCGTCAGATTGCGCTCCTTGCTGATCCGGTCGACGAGTTGAATACTTTCGGTCGTTTCGGTCGGCGACATACCTGCGGTCGGTTCATCCAGCAAGAGAACCTTTGGTTTGGGCGCCAAGGAGATGGCGAGCTCCAATTGCTTCTGCCGGCCATATGCGAGTTCGCCGGCAATCTCATTGCGTTCCTCCGTCAGACCAACCAGTTGCAACAACTCAGCGGTCTCCTCGGCGTTCAGCCCTTCGGCGGCCGTGAACATGTTGAGCTGACGGCCATCGCGCGCAATCAGGGCCACTTGAACGTTTTCAGCCACCGTCATGCGCGGATAGATATTTATCCGCTGAAACGATCGTGCGATGCCGAGCTTTACGATTCGATGAGGAGGCATCCCGACAAGCGACCTGCCCTCGAACAATACATCGCCTTGCGTTGGTTCCAGATGGCCCGTAATCAAATTGAAGAAGGTCGTTTTTCCCGCGCCGTTGGGCCCGATGATCGCGTGGCGCGTCCCCTCCTCCAACAGGAAATCGACCGAGTTTATCGCCTGGAACCCAGAAAAATTCTTCGAGAGGTTTTTTGTTTCAAGCACGAATTATTTCCTCTCACCGAATTGGTTGCGAACTTTCGCGGCCAAGCCGGCCAAACCATCTGGAAGGAAAAGCAGAATGATGATCAGGATCGAGCCGAGAACCGTCGGCCAGTACTGAGTGTATTCATTTGTCAGGCGCTGCAAGATGAACAAGACGGCTGCCCCGATCATTGGCCCGAAAAACGAGAACATACCGCCCAGCAGAGTCATGATCAGTACAGTCGCCGACGAAGTCCAGAACGCAGTCTCGACATATACCCCGCGATGCAGCATGCCGAACAAGGCGCCCGCAACTCCAGCAAATGTTCCGGCCACCACGAAAGCCGCCCAGCGCATCAGACGGGTATTGATGCCAACAAACCCTGCTCGGACAGGGTTCTCCCGCACCGCCAACAATGATCGGCCGAACGCCGAGTGACAGACCACCCAGAGCGCCGCGACGGAAAGTCCAACGATAACCAGGGTGAAGTAGAAGAACGTCGTCCGGTCGCCAATGATTTCCGGAACTCTGATCCCGACGAACCCGTCATCGCCGCCCGTGACCGATCGCCATTTGAACGCCACCGCCCAGACGAACATTGAAAACGCCAAGGTCAGCATCGCGAAATAGATGTCGTTCAGCTTGGTACAGAAGTAGGCGACGATGGCCGCAGCCAGCGAACTCAACACAATCGCGGCGACAATTGCGGGTATCAAGGGCCATCCATATGTCGTCAAAAGGATCGCATTGACGTAGCCGCCGATCGCAAAATAGGCGGCATGCCCGAACGAAACATTACCGGAATAGCCAATGATCACGTTCAAGCTTAATGCGAACAGGGCATAGATCATGATTTCCGTCACGACATCGATGAGATACCGCGAACCAAGCAGTGGCAACGCAGCAAGAAGCACCAGCACACTAATGCAGGTAATTGCGGTATTGCGCGACATCGGTTGTGTCATGACCTTAGTGCCCTCCCGTAATCGGCCGTCCGAACAAGCCCCACGGTCGGACCAACAGCACCGCCATAAGCAATAAGAACGCGAAAACATCTTGCCAGTTAGGCAGGATCACGGAGCCAAAATTGTACACGACGCCGTAGATGAGAGCGCCAATGAACGTACCCCAAAGAGATCCGAGGCCACCAATGATAACGATCACGAAACAATCGACGATAATTGTCGCGTCCATTCCTGGCGTCGGACTGTTGAAGGGTGCTGATAGCGCGCCGCCAATGCCGGCCAGCATTGAGCCGAGCACAAAGACACTTGTGTAAACAAACGGCACATTAATGCCGAGCGCCGCCAACATTTCGCGGTCCTGTGTTGCACCACGGATGACGCGGCCCCAGCGCGTTTTTTCAATCAAGTACCACAGGCCAATGGCGATTAACGGACCAACGAGGCACAGCAAGAGCCGATATGTTGGATAGTACGTAACGCCCAGATTGATCGCGCCATCCATGCCGGGCGGGTATGAAACACTGAGCTGGTCCGTTCCCCAGATCATTTTTGCCATGTCGCCGAGGATCAGGACGACACCAAAAGTCAGGAGCAGTTGCATCAGGTGCTCCTTATCGTACAGGAATTGGAACAACCCGCGCTCGATAATGATTGCCAGCAATCCAAGCGCAAGCGCGGCCGCCACGACGCCGAGCCAGAAACTCCACTCCATTTCCTGCGCAACCGTGTACATCGTGTAGGCGCCAAACATGTAGAACGCGCCATGGGCGAAATTGATCACATTGAGGACGCCGAATATCAACGACAGTCCCGCCGCCAAAATAAACAGATACATACCCATCGAGATCGAGTTCATTATCTGAATGAAAAAGAAGCTAGGGCTTGAAAGAAGTGTCGCGAGGCCTGGATTGCCCAGTTCGTCGCGTACGAAGTCAATGAGTGCTTCCATTAGTGATTGAGCTCGCGCCCCCCTTATCGCCGGCCCGCCATAGTCGCGGTGTCGCAAACCTGGATAGCCTTTGAGAGATGAACTGGGGCTGCATCGCACCCCCAGTTTGTCGTTATCGACAGCTTCAAAATTAGAGTTTGGCGTCGATAAACGTAACAGGGTCCATCATTCGATATTTGACGCCCTTCTTTTTGACCATTGGCCCCCAGAACTGACCGGTGTTCGCTTGGTGTGTCTTGGCATCAATCGTTCGCTTGCCAACCGGTGTTTCGATCGACAATCCCTCCAGCGCTTTAGCAACCTTCTGGGCGTCGAAAGATTTGGCGTTGGCCGCGGCCGTTGCATAGAATTTCACACCAATCCAGGCCAGAACTGGCCACATCGGCGTTTCCTTTTTGCCCTGCAATTTTGACAGAGCGGCCTGGAATTTCTTATGCGCTGGCGTCGGACTCGAGTACCAGAGTTCGTACGTGTTACTCCACACGTTATCAGGGTAGTCCGCACCCATCTTGCCGGCGATTTCCTGGCTGGCGATCTCACCGCCGGACACATACTTCTTGTTCTTGAAGAAACCGAAAGGCCGGGCCTGCTGCGCGAAATTAACGAAGTGCGAACCCCAAAGACCACTGGTGACCACCTCACAGTCGGAAGCAATGAGCTGGCTGATCACAGCGTTGTAATCGGTTGCGCCAAGCTTGGAGCGCAGATCCAGCACCTTCTTGACGCCGGGTGCATGTTTCTTAAGTCCCTTTTCGATACCCTTCGCCAGATCATGCCCGTATGCGTAATCAAGCTGAATATCACAAACCTTTTTCGCGCCAAGTTTTTTGACGATCTGGGCGATCGCGTCGCCTTCAAAGTCCGTATGCGATGCCGTCCGGAATACGTATGGGTGCAATTTTGTGGTCGTCATCTGGATGGTTTTCGGAATTGTCGCGATATAGAGGACTTTTTCCTGCTTCGCGACTTCAGAGATTGCGAGCCCTACACCAGAACTGAGACCTCCGATGAGAACATTGACACCGTCCTTCGTAATCAATTCCTTTGCCGCAGCAGCGGCTTCGGCCGGATTGAGTTTGGTGTCCCGCTCGACGATTACGAGTTTGCTACCATTTATGCCGCCAGCCGCATTGATTTCATCAACGGCCATGCGATTGCCCAACATCGCCGGAACGCCATATACCGCGCCGCCACCAGTAATCGGGTAAAGCGCGCCGATCTTAATATCCGCCGCTTGTGCGGCCGTCGTAAAGACACTTGCCGCCACAAACGCGCCGGCGATCAGAAGATGTTTTGTCATTGAATTTCCTCCCGGTTGTGCACCGAAAATTTCTTATGAGGCTCTCACAGAGCACGACGATGATACGGGAGTTTAGACAAATTGCCACATCATATAGAAGATTAGCGCCCCATCTCGCGACGGCGGCCATTGCCGACGTTTCAATTGTGAACACTGTCGTCGTGTTCTTGTTTTCCACAGCATCGACTGACATCGGGACCGCCGGTATCATATTGTGTGAGGCAGCCACTGCAATCGCTTGTCGCATGCAGACTGGCTCAAGGCAGACGCGAAAAACGATTGCAAGTTGCCCTATAGAGCGGCAGGCTTGGTGCCTGGTAAGTTGAAGGATTGCAAGTGACACCGCAGAAAACAGCCTTGATATTGGGCATTTCCGGCCAGGATGGCACGTACCTTGCGGAACATCTTTTGAAGAACGGGATCGTTGTCCACGGCACCGCACGTGACAAAGAAAGTTCGAATTTCGCCGGGCTCGGACAACTCAAAATTCATGACAAAGTCACGCTGCACTCAGCAAGCCTGAGCGATTTCCGCAGCGTTCTGACAGTTCTCGCCAATGTTCGCCCAAATTTGATTTTCAATCTTGCCGCGCAATCGTCGGTCGGGCTGTCTTTCGCCCAACCGGTTGAGACCATCGACAGCATCATGCATGGCACGATCAATATTATGGAGGCCATGCGGTTTCTGTCGCTTGACGCGCGTTTTTATAGCGCCTCATCGAGCGAGTGCTTTGGCAGCACCGATGGCGTGCCAGCCAAGGAAACAACGCCGTTCCATCCACGTAGCCCCTATGCAGTCGGCAAAGCCGCGGCTTTCTGGGCGGTGGCAAACTACCGGGAAGCCTATGGCCTATTCGCCTGTTCCGGCATCTTGTTCAACCACGAATCGCCATTGCGGCCTGAACGATATGTGACGCAAAAAGTCGTGCGCGGCGTGATGGATATTGCCGAAGGCAAGACAACGTCTTTAGAACTAGGCTTGCTCGATCTCGAACGAGACTGGGGGTGGGCGCCTGAATATGTCGTGGCAATGCACAGGATGCTTGAACAGGATGAGCCGACGGATTTTGTCATCGCGACCGGCGAAACCAATAGTTTGCAAGATTTTGTCGCGCATTGTTTCGCATACCATGATCTGGATTGGCGACAGCACGTAACAAAGAATGACGATTTCGTTCGGCCAGCCGATATCGCACACAGTAGCGCGGACGCTTCAAAAGCTAAGGAGCTTTTGGGTTGGTCGGCCGAGACGAAAATGCTTGGCGTCATCGAGCGTTTGATGCAAGCCGAGACCGCACGACGAAATCAATAATCTACGACGTGCCAATCCGGCATAAGAATCTGCATCTGCTCGAGATGTGCAGTTGCATGCCAACGCTGAGGGGCAACTGTACAGCCCCCTGCATCTCCCAGAAATGCAGCCCACCACGCGAAAGTGCTGTTCGATACAATTTTGTGTTCGCAACTCATGAAGCCAAGGAAATCATCCAGCATTGTTTCTGCGCGACTAACCTCGATGCGAGGGAGCTTGAGATTTTTCTCGCACCAATCCGGATCATCGCTGTAGACAATGACTGGCAAATCGGAATGGCCGGTTTCGATCGCCAATCGTTCCAGGGCCACCGATAGATACGCCGCATAGTCCAGGTTGTACGACGGTGCGTGGGTTAGATAATCACCTCGCCGGACGTGGAAGCCGACCACGCCATTACGTGGTTCATGGCGGTTACCGCAGGCTGCGGTCAACCGTGATCGGAACAGATCTCGCACCTCATCATGGATGGCGTCAAAATATGTCGGGCTCTGCCACAAACCGGCGAAGTAGTTGACGCCAGGCGAAATGGAAATGGACTCGTAGCGATCGGCTGGGCATTTCGAATAGGTGAACCCCAAAACAGCTTGCTGTAGCGAAGAAGGAAGCCATTTGAGCCGGCGTGCCGCTTGGTAGACGGTCTCGGATGGCGAAACCATTGGTACATCGAAACCGAAGCTCACGAGTTGCAACCGGTTATGCGCAACACTGTTCGGCTGCCTGTAGAATTCGGTATCGTAACCGACCCGCAAACCATGAACCGCCTGAAGCTGCATGCCGAACGCGTATTGAAATAATTGGTTGCCGAAGCCGCCCGACAGCTGCACCACGGCATCGTACTTGTTCTTCGCCGCAGTCATTCGCTCGCACCGATATGAGTCGACAGACTGATCACATGCCTCTTGCTCAATTTTTGTCAGCATAGCTTACCCCAAATCGGCAGCAGAAATAATACTCAGTCGAAAACTATCCGTTCAGTATATCAATCAGGCTTGGAGTGGACGCTCCGAAACGATTTGTCCACATATCTCGACGTCAGGCAGTGCCGTAACAGCGGCATGACGTCGGCGGTAGCGCAATTTCCCAAGTATTCGGTGTTGCTTTATAGCAAGGCAGCGTTGAGCCTAATTCCGCTAAGTTGCACTGTAATTGGCGGCCCAATTGTCCATGGGGCAAATTCAAGAACTGCGGAGGGTCTGGTAATGCTCAAGGAACCACTTGTACGTTTCGGCCAGTCCGTCCTCAAGTGAAATCTTCGACGTCCAGCCCAGATTCTTGAGGCGGGAGACATCGAGAAGCTTCCGCATCGTCCCATCCGGCTTTGTTGGATCTAGTACGACCCGGCCCTGATATCCGGTTGTGTTGGCAATGAGGCGGGCGAGTTCCTCAACCGATATATCTTGTCCGGTGCCGATGTTGATATGGCTCAGCATGGGTTCCGTTGCGGCTTGATAGTCCTGTTTCGGAAGATTGAGGACAAAAAGGGAGCCAGCCGCCATGTCTTCGACGTGGAGAAACTCTCGCATCGGTTTACCGCTGCCCCAGAGCACGACTTCATCACGCCCCCCCCTTGCAGCCTCATGGAAGCGACGTAACAATGCCGGCAGGACATGGCTGTTGTCAGGGTGAAAATTGTCGCCTGGTCCGTAAAGGTTCGCCGGCATGACGGAGCGATAGTCAACACCATGCTGCCGGTTGTAGCTCTCACATAGTTTGATGCCGGCAATTTTCGCAATGGCATAGGGCTCGTTCGTAGACTCCAGCACACCCGTCAAGAGCGCCTCTTCGCTAATGGGTTGTGCGGCCTTTCGGGGATAGATGCACGACGAACCGAGAAGCAGCAATCGATCGACCCCAGCAGCAAAGGCCTGATGAATGACGTTGCATTCAATCATAAGGTTTTCGTAGATGAACTCCGCCGGATAAGTTTGGTTGGCGTGGATTCCACCAACCTTACCGGCCGCCAGAACAACAACGTCCGGCTTCTCGGTTGCCATGAATTCTGCGACCGCTGCCTGGTTTGTGAGATCAAGCTCAGAACGATCGCGCGTCATGGTCTCAATCGGCTCAAGGGCTGATTGGCGCGCATTGAGCTGCCGAAGAATAGCGCTACCAACGAGGCCGCGGTGGCCTGCCACAAAAATTCGCATATCTGCGCCTCGTTCAATCGGCTCTTCGAGCTCAACCCATCTTATCGCGAAACAGCATGACAATAGAACTCCGTGCGACTGACCTCGTACTTGCGTGTCAATAACGCATGTCGCATTGCATTCCCGTACCTGGGATCGAAACGGTTCACGCTCCGGCACTCCATAAGTGAGAACCACATATGACCATCCGCCCCGCCTGATCGGCTGGCCTGATACATCCAAGTTGGTTGCAAATTTATGCGCAATCTCCGATGGCTCGTCCGTCCTCAGAACTAAGCCATAATTTACTCGTTTTCAAATCTGCCTGATGAAAAGTTGAACGCAGTCAGTCGAAGAGCGGTTTTTGATGTTAGATGCAGCAGCGAAGCGCATCATGAGCTATAGACACTGTTACCTTGGATTGCTTCAGCAGCCAGTTTCCGCCATCAGAGATCACGAAACATGGAACACCGCGACGTCAGCCTGACCATTCTCGGCCTCGTGCGTGATGGCGGTCCAGAGCTGACGAAGACGTTGGTCGCGGTCCATGAGCTGAGACAGCGACTTCACCACAGCGCCTGCATCATCGCGACCAATGACAACACCGACAACACGGATGCCGTGCTCGCCAAGTTTGCCGGGCAAAACGCCGATTGCACTGTCCTCTCACTTGACGGCCTGGCCCGGGCACAACCGCAACGGGTCGAACGGATATCCGTCGCCCGAAACATCGTCCTTGCCTCGATGTGGCAGATGGCCGAATCGGCATACACGCTTATCCTCGATCTTGATGGACCGAACGTGCACCTACCCACAAGCCGTATCCTGGCTGCACTTGAGACGGCCGAGCACGAGCAGTGGGACGCCCTGTTTGCCAATCAATCGCCGGCCTACTACGACATCTATGCCCTGCGACACCCTGAATGGTGCCCCTTGGACGCCTGGCTGGAGATCCGGCGGCGGCGGCGCGCCGCCTTCGGTCTCGCTTCAAAACATCGGCTTGTCGCAGAGCTGATCCATGATCGCCAATTTGCCATTCCGCCGACCCATCCGCTGATCCCTGTCCAGTCGGCGTTTGGCGGTCTCGGGCTCTATCGGACCGCGGCATTGAAAGGGGCCTGGTATGGCGCCCGCGACAGCGCAAATCGGATCACCTGCGAGCATGTCGTGCTCCACCAGGCCATGCTTGCCAATGGTCGACGTCTGTTCATTGATCCCTCACTTCTCAACGAGGCTCCGGCTGAGCATTTGGGTGCGACGAGTGGCCGTCTTTTTCCCGGCTTCGATTAGTTTGTGATATGCGTTTCGACCGTGATTGAGATGACATTTGCAAGCCTGGACACGTGGCAACAGAGTGCGAAACCGGCGTGACAGCTCGACCGCCTCGGCGACACCGGGATTTTCGTGAACAGCGATACCCATTTGGTTGATCCGAGCCCCGATGCTCGGTAGTTTGCCATGACGAATGGTTGACGTTTTGATTGCATTTTCGAGCGGGGCCTGCCTCGCTTTGATGAGCCAGTTATTGAGAGTGACGCATGCCGCAAAAAAAAGCACTAATCACCGGCATCACGGGCCAGGATGGATCGTATCTGGCGGAATTGCTGCTGGAAAAAGGCTACGAAGTCCACGGCATCAAACGGCGCGCCTCATCATTCAATACCCAGCGGGTCGACCACATCTACCAGGATCGCCATGACGAACAGCAGGATTTCATTCTGCACTACGGTGATTTGACGGATTCATCCAACCTGACACGGATCATCAGCGAAGTGCGTCCCGACGAGGTCTACAACCTCGGCGCGCAGAGCCACGTCGCCGTCAGCTTTGAGTCGCCGGAGTATACGGCCGATGTCGACGCAATGGGAGCCCTGCGCCTGCTTGAAGCCATTCGCTTTTTGCGCCTGGAGGATACCACGCGCTTCTACCAGGCCTCGACGTCCGAGCTGTTCGGCCTCGTCCAGGAAACGCCGCAACGCGAGCAGACGCCGTTTTATCCGCGCTCGCCTTATGCCGTCGCCAAGCTCTACTCGTATTGGATCACGATCAACTACCGGGAATCCTACGGCATGTACGCGTGCAACGGCATTCTGTTCAATCACGAGAGCCCGCGGCGCGGCGAAACGTTCGTGACGCGTAAAATCACGCGCGGCCTGGCTAACATCGCGCAAGGGCTCGAAGACTGCCTTTACATGGGCAACATCGACGCGCTGCGCGATTGGGGCCATGCCAAGGATTATGTCGAAATGCAGTGGATGATGCTGCAGCAGGAGGCGCCCGACGATTTCGTCATCGCCACCGGCCAGCAGCATTCCGTGCGCGAGTTCATCCAGTGGTCGGCCGAGGAGCTCGGCATCAAGCTCGCGTTCGAGGGCGAAGGTGTCGGCGAGCAGGCGATCGTCACATCGGTCAACGGCAACATGGCACCGTCACTCAGTCCCGGCGATGTCATCGTCAAGATCGACCCCAACTATTTCCGTCCTGCCGAAGTCGAGACCCTGCTGGGCGACCCGAGCAAGGCGAAAGAGAAGCTCGGCTGGGTGCCGAAGATTACAGCGCGCGAAATGTGCACCGAAATGGTCGCCGAAGATTTGCGCTTAGCGCAACGCCAGGCGCTGCTCAAGCAGCACCGCATGGACATGCCGATTTCGGTGGAGCGGTAGGGCGAGGCTTTTCGCGTACCTGTTTGCGCTTCGTCGAGGTTGACTGTCGGGTATCGACTATTGCGAATGTGGTGATGGTGGCGGCGTGCTGCGGTTGAGCGGTGACGATGCCTTGCTAACCTTGGTGCGCTCGAAGACCAGCCAAGAAGATGCTGTCGAGTTGATCGTGGAGCGAGAAACCGGCAAGCGCGCATTCGCCGAGATTGAGCGCTGGGTAAAAGAAGCCGGGATTCAGCCCGGCACCCCACTGATTCGCTCGCTTAACGCCAAGCGCACCGTCCATAAGCAAAGACTGACGGACGAAGGCGTTCACAAGGCCATCAGGAGCTGCGTGTACCGCCATTACTTGAGAAACGGATCAACGCCAGAGCAGGCCGCAGCGATTGCAAAAGATTTCAGCGGTCATTCGCTGCGCGTCGGCTTTATCGTCACTTGCAAGGAAGCCGGAGTGAGCGACAGCGATATCATGGCTATAAGCCGACATATGGAGGTTTCCATGATCGTGCGATACAGCAAGACTGCGACACTGAAACGGCGATCGCCGCATCGGAATAGTGGGGTTCGAATTCCAGAATGATGCGTTCTCCTCAAGCAGCACCGCATGGATATGCCGATTTCGGTGGAGCGTTGAGGGGCGAGGCTTTTCGGTTAGACCACCTGCAGCACTTTGAGCATTGGCAGCTTCTTTTCGGCGAACGTCTGAGCTTGGTTCGGCCAGCTCCGCTATGTTGTCTTCTGCCGATTTGGCCGGCGCACCGTCTTTAACCAGCCTTTGTCCCTGCGCCGCCACGCCCGGAGGACATAGTAGTCCATTCAGTGCCTAGGATTTTCTCAAGCTCTACAAGTCCTCTGATTTGCGCAGGTTGATCATTCTTGTTGAACAAAAAAGAAACCCCCGGCAGCGCCGAGGGTTCCTTCAATTTCGTTAGCTGGCCCATTTGGAACGATGGGCCTACCTCCCGACCGCTTACGCGATGTACGAGAAATCTGATGAGTCGAAGTTCGAGAAGTCCGTGACACCCGTCAGCTTGACGACGTTCTCAACACTATCGACACCATCCGACGATGCACCACCGCCACCGTGTGTTGCCACAGCAATGTAACCGTCTGTGCCGTCGGTATATGCGACCAAGAAGGCGTCGTTGTCGGCCAAAGCAGCACCGAACGTTATCGTCGAGTTACCAGCCGCCTGTAGCCCTGTTACCACAGCCGCTTCATTTGCATAATTCTGGTTCAGAACAACCAAATCAGCATTTGCAACTGCCGCAGCGTCAGCAGTCAATGTCGCAACGGTACCATCTGTTGCCGCAGAAGAGTTGGCACTGGTGTCAACGAGATCGGTTACTGTTGTCAAACCTTCAAGTGCTGCCAGTGAGAACTGAAGGGTATCTACCGCCGAATTCGATGCGCCAGAGTCGAAGTCCGTGATGGTATGGGTCGTTATGGTCGCAGCAGTATCTGCGGCCATCTTGAAGATATCGTTGCCTGCATCACCGGACAAAGTATCTCCATTCGTGGTGCTGTTTTCGAAGGTAATTGTGTCCTTACCAGCACCCCCCTTGATAACGTCAGCACCGGAGTTGGCTTCCAGCACATCGTCACCGGCACCACCGGTAATCGCCGTGCCTTCCGTATCAGCATCAAAGATTACGGAAACATTCCCGGTCGCGGCAGACGCGTCGACAATCTGCTGACCAGCTATATCTCCCTCGTCCGTGACATTGATCTTTGACGACCCGCTGACATTAATGCCAACGACATCGTTCGTCTCAGTTCCGATATCAACGGTATTGGTGTTGGTACCGGCACCCTCAGAAACGATGTTGAGCGTTTCAACACCATCTGCACGCAAATCGGCAACCGTTACCGCAGTATCGGCTGTCTCATTGTCGAGCGTAATCTTCAACGTATCTGTCGTACCAACGTCGGTTGCATCCTTGACGTTGACAGCAAGAGACGTGGTTTGGACACCGGCTACCGTAATGCCGGACGCAGCAACAGTCGTACTAAGATTGTTAATTGTTGCAGCCGTTGCGGTATTTATAATCAAACCGGTAAGACCAGTGAGTGCAGCAAAGTCGAACGTCTTATTTGCACCAGAAACTTCGAGAGTTTCGAAGTTGGAGATATTGGCCTTCGCAGCAGTCGTGAATACGGTCGCAGTATCGTCGTTGATTGCAAGGATGTCGGTGCCAGCACCACCATCGAGTTTTGCACTGCCTGAGTACGCTAGACCATTGATGGTCACGTTGTCGTCTCCAGAACCACCAGTAATGGCAGTCGTGGCGGCACCAGATGTAACTTCAAGGGTACCCGTCGTGCCTGACGCATCAGCACTTGTGACCGCTGCACCAAGTGCATCGTCCTGTCGGTAGCTCGCAGACCCAGAAACTGTGACGGTCTTGAGCGCACCATCATTCGCGACGGCGTCCACACGAACAGCTGAATCGCCAGAAACCGTCATCGCCGTGGTATCTGTGTTGTCCAGCGTCAAGGTCCCATCGACGCGCAGGGCCTCGTCAGCCGCTACTGCGATTGTCTTCGCTGCATCAAATGTCAGGTTGAATAGATCGCTGGCGGCACCTGTCGTATTGATGGTAACGCCTTCAATACCTGCAGCAACGATATCGGCGTCGTTGTTAGCATCCGAGATGCCGTTCAGGTTAATCGTCGCTGATTGATCACCAGCATCTCCGGCATCGCTATAGCTTAGTGTCAGCTGATCGCCCGACTGAGACTTAACAGTAACACCGACCGTGGATTTCATTCCAGACACGGTTTGATCATCGTCAACGCCATTGATGGTCAAGTTCATCAAGCCGCCAACATCTTCAACCTTGTATTCGGTTACATCGGTTGCAGCATCAGTGATCTCAAGATTCTCGACATCAGTAATTGTCGCGATACCAAAATCTAACGTGCCGCCATCTGCATCGACGATCTTCAGTGTATCGGTACCGCCAGCGCCGGCAATAGTATCGCCTGCATTGAAAGTGTCGTTGGTCCCACTAAGCGATCCGACGATCGTGTCGTTTGCCGTGGTTCCGGCGACAGCATCAATGTTCGTCGTCAGCGTGAAGGTCGTACCATTTGTGCTTGTAAACTCGGAAATTGCCGTCTGAACGCTAGCTGGATCCGTCGTGACCGACGCCAGCGCAGCCTTACCAGCATTGAACGCTGCCTCACCCTTCAAACCAGCTGAGTTTTCCGCTTTGGCAAACTCGCGGCCAACAGCCGTGCGGTTATCGAACAGCGCTTGCGCAGCCGTAGCGAGTGCCTTTTCTTCCGCCGTACCGCTTGCAGCCAGAATGTCCTGATCGCTTAGGAAGCGCTGAACAACGGCGCCACGCGTGATGGTTCCGGCTTCGATCTGGTCCGTCCAGAATTTCTTTTCGGCTGCGGTTGGCTCAGCACCACCGACGCCACCACCTGTTGGACGGCCAAGAATGTTGCCATAGATCAGCGTGACAAACTCTTCAGCCGTCTGGCTGACAGAGAAGCCCGTGAATTGTGGCTCAGCCTGCGCGTCGAAGAAGAACTGATTGGCGCGCTCAGAAAGCGCTTCCGCGAATGTCTTTGCCGGCGATGCGTTGAGCTGGTCGAGAATCTTCTGCGTGTGGAAGTTCAGACCATCGTTCTCTGGTGCACGGGCGAAGTACGCGATGTAAAGCTCAGTCAACGAATTGAGCTGGGCGTCTGTTAGAGTATCAACCATGTGTCGTTATTCCCCTAAGAATCTACCGAAAGAAACGCATCGAACAGCGTGTCCAAATGGTGTTCTAAATGCAGGCGACGGCGTAACAATTGCCGTGGACTGCGCCTCATAAACCCCGCAGAAGGCCCTCTATGCACGCCCCTTCCGGGACCGCACATGGAGCTCTACAGCGAACCCTCTATAGAAATGTTCCCGGGGGCGGACAAGCGAATTAACCATATTGTCCACAGCCATGTTGCAGTGCATTGCAAACGTGCAACAGGTTGCGCCAAGACGCCGAAAACTGGGGATAATCCGTCTGCGTCTTATGTGTGTAAGTGGGGGAAATTCGCCACTTCGCGCTTGACTCAGGTGTAATTGGTGACGGTTCTGGCCTACGAATCAGCGCGTTGGGAGCGCGTCGATAGCGGCGCGCATGGTCATGTGCGAGGTGAGTCGTTTGAAATGATCGGACCACGTGATGCCGATCGTGTCTGCTGTATGGCAACGGCGGATGCTCCAGAGCGTACGATTCACGTGCGAGGCATCCGCCGGTCGTTGTTGCTGGTCGCAATCGACCTGAAGTTTAGGCGCCCGGCTGCGCCGGGGGCGGGGCGGCATTGACGACGGCCACGCGGGTCTTGCCCTCGCCGTCTTTCATGCGCAGCTTTATGCCGCGACCGCTCAACTCGTTTGCATGCAGGCGCTGCAACATCGGCTGCATCACCTTCTGATCGCCGGCCATGGCAACAACCCAGGGAATGTCGCCGCTCTTCCAGTCGGCGGCTTCGAGGCGCATGGGCTGCTCGGGGTCGGTGCTGAGGCGCTGGTCGACCTCGGGCGAGACCATGGCCCAAAGCACCGTGCCGACCGGCTGCTGTTGCCCTGTCTCTTTGTTCTCGGCTTCGGCCAACAAGAACTGACCGCGCGGCACGGCGAGCCCGACCAACGTCTCGACCTGGCCTTCGGGCGCGGCCTGGAATTGCGGTTGGGTTTTCAGGAAACCCGCGATCTTCTGGGCTTTCTCACGCATCTCGGCGATGGCGGCGGCCTGTTCCGGTGTCGGCTCGACCGGTGCGGCCGGTGCCGCGGCAGCGGGCTGCTCAGGCGGTGGCGCCATCTGCGATGCGACGGAGGGTGCGGCAGCGGCCGGCTGCTCGGGCGCGGCGGCGGGCGGTGGCGGCGGCGCGGCCTGGGGCGGATCGGGGAGTTGATCTGCCGCTGACGGAAGATCAGAAAATTGCTTCGGCTTCGGGGCTTCCTCTTTCTTCTTGGACCAAAACGCCATGACTTAAACCTCCGATATAGAACATCAAAATGTGAAATCGAGCTTTGTTTGGGTGCGGTCGTTTGCGCCTCATTTTTGTCCGAGTTACGACAGATGCGCAATGGGGAAGACGTGTTTGTCCAAATAGAAAACTACGCCAACTGATAAGTCGAGCGCGCTATCCGTTGTTACGCCGATGGGTTGCAATGCCTCGCATAGCGGCGAAGTTCAGCGCGACTATTAAAGAAGGACACTGCTCGATATGGATGCCCTTCTGGCTTGTTTTCTAGATCTTTTTGGCGACCCAGCACATCCGGGCAAGGTGCCAGATACGTTTTCCAGTGCTGAAATGGATCGCACTGCGCAGAACTTCAGCATGCCGACGCCCGGGGGTGTCCCCGGCCGCCTTGCTCAGCATGACCTCACTCCTGTATGGGCTAATTAGTTCGACACTCTGCTTGGCAGTAAGGGGCAACACAAACACACTGGACGCCTAGAAATTGAGAAAGGGGGCTTGAGGCCCCCTTTCCGATTGTGAACTTCAATAGATCGTCGACTAGAGAACGACGTTAAAGGTAACAATGTCAGCGGCAGTTTCACCGCCTTGGCCAACGAGGGTAATCTCCATCGTATCCCCATCCGCATTGTCGAATTCGATTATCGCATCGGCTCCACTAACATCAATAGTGAGGTCTGCGGCCGCCAAGCCAAACGCAGACAGGTCAAGCGAATCGTGTTCGGCACCGGAACCTGCAGTGAAGTTTCTCAGTTCCAGATCCGTATCCGCCGTGAACGCACCGAACGTAAGGGTATCGGCGTGATCATCATTTTCGAGTCGGATCTCAGAACCCGTTTTGAAGTCGCCGAGACTGATGGCGATACTCTCGATATCGCTGTTCAGGCGAATATCAAGCAGACCGGTAGCTCCACTCGCATCGATTGAGGCCAGATCATCGAGCTCACGGCTAACGGTACCGAATTCGAAATCACCTGGGCCGGTGATCGTAATAGCTTCCACTCCAAACCCTTCGACACGCTCGACATTGACATCGTCGCCTGTTGTGTCTGTCGAGAAGTTTACGGTCTCGATGTTCTCAATATCGAGTCTCTGAAGCGTCTGACCACCGTTCCCTTCGAAAGAGAAGTTGACGGTGTCGGTCCCACCCGTCGATTCAACAATCAATTCCGAGCCGCCGCCATCGAGATCGGCATCGTCGTCGATCACTACATTGAGCATATCCCCCGGGTAGTTATCGATTATCAGATCATTGCCATCGAGATCGAAGGTATTTTGCAATTCAACGGTACCGATACCGGTATCGTTAAGATCGACGTTGCGGTCCGCTGTCATTGCACCGCGGAGAGCCAACACCTCGAAATTGACAGCGTTCGTCTCGTCCACGCCCGGTGCGTCGTTGACATTAAGCCTAAGGGTATCGATTCCGTCGCCGCCGTCCAGCGCATCATCAGCATTGAAATCGCCTGCTCCTGAGAAGAAGACCGTATCATCGCCGGCGTTCAAATTGACAACGCGACCACCTGTACCACCATCTTGGTTAATCTGCAGATCGTCATTGCCCGAGCCACCTTCGAACGTGAAGTCTTCGTCGTTGGCACCCATATTAATGGACAAACCACCTGTAAGACCGGACGCATTAATCGATTCAACCGTATTAAATTCACCGCCGGTATCATCTAGTTCTAGATCGCCCATCCCGTGGACTGTGATCGTTTCCAGATCCGAGTTGCTTCCATTCCCATCATCAAAGTCGATGTCGAGAACAGAGTCGCTCTTAACGTCGACATCGAGGCCGATAATAGTATCGTCTCCGTCCGTACGAACCTCAATCTCGTCGTCGGCACCGTCGACGGCCGTTCTTATCGTAGCGTCCTTGCCCAGCACGTCGGCATCGAATTCGGCACGCAATTTCCTGTCGGTGGCGAGCCCAAGTATGACGTCGTTGCCGATGTTGACTACATCTAGATTTCGATTACCTCCCGCCAAATAGATGGCCTCGGCGCCGGTCGTCTTTGCAGCATCGAAATCGGCCGCTCCGCCAGGACCGGTCGTTTCGATCTTGAACATTTCGATGTTGCTGAAAGTTCCGCTAATGTCTGGCCCATTGCCCTGTGCGATAAACTGAGCGGTGTCGACACCTGCGCCGCCGTCCACATTGTCGAGTGCATTGTGGGCATCCGCTTCAGCCAAGAACGTGTCATCTTTGGACGTGCCCGTGAGGAGATCGATGCTGTCAGTGAGAATGAAGGTGTCGCCGCTCGGACCACCAGTGAACGTCGCAATCGCCAGAGGGACGGTCGCCGGATCCGGTGTCACCAATGCCAATGCTGACTTGCCAGCTATAACTGCTTCTTCGCCCAGCAATCCGGCTGAATTTTCAGGAAGCGCAAATTCGCGCGCGACCTCGACACGGTTCTCGAACAGCGCCAATGCATCAGCCGCCAGCGCCTGCTCCTCCGGCGTGCCAGAAGTCAGCAAGATGTCTTGATCAGCCAGGAATCTCTGAACGACTTCACCGCGCGTGAGTTCGCCGCCTTCGATCTTTACGGACCAGAACGCCACTTCCGCATCAGTTGGTGCGGGACCGCCAACGCCGCCGGCTTCTCGGGCGAGAACGTTTGCATAAAGTTTCGTAACAAACTCTGCAGCCGTCAGGCTGGTCGAGTACCCGGTAAATTCCGGCTGCGCCACCGCATCATCGTAGAACTGATTAGCGCGCTCGGCGAGCGCTTCTTCGAATGTCTTGGGCGGGGTGCCGTTGAGTTGTTCAAGCACCGCATCCGTATGGAACGACAATCCGTCATTTTCCGGTGCGCGGCAGAAATACGCGATGTAGAGCTCAGTCAGCGCGTCGAGCTGGCTGTCTGTTAGAACGTCTACCATGACAAAACTTTCCTACTAAACTTGCCTCAAAATGAACAACGCAATGGCAGTATTTACTGTACTTTTCACGCGCTCTTTGAGGTCCCTTTACCATCAGCCACCGGCTTAAAATGCACCGGCGACTGTCCTCACAGTCCCCACTGATTTGCTGGTGCCGCTAATCCCTCCAAAGATCGCATCGGCAGCACTACAGCATTTGCTTTATAGTAAATTTTCGGTGGACAAACAAGAAAAAAGGTTAATGAAATATTAATCTATAAGTTAAGATGGCAAAATAGACACAATTGTAACCTATAGGACGCGGTGGCTCGGCGTGATGTGCGTTTGGTTAATATACGCCCGTTCCGAGGAGATGAGTGCCAGTATCGAAGCGCTCTTCGGCCCGCCAGATATCTCCGCATCCTATTGATCTTAAGCGAAAAACTTCTGCGCTTTGATCCGGTTCAAGCCAACAAGCGAAGACGAAGCTGGCGTCCTTCAGAAGGCCGCAGTCACGCTCTAAGACAGGACGGCGCTTTGCAGCCCATCGACGGCCGCAGCCTGGCCGACGATAATAATTTGGCTTTCATCAGAGAGCGTATTGACCCAGACACCCAGATCGGTCGGGTCGGCGTCGTCGGCACCGGCCTGCTCGATCAGCACATTGCCGCCGGAGAATTCCACTTCAGCGCCTTCAAATGTCGCCAACGTTGTCTGCAGCGTTTGACCGACATTGTCGGTGCGCACATCCGTGCGCTGCACGAAGCTGGCCAGCTTGAGCAGACTGTCGAGCGACGACAGCGCCACGTCGATCGACGGCGTCGGGCTGCCATTGCCCAGCCCCAGGCCGTCCGTGTTGGGGGCGCTGATGCCACCGTTATCGGGCGTAGCGTTATCATGAATGACCAGGTTGAAGGCGGCCGGATCGATAATATCCATCACAGCCTTCTGCGCCTCGAAGGCGAGATCCAGACTGCTGACGGTTTGCGCGCCAGGTTTGGTCTCCAGCGCATTGGTCGTATCGGACGAGATATCCAGGCTGGCGCCCCCGTCACCCGCCGCTTCCAGTGTGTTATCGCTGGATGTGAACGCCGTATTGACCAGCGCACTTGAGTCTTCCGTCAGAAACTGACCGAGGTCTGCGTCGGTCGCCAGAGGTTCTCCAGCAATAATCGCCACTTCCGGTTCCGGCTCGGCGTCAATCTCGTTGAACGCTTCCTCATCGGTGCCGGCACGCGTCTCCGCTTCGTCGGCGCCCTCCTTGAGCGGCAACTGCTTGACACCGGTTTCGGCCTCTCGCGCGAGCGCTTCATCGCGTTGTGCGGACTTCGCCGCATCGCGCGCGGCCAGCTCATACGAGTCGCTTGGGATATCGTCCGATCCAGCTTCCGCCGGCCGATACACATCAAGGACGTTATGGAGTGCATCACCACGGGTGTGTTGATCGGCGATGGCATCCGCCAACCGCGCTTCCAGCACCGCGGTTTGTTCGACTTCATCGGCGACATCGCCTCGCTCGCCGTTGTCGAGGATCAGCGTTGCGTCCAATGCCGAGCGGTCGCCATCCTGCTCGGTTTGTTCGGTGCGATTTTCCGCCGCCTCCAAATCGCTCATTGCGGCCAGCAGCATGAGTTGCGCTGCACCGGCCATCGCGGTTGGCGCATCGACCGGCATGGCATCGGCGGCGCGCGCGAGGAATGCCTGGGCGCGACTGATGATATCGGCACGGCGGGCCGCTTCGGCATCAGACATTGTCGACGACGCGACTTGCGTTTCCGCAGTCAACTCCGCTTCCGCGTCGACGGCGACAGTGCCGTCATCTGATTCCAGAACCGCATCCGTGCTTTGCTCTTCGGCGATCGCGGCGTTCTGACCGTCGAACTTGAGGAGCAGGATCAACAAGGCCAGCGACAGAATAATCCGCGCTGTCGGATGAAGGACGACATTCGACACTTCGTCCGTGCGGCTGCGTACCAGCGCGCGAATAGATGTATCGAAGGACGCGATCAACTCGGCAACCGTGTCAGCTTCGACCTTCAGGCCCAAAGCGTCCGATCTCAGTATGCAGCGCCCGTCAATCCGCGCGATATGAACGTAGACATCCTGGGTTTCGTCGTCGAAGAGCACCAACCACGGCTCCCCGATATCGGTCAGCCCTCGGTCAATTCCGACACCCACACCCTGGCTGCGCAACACTTGCTGGGCGTGATAAAAATCAGCGATTTCCTGGTTCGACCAATCCAGCCGAGCGGGCGGCGGCGCTTTACGAAGCCGCTCGCTAAAAGAGATAACAGTCATAAATGGCTCCGCGCATCAGCAATCAGTCGTCGGTACCGGTAATGAGCTCGTATGTATGAGGATCGTAATACTTGACCATGCGCAGCGCAAACTCTCGCCGCGATAAATTCAGCGCATCGGCCCAGTCAGCATAGCGGCTGGATGGAATTCGGCCGCGACCGTTTTCGATTTGAGAGATAAACGTGTAGTAGTCGAGGCCAAGTTTCTTGGCCAAGTCGGTTTGCGAATAACCAGCGCGCTTGCGTTCATCGCGCAACCAAAGCCCAACATCACGCCGCAAACTTGCCACTGCATCCGATTGCCGTTCTAGGGCCGTATTTTGATTGCTCATAGCGTGTGCTTTCCGGTAGTGACAGCCTGTCAATGATAGCTACTACTGTATAGTATAGCTAACATTTTTCACGTGACAAGCGCACGCCGTCTATTCGGCGCCAATGCAACGTCCACCTCCGATTTCGTTCCAATCTTGGGGTAATCTGTCACTCAACGGCAACAAATTCTGCCGCAAAGCGCATGACATTGGCTCAACTTTATCGGTCCGGAGCCGAATCGTCACCTACGCACGCGCGATGACTTGACGTCTCGCTGAGCCGTGTGTGGTGACGACAAATCATGCCGCCTGGCGTCATGCGATTAGCGCTCTTTAAATGCGGTGCGCAAAGAATTCAGCAGCGGTGATACAATGTAATTCAAAACCGTACGTTCACCGGCAGCGGCAATGACCTGGGCCGGCATCCCTGATCGCAGGCGCTTGCGCATGTCTTCCGGAATTTTCGTGCGTGCAATCGATATCACGCCCAGAAAGTAGGGCAGACGCGTTGATTCATCGACCAGGCTGTCGTGCGACACGGTCTCCAACTTCCCGAGAATAACGGGCGTATTGCGCATATCGAAGGAAATGAAGCGGATCTCGACAGTTTGTCCCGCCTGCACACCATCAATATCCTCAGGCGCAAATTTTGCGTGCACCACAAAGGGCTCACTATCCGGCACAATCTCCATCAACGGCTCGCCGGAGCGAATGACCTGTCCGCGCGCCGCCACCTTGAGATTTTGAACGGATCCCGAACGCGGACTGACGATATCAATGCGTTTGAGGACGTCCTGGGCGACGGTCAGCTTTTCTCGATGATCCGTGATACCTTGACGGATTTCGGCCAATTGACCGGACACCTCCTCCTGGCGCTGCTTCTTCAGTTGCGCGATTTGGATTTCCGTCTCGGATATTTGCGCCTTGGATTTCGCGATATCGGCAGCAGCGCGCCCTATCGCGCCTTCCAATCGCGTGCGCTCGCGCTCCATCGAGTACAATCGCGTAATGGGGATCAAATCATCCTCGCGCAGACGACGCATTCCTTCGAGTTCGCGATTGATATAACTCACCTGTTCCTTGGTCGCGCGCTGCTCCAGCTCCAGCCCCTGGATACCATTCTTGAGCTGCTCGATACGCGATTTCAGAACGGCCACCTGGCCTTTGAGCGCTGATCGCCGCTCTTGGAACTGGTTGGTTTGATCCGCCATAACCCGCGCGACACCTGGTCGTGTCTGACGCTTTTTAATGTCTTCCGGCCACTTGATTTCGTTTGCATCTTCGCGTTCGGCCTGCAGACGGGCCTCTATCGTGCGACGGCTCATCAATTGAGCTTCGAGCAGCGCTTTATTGGCCTTGGCCTGCACCTGCTGCAGGCGCACGACGACTTGGCCGGTTTCGATTTGATCGCCTTCCTTGACCAATATCTCTTGGACGATCCCGCCCTCGTAGTGTTGCACCACCTTACGATTGGTCTCCAGCGATACGGTTGCCTGGGCGACGATCGCCCGATCGATCATCGTGACCGCAGCCCATCCACCCGCGACGCCGAATGTCAGAAAGATCGTCAGATAACCGGCCAAGGCGAAAGGCCGCCAGTTCATCGGTAGATTTTCATTGGGCTTTTTTGACATCAGACTATCAATCTTTTCATGAAACGACTGAATTGAGCAAGCGTTACGGGCTAATTGGCTGGTGCTGGCGCCGCGACCGCAGGCACTTCCGTTGGGTTATCCGACTTGACGACCCTTGGGCCACTCAACTGGCTGAGGACCTCGTTGCGCTCGCCAAAGGCCTGTGCCTTTCCTTCATTCATGAGCAGGATCTTGTCGCAAACGCCGAGCAGGTTCATTTTGTGCGTAATAATCACACACGTTGTCCCTTGTTGCTTGAACGATTGGACGGCCCGGACCAGTGCTGCTTCGCCGATCGTATCCAAGCTCGCGTTCGGCTCATCCAGCACGACCAGCGCCGGACGTCCGAATAGCGCTCGTGCCAGCCCAACACGTTGTCGCTGACCGCCCGAAAGAACCTGCCCCGCCTCTCCGATTTCCGTGTTAAAGCCTTCTGGCAGCTGCTGAATCATATCATAGCAGCCCGACAGTTGCGCGGCGGCGATGACAGCGGCTTCGTCAACCTCACCTTCTTCCGTGGTAATTTGGCGAGCAATGTTTTGCGCAACGGTTCCAGAGAACAACTCGACGTCTTGCGGCAGATAGCCAAGATGAGGCCCAAGCAAAGCCGGGTCCCAGTGCGCCAGATCGGAACCATCCAAACGCACGGAACCCGCCAGAACAGGCCATACGCCGACCAAAACACGCGCCAAGCTTGATTTGCCCGCTGCATTGGGGCCGACGACACCAAGCACTTCTCCGGCCTCGAGAGAAAATGTAACCCCCTTGATAATTGGACTTGCGGTACCGGGTGGTGCCGCGACCACACCCTCAAGGCTCAGGTTGCCAGCAGGTGGTGGCAGCTTCATGCGCGGCTCCTCCGAGCCTATCTCTTCATAAAGCTTGACGATGCGCTGATAGGCACCTCGTGCAGCGATAAAACCTTTCCAGTTTGACACGGCCTGCTCGATCGGCTGCATGGCACGGCCCATAAGAATAGAGCCGGCAATAATCGCGCCTGGCGTGATCTCATTTTGGATTGCCAAGTAGGCACCAATGCCGAGAACGGCAATCTGCATGAACATACGGAAGAACTTGGTGGTTGCCAGAACCGATCCGGCACTGTCACTTGCCGTCGCCTGTAGCGCCAGTGCAGAGTTATGCTCCTTCGACCACTTAGTACGCAGTGCGCCAAGCATGCCCATGGCTTGCAAGACATCACCGTTTCTGAAGGTGGCCTGCGCGCTCTGGTTGGCTTGCGATGCCTGCAGCGTGGCCGTGCCCAGCGTTTTTCGGGTCAACAACTCATTGATCAATGTCAGCACGAGCATCACGACACTGCCGGCCAGCACCAGATAGCCGTACCAGGGATGCAGAATGAAAGCGCCTGCGACGAAGATCGGAAACCACGGCGCGTCGCACAGCGCAATCAAGCCCGATCCCGTTAAAAAACCGCGCAGCGTGTCGACGTCGCGCAAGCATTGTTCGTGGCCGGCGCCGGGTCTCTTCATGCGGCCGGCATGCACCGCGTCAAACGTCGGCTCCGAGATTTCTCGATCGAACACAATGCCGGCTCGAACCAGAACCCGCGATCTCAGCATTTCCAAAATGGCATACACAGCGATCAATATCGCTGCCAAAATTGAGATCCCGATCAGCGTCGTCTCACTTCGGCTGGACAACACACGATCGTAAATTTGCAACATGTACAACGGGCTGACAAACATCAGCAAATTGATGAAGAAGCTGAAGACAATCGCCGTGGAAAATGCAGGCACGGTCATGCTCACACCGCGCGCGAGCGGGCTCTTTTGAGCAACCTTTTTCTGCTTCTTAGGATTAGCCAACGCCAAAGCCCTCTAACACTCGGAAAAAATCACACGTAACAACAACGCATCTATTCTGCGCAACATGTACACAACCCACCAAAAACGACGATTTTGGGTTTAGCTTTGACGATATTGAGAACAGATTGGCTTTCCGCGCAACGCCAAATCGATGGTAATCCAAGACGATTGGCGTCGCCTCACTTTTAACGCGAATTCAGGTTCATACACAACCAAATCTGAGCAAGCCAACAGAATTGTTGACAATGCGACACACTCGGAACGACATTGCCGGCAGGTCGGCCATCGAGCCTTCCAAACACCTAATATATATGATCTTTATGCCGATCGATCTGACAGGTCTCTGAGATGTAAGTCGCCTTTTCCTCTGCTTATCAACATTTTTTACGACATTTGCAGTTCAGGAGTGTGTGTGTTGCGTAGTGTATGGTTTTGGTGGCTGCTCGCCGCCGCTGTCGGTCTGCCGTCTGCTGCGCACGCAGAGACGTTGGAACAGACATTAGTCAGCGTCTACCGTAACAATCCGAGGATCTTGGCAGCGCGCGCCAGTCTGCGAGCGCTGGATGAAAATGTTGCCCGCGCCAACTCCGAATATCGCCCGTCGATTACGGCCGGCGCGGATATCGGCTATCAAACGCAGAAGAACAAGCCGCGGTCGCTGGGCACGAACGGCACCACACACCCGCGCGGCTATGGCGTCACGGCTGTCCAATCCTTGTTCAACGGCTTCCAAACAGCCAATCGAGTGAAATCGGCAAAAGCCGGCGTGCGTTCTGGACGCGCATCACTTCTCAGCCTGGAGCAGGAAGTGCTGCTCGAGACCATTGGTGTCTATGTCGATGTTCTGCGCGACGAAACAATCGTTCGCATTCAACAAAAGCATCTGAATTACATCACCGGTGAGGTTGCCGCGACCCGGCGCCGCAAGTCGGAAGGCCAAGTTACACGGACGGACCTTTCGCAATCGATCGCGCGACGGGCAGCGGCCCTTACTCGCCTGCAGGCAGCACAAGGTAGCTTGCGCATCAGCCGTGCCAATTTCGAACGCCTGGTCGGTCACCCGCCATCGGGATTGGAAATACCGGCCCGCCAACTGCTCAAGCTCCCCCGCAGCCTGAAAGCTGCCGTCAGCATAGGTCGGAAGTATCATCCGGAAATTGTCGCCGCGCTGGAAGAGGTCCGCGTCGCCGAGCATAACCTTCAGGCCATCCGCGGTGAGTTGCTCCCCAATGCCCAACTCCAAATGGACTATTCACGCGACTACGATCCAAGCACATTCACCGACCGATCGGACACTTTCATTGCTCAAGGGCGCGTGAACATTCCGATCTACACAGGCGGTGAAGTCGAAGCGCGTGTTCGGCAAGCCAAACATACAAAAATCTCTCGATTACAGAATGTTAGCCAGGTTCGCCTGCAGGTTACCGCAAACATCGAGCAAGCTTGGGCGCAAATGCAGGTGGCCAAGGCGCAAAGGCGCAGCATCCAGCTGCAGGTCAACGAGAACAAGAAATCGTTGAGCGGTGTGCGAAAGGAAGAGCGCTTCGGCCAACGCACGGTGGCGGAAGTGCTGAACGCTGCCGACGCGTTGGTCAATGCGCAAGTCAGCCTAACGTCCAACTATCGGACCTTCATCGTCTCGTCCTATTCCGTCCTGACGGCAATCGGAAAGCTGAACATGGAGAACTTGAAATTGACCGGCGACCGCTATGATCCGAAGGTCAATTATGAGATCACGAAGCGTCGCTGGGGCGGGCTCTCGATTACCTATCCCGATGGTCGAAAAGAACGGGTCAGATAAAGTATCTGCCGATCAGATCATTACGCTTGGCGGTTGCGGCCGGCGGTGCGACACACAAACCGTGCAGCCAATGCACGGCTTTAGAGCTGGTGCATGCAAATTATCCGTTGTAACTCTATGCGCCACATAATACACAACGCCGTCAATCTCGCGGGGCGGAAGCTGGCTCGGGAGCGGAAGCTGGCAGCGACAAGAAGTCGGCAACTGAGATAGTTAGGCAGCGGGCCCGGATATTTTTATGCGTATCAACGACAAAATCCAGGATACTGCGAGCCGCTTGGCTGGCTCGGTAAAACGCCTGAGCAAGAAAGTCCGCAGATCGTCAACGCGCAAGCGACTGAAACGTATCGATGCCGTGTATAATAGTTGGCACGAGCATCTACCGGCCTTCCTGAATGCCGTTTCCACAGTTGGCGCCTTTGGGCATGAAATGGCGAAGCAGCGCAAGGAGCTGTCCAACCAGAGCCAGGAATTGGCAAACCAGCGCGCGGAAATGGGGCAACACGGCGACTCGATCCGGGAGCTGTGGGAGCGCATGGAGTTTGTGCGACGCGAGTTGTTTTACGAAATGAAATTTGCGTCCGGTCCGCGCGAGACAGCAACAGTGCCAACGGAAGCGCGCATCTTAAATCCGGATAAGCTCGAAGAAGCCAAACGAAGCGGAAACCTGCGCGTAAATATCGGCTGCGGCCATATCCCTCTGGATGGCTACATCAACGTTGACATGCGGGATCTTCCTGGTGTGGACGTCGTCGCCGATGTCGGTGGCCTGCCCTTCGAGCCAGACAGCGTTCAAGAACTTTTCTCCGCGCACGTACTTGAGCATTTTCCTGAAGAACAACTGCGCCGCGGGTTGCTCCCGCATTGGCGATCGGTTTTGGCACCTGGTGGCAAATTCCGCGCGATCGTTCCCGACGGGGAGGCCATGCTCGAGCAGTACGCGCAGGGCAACTATCCATTTGAAGAGTTTCGTGAGGTCCTGTTCGGCGCCCAGGAATACGACGGCGATTTTCACTTCAATCTGCTGACGCCCGATAGCCTTCAAAAGCTGCTGGCCGAAGGCGGGTTCTCGAACATCGACGTGCCTGCCAAAGGGCGACGCAATGGAAAATGCTACGAGTTTGAAATAGAAGCCGAAAGACAATCTGCTTTCGACACGCCAACAGATGATAGAGACGGGCGCCGTGACCCTCCAAGTATCGATAGTCATTTGCACGGATAATCGCGTCCGCAGCCTCGAAAACACGCTGCGGAGCCTTCGTCAGCTTGATTACAAAAACTTCGAAGTCTGTGTTGTCTATGGACCAACACCGGACGGCACGCGCGAGTTGCTTGAAAACTGCGCCTATCCGATCAAGGTCAGGGCCTGCCCGGAACGCAATCTATCGCAATCCCGCAACATAGGCATTCGCCTTGCCGCAGGTGACATCATCGCATTTCTGGACGATGACGCCATCCCGGAGCCGGAATGGCTTGATCAGATACTCGACGCCTACAGTGATCCGGGTGTCGGCGCGGCCGGCGGCTTTGTCCATGATCACACCGGCGCTACCTATCAGTATCGTTTTGGAACGACAGATCGACTGGGGCGCGCGAAACTGGATTGGGAACGCCCAGCGCCCGAATACAACTTTCCATTCTCAGCCAATTTTCCACACCTACTGGGCGCCAACAGCACGTTTCGACGCCAGGCACTCCTCGATGTCGGCGGCTTCGATGAAGAGTACGAGTATTTTCTGGACGAGACCGATGTTCAATGCCGGGTTATCGACGATGGCTGGCGCATCAGTCAGCTGAGTTGCGCGTTCGTCCATCACAAATTCATGCCAAGTTCCATTCGCAACGAGCGGCGCGTGCTTCGTTCGTGGTATCCGGTGGTCAAGAACAAAATCTACTACGGCCTTGTGAACGGTCGCGACTATCACACGGTTTCCGAGGTGCTGAGGGAGTGCCTGGAATTTATTGAACAGCTCCGGGTGGATATGGAGTGGGCAATCGGCGCCGGTCAGTTAGAATCCGGCGCCCGCGACGCGTTCGCGAAGGAAATCGATCGGGCCTGGGTCGACGGACTACAACGCGGGCTGGCCGGCCAGCGCAAGCTGCTCGCCGTGCCCTCCAACGACTTGGACACCGCGCCCTTCAGGCCGTTCGAAACACTGTCACCGCCAAATGAGAAACAAACCTTCTGTTTCCTCAGTCAGGAATATCCGCCCAACACCGTCGGCGGCGTCGGCCGCTACATTCATCAACTCGCTAGCGGTTTGGCCCAACTGGGACATCAGGTACATGTCCTGACGCGTGGCGCAAACCATGACAGCGTTGATCTCGAAGACGACGTCTGGGTTCATCGCAAGGTTATTTCCGCACCGAGCACGGCACCCGACCCGACGACGTCGGGCCACTCTATCCCCGCGGCGATCTGGGCGCACAGCTCGACGATGCTTTCTGAGTTGGAGCTGATCGCGCAACGCCGGGAAATTACCTGCGTCTATGCGCCTCTTTGGGACACGGAGGGCATAGCGGTCTTGCGAGATGGTCGCTTCCCGCTGGTGGTCAGCCTGCAGACAACGCTCAAATTCTGGCTCAATAGCAATCAGCATCGACTTGAAGAACCCAACTTCAAATCTGACTTCGTTGAACCGATGCTTGAGGTTGAAGCCGAACTCCTCAATCGATCGCAAGCGCTGCACGCGATCAGTCAGTCGATCGCAGACGAGATCGAACAAGCCTACGACATCCGTTTTCAAGATCGTACCAAGATGATCCCACTCGGGCTCGAAGATTTTGCGGCGCTTCCCTGCAAGATGCCGGACGAGATAACAGGGGACCATGTTCGCGTGCTTTTTGTTGGTCGGCTGGAAGCGCGCAAGGGCATCGATGTCTTTCTGGAAGCGTTGCCCGAGCTCCTTGCAAAGCATCCGACCATGCATGTTGATGTTGTTGGCAATGACACCTTGGAGAACGCTGACGGCACGACCTACAGGAAAGCCTTCGAGGAATCAGGTGTGCCGGTTTCTGCGCTTGAACGCGTCCAATTCCATGGTGAAGTCGACAACGAGCAACTCAGAGGGTTCTATCGATCCTGCGACGTCTTTGTTGCGCCGTCACGTTTCGAATCTTTCGGGCTGATTTTTGTTGAAGCGATGATGTTTGCAAAACCGACGATCGGTTGCCGTGCAGGCGGTATGCCTGAAATCATTATCGACAATGAAACCGGCCTGCTCGCCGAGCCCGGTGACGCCGCCTCGCTTGCATCATGCCTTGAAAAACTGATCTCAGACGCAGGCGTGCGTGAGCGATTGGGGAAAGCCGGCCGTCGCCGCTACGAGCAACACTTTACCGCACAACGTATGACTGAAGCCGTCGCGGCATTTCTTGCCACGATGAAGCGACCTTCGCCCGCTGCGGGCAGCGAACGGCAACCACAACTAAGTGCTGCAGGCAGTGTTTGATGGATGCGCAAGACAAACCCAGAATACTGATCATCTCGCCCATTGCGGTTCAGTATGACGCCATATCGAATACGGCGCGCAACATGTACTTCATGCTCAAAGAGCAGTCACATTTGCATGTTGATTTCATTACTGCTCACAATGAGCTTCCCGACATTCCTGCACGGCTCGTGCCTAACGCCGGTGCCCTGCTGCTCGATCCCGTCTTTCGGGCAGCCGATGTGATCATTTACAATTTCGGGATTTATCACCCACTTCTCGATGCTGTCCTGGTCGGCAACAGCCGCGCCAAGCAGGTCGTTCATTTTCACAACATCACGCCTGTAGAGCTGGTCAAGGAAAACGATGTACCGCTTATTGAGCGTTCGTTCCGTCAGCTTCACAATCTACAGCATGCAGACCGGATCTGGTCCGTCAGCCAGACCAATGCCGACGTCTTGGTCGCCCATGACATTGACCCGGCAAAAATCGAGATTGTGCCACTCGTGGTGGATACGCCGGAGCCACGTGCGCTCCGGGACAAGCCCCGCTCACCGATCGAAATTGTCTTTGTCGGACGTGCTGTGCCAGCAAAAGGCCTGCTCGACGGCATCGAGGCGCTGGGTCGCGCCGCGGTTGCAGATGCCCCGCCCATACGATTGTCAATCGTTGGCAACCTCGCCTTTTCCGACGAGAGCTATATTCAAAAGTGCAGGGAGTTGGTCGACAAGCTCGATCTTCAAGACCGCGTCACGTTCTGCGGCACGGCTGACGACGGTGCGCTGCAAAGGCTCTATCACGAAGCCCATGTGCTTTTGATACCGACCTTCCATGAGGGGTTCTGCGTCCCCGTCGTCGAGGCTCTTCGCGCGGGTTGTGTCCCGATCGGCTACAAGTCCGGCAACATGTCCAATATTGTCGATGGGCTCGGTTGTCTGGTGGCAACTGGCGATGTCGATGCGCTCAGCGATGCGCTCAAACGGCTCCTGGCCGGCATTCGCGACGGCCTGGACAGCACCAGCTCTCCGACGCTGCCGCTCGACCGTGGTCCAACCAGCGTCAGCCAGTTTGATGAAATGTCAAAATCGTACGTGAGCAATTTCACGAGCAAGACACTAGAAGCGCTCACACTGAAAGAGCTTGCAAAAATTACCGGCATCGGTGCGGTTTAAGCCGTATCGATGCCGATGTTTCCGTCATCAACGCATTGGAGCAGTTATGGTTGCAATTCTTGAGCAAAAGCATGTCGAAGGCGCGCGCCTCTTCGCCACACGCCACGACATGCTCGCACAGATGACGCAATCAAAGCGCGGGGGCGTCATCGCGGAAATCGGGGTCGCGCATGGCGACTTTTCGGAGTTCATTCTCGACACCCTCGCTCCGAGCAAATTCGTCGCCTTCGATACCTTTGAAATGCACCTTCACCCGTCGCACTGGGGTATCCCGTCGGAAGTCCTTTTCAAGGGTATGACACACGAGGATTTTTATCGTCATCGATTCAGCGCCAAATCTACTGACATCGTCGTTGAGCGCGGACTAAGCCATGACAGACTAGCAACCTACGCTCCCGAAACTTTTGATCTCATCTACGTCGACGCAAACCACACGTACGATGATGTGAAACAAGACAGTCTACTTGCTGCAAATGCCATTAAACGTGACGGCATTCTAATTTTCAACGACTACATCATGCACGATCATTTGCTCAATGAGCCCTACGGGGTCGTGCAGGCAGTCAATGAACTCGTCGTGGCATCGGATTGGCGCGTCATCGGGTTTGCGCTTCAAGAAAATATGTTCTGCGATATCGCATTGGCACGTTGAGGCCGTTTCATCGGCCAAATCAATCGGATGATCATCGGCTCCAACCCAGTTCAGCTTCAAGGTATCGCATGAATGAGATCCGCCTCTGATTGGAATCCCATCCAGCTGCTGGAACGTGCGGCATTCACGCATGGCACGACCACTATTATCACCGATGCTACGGCTTGCGACTGACAACCAACAAGGACGTGCAAATTGCTCAACTATTTCAAAAATAAGCGACCGCAAACCGATCGAGATGCACGACATGCCGGGCAGCTGACGCCATCCAACCCCGGTTCAGGGTCCGGCCGTATCCGACCGGAAATCATCGTGTTGCCAGATAATGAGCTTCGCCAGATGGAGCGACCCTCGCTCAACCGTCTGCCCGATTTGGCAGACTGGGAACCGGGAACCCGACTAACCGATCTGATGCGGGAATTGTGGCAACCAATTTGTATTCACCGCAAGGGATGGGAATATGGCATAGCCTTGGAGGGTTTGGAGCGCCTAGGGGTGGTCAACGAAAATGCCCAAGCCTTGGCCATTGGCGCCGGCTCGGAACCACCGCTATTCTATTATGCCAATCTCATCAAAAAAATGGTCGCGACAGACCTTTATGACAATCCGGATCACGAGGGAACGCCCGTGATGCTGACAAATCCAGACGCCTTTGCTCCTTTTTCCTACCGACGCGACCATTTGCAAGTTATGGCCATGCCGGGCGACAAGCTCGATTTTGATGATGAGAGCTTTGACTTTGCTTTCTGCTTGTCTTCCATCGAACACTTCGGATCGCGTGACACGCAACGCCGCAGCCTGGCGGAAACTGCGCGGGTCCTAAAACCAGGTGGAATTTATTGCTGTATTACCGAACTCATTCTAACCGAGGGGCACACTCATCCTGAATATTTTTCATTTGAAGAAATGCATGAGATATTCTTCGAGCCCAACGGTTTCAAACTCGTGGGCGGTGAGCCGGATTACCGAATCTCACAATCTCTACTGGATTATCCCACGACAATACCGTCAGAGTTCTCGATCAGGAGCCCGCATATTGTGCTGGAGCAGGACGGGATGAAGTGGACATCCTTCAGCATGTTTCTCGAAAAGCTCTAATTGACGATCCTGCTGGCCGAGTAGCTGCACGACAAACGGCATTGAAATTCTCAAACCACGCGTACGTTGCCATTTTCGGCAGGTCGCGGTTCTTTGAGACCAATCCGATTGCGTGTTCCAACAGAAGGTGGCCAAGAAGCCTATTGCAAATTTAAGGGCTCTAAGCCTCGACGGGATAGTCCGATACCGGGAGCACACCTGCCAGTTCAACGGGTGCCGGATCATGGTCGAACGTGACAGGATTGGAATACTCAATCCCAATCGAGACCGTGCCTATTTCGGTCGTCGTCGTAAACGACGCGATTGCAAGGTCGACGCTGGCTGGATCAGACGTTACCAGATCGAGCGCGGCGCGGCCCGCGTTGAACGCTTCGGCATTCGTCAATCCCGCTGAGTTCTCTGGCTTTGCAAACTCAATACCGACCGCAGCGCGATTGTCAAAAAGCGCCTTTGCCTGAGTTGCAGAGGCTTTTTCCTCAGGTGTCCCCTGGCTGACGAGAATGTCCTGGTCGCTCAGGAAGCGTTGCACGACATTACCACGCGTGATCGTGTTGGCATCGATCTGATCGGTCCAGAACTTTTTTTCCGAATCAGTCGGTGCGTCACCGCCGATACCTGGACGGGCGAGGATGTTTGAATAAAGTTTTGTGACAAAATCGCCCGAAGTCTGGCTTTCCGAATATCCGGTAAAATCAGACTGGATGAGCGCAGCCTCAAAGAATTTCTCAGCACGTTCCGTCAGCGCGACGGCGAAGGTCTGACCTGCATTGAGATCATCCACGACGGCGTTTTTATGAAAATCCAGACCGTCTTGCTCCGGGGCGCGGCTGAAGTACGAAATGTACAATTTGACGATTTCATTCACTTGCGTCGTCGTCAGCGTTGCAGATGTGGCCGATACGACGCTGAAATTCAAAGCGCCTGATGCATTGTTGGTTTCATTGCTTTCGGCAATCAGATTGTTGGAATCTGGGATGACACCGATGAAGTAATTGCCAGGCGCAATACTGCCCGTTGCAATCGTTACGCTGTCGTTGACCGAGCCGCCGGCCGCAATGGCTGCGACCGCATCCGTCGCCAACAAGGTGTCACCGGTTGTGATCGTACTGTCCGTCGACAAATACACGCCGGCCGTTGACGCGGCGGCGTCGGCACCACCGAAGTTGCCCACCTGATAACTGACCGTGACATCGGCGCCCTGCTTGACCGAACTGCTGCTCAATTGGATTGCAGTCGCGATGTCGAGGTCGACCTGACCGGTTTCCGCGCCATAGATCGCCCGACCGCCGGCAATATCAAAGCTGGTCAGATCCGTGACGCTTGGCAGGATCGTTGGCGACATGATGACGGAAGAATTTGTCGGATGGTCCAAACCAAGTGTATGGCCGATTTCGTGCAGCGCGACCGCGTAAAAGGTCGTCGATGTACCACTACCCGAGAATATGAAGCTATCAGCGGACGACGAAAAGGACCAAGATTCGGCCGAATCAAACGTGATCTTGGATTGCCCAACAAAGAAACCACCTGAGAAGGTGGAACTGGCGAGCCCGACGGTGCCGAACGCTCCATCAATCGGTCCAAAGGTCAAAACGATGTCAGCCTCGGCCTGAGTCGTGGCCTCCTGAAAGTCGATATTGAGGACCGAATCCCACTTCTCGAAAGCTTCCGTGATTTCCGTATGAAAACTAGGCTCGCTCCCGGTCGGCTTGGAGCCGGTGTAGGACCACTTGAGCGTTGGCTTGTTCCAACTGATTCCGCTCAGATTGAAGTCAGTCATCTGAATAACTTTCCTCTAGGTATCAATGCTCGCTGGCCGCCCATTTCGAAAAAGACTTCGGATGGACAAGGTGCGGCACGGCATCCGCCTTGATGCATCCTCTCGGATGCGCTTTTGGGCTGATGCGGTCCCCTTCTTGCGCAAACTGATTTTCTAGCCGATTCGACGCCTACATCGGCCGTACGCAGACTCAACGGGTCCGTATTTCGCGCATCCGCAAGACAAAAGTGCGGCGGCTCGAAACCGAAACACCAAATAAATTATCGGCTGCTAATTGATCCTTGCGTCGCCTAGGTTTCGATCTTGTTAATTTGGGATCGCCCCCGGAGTCTGCGCGTCAAACTGCGGCAAACTAGCAACTTTGGCAGATGAATGATCGATGATGAGCGACTGAATTGACCCAGATTTGGTTATACACCACTGCTGCACAATCAGCCGCCAGTTTGGCGTTGCACGCCAAGATGACTTCTGTATAAGACGTCGAGACTCCCTCCCGAAGCGGCGCTCGCTGATTGCCGCGCGGCCGCGCGAACGATTGCATGCCCTTGGCCGTGTGCCAGGGCCCTGTGCTTGGCCGTGTGCTTGGGCCGTGTGCTTGGAATGGCCCTATGAGACATTGGCTATGAGTACTTTGCGGCATGGCAGCTGAGATCAATAACGGCCTTTTGCGTCGACTGATTCAATGGATCGACCGCAAATCCCCGGGAGCCGGTTCAGACGACCGGTTGGACCTCGACACGACGCTTGCCGTGATCACGCGTTTGGTGCGCGAAAACTGGCGCACCTATTGGCCTCGCTATGCACTCGCTTTTGTTTTTATGGCGATCGTAGCCGGCACCACGGCGCTGAGCGCCTGGATCATGAAGGATGTCATCAACCGCATCTTCGTGGATCGTGACGAGACGGCTCTGTTCTGGGTACCCGTGACGATCATCGTGATTTTTATTGGCAAAGGCCTTGCCACGTATTTCCAGGAGGTGATTCTCAGCCGGATCGGCAACAGCATTGTCGCCAACATGCAGAAGCGCATGTACAATCATATGCTCTTGATGGGCTCGGATTTTTATCAGCAGCTGCCATCAAGTGATTTGACGATGCGCATCACGTACGCCGCCAACGCGGCCCGCGATATGCTCAATCTGGTCGCCGTCAGTCTTGGGCGGGATCTCATGACGCTGATCTCTCTGGTCGGTGTCATGATCGCAATGAATCCCGTTCTCGCCGGTATTGCCCTATTGGTTGGACCGTTTGCAGCGATCGGGCTGCGCAAAATGGTCAAGAGGGTTCAGAAAGCCGCACGCAGCGAGGTGACCTCTCTCGCCGCAATAATCGGAACGATGCGTGAAACGTCGCAGGGCATCCGCATCGTCAAATCGTTTCAGCTTGAACCGGTGATGACGCGAAAGATGTTCGGCGCGGTCGAAGCCGTCGAGCGATTATCCAATCGGATCGCGCGCACTCAGGCTGGCGTCAATCCCCTGATCGAGACCCTGGGTGGCTTCGCCATAGCACTGGTCGTCACCTATGCCGGCTGG